>PEXD01000064.1:7657-8019 GCA_002779235.1 Candidatus Woesearchaeota archaeon CG07_land_8_20_14_0_80_44_23 | reverse complement strand
GCAGAAGTGCAAAAGGCGCCCAGAAGCCATGGAAGAAAATTTCCAAGTCAGCATGCCCCTCCCTAAAATAAGGGTTCCAGTTGGGCTTGCCCTCTGACACTGAGATAATCTGTGCTATGTGCTGCCACTCATCAATATGGATTGGATAGGGATTTCTGAAATGCGGGCTGTAGACAAAAATGAACACAAAGGCAAGGGCCAGGATAAGAATAGCGAGCCTGACTGCCCTTTCATTCCCCTTCTTTTTGATTGCTTTTTTCACGATTGCTACTCCAAGATGCTTTTTCAGGATTTAAACAACAAAATTTCACTTATCAAAGATAAGTGGATTGGATTGTTAATATAAATTACTATTGTAACAC
>PEXD01000064.1:0-7643 GCA_002779235.1 Candidatus Woesearchaeota archaeon CG07_land_8_20_14_0_80_44_23 | reverse complement strand
ATTGTAACACTAAAAAATTTGTGAAACAAATTTTTGGTGCACCAAAAATCCAGCGGAATTTTTTAGTGTTTTGTGTGCAAAGAAAACTTTAAAGTTTTCTTTGTGTCAAAAACCACAATGATTTTTTCTCATTAACCATTCATACCACTAGTTTTTGACTGGTGGTTTTTGACACCTTGGCAAAAATCTCCCTGAAGGCAAGCCCGAAAAACTCAAGTACGTCCTTCTTCCTGAGCTTTGACTTCCCTGCCTTTCTGTCAATGAACCTTATCGGAATCTCTTTTACAGACAGCCCCTTTTTCACAATTGTTGAGGCCGCCTTCAGCTGGAAGGCATATCCTGAGAAGCCCGCTCCTGTCCTGAAATCAAGCGCATCAAGCGCCTGCCTGTCATAAAGCCGGAATCCCGTTGTGACATCCCTTATCTTGAACCCTGTTGCAGGATAGGCAAGGAGGTTTGCAGTCCTGCTTATCAGCCGCCTTTTGAAGCCCCAGCCCGGGGCGCTTCCCCCTTTGACACATCTCGAGCCGAAAACTGCATTGCATTTGGATATTGCCGAGAGGAAGTCGGGAATCGCTTCTGGCTCATGGCTCAGGTCAGAATCCATCTCAAAAACAAGTCCTGCCAAAAGTTTTTTCTTTGCAAACTCAAAGCCCGAGAGATAGGCATTCCCAAGCCCAGAGCCCCTCCTGTTGACAGCCACAAAAACCCTGCGGGGATTAGCCCTTGCAATCTTTTTCTCTGCCTTGAATGTGCTGTCCCTGGCATTGTCATTTATGAAGACAATCTTGAGGGAATCCCTGCATAATCGGAATGTTTCTCTATGTGTCCTTACAGTCATTGGAAGATTCAAAGAGAGAATCCTGGCTGCGACTGGAGCTACATTTTCCTCCTCATCTTTGGTGGGTATGCACACTGCAACTGCAATTCGCTTCATACAATTACAATATTCCTGGCTGATTTAAAAAATTTCCCAATCTGGCAGGGCATGCAGTGCTTTCAGACACAGCGCTTTCAGAAAAATTGACTGATGCTTACAAAGAAATTCCAAAGGAATTTCTTGTTCCAAAAATTTGCCAGGCAAATTTTTGTTACTCTTTTTTCTCTCCCTTCCTGAGCTTCTCCCCGCATTTCGGGCAGACCCTGAGATTAGCATCTATTAAGCTGTGGCATTCAGGGCAGGTCTGGACTTCCATCAGCTGCTCCCAGATGCGCCTTTCCTTCCTCGCCTCTGCCTCGTGCCTTCTTATCTCCTTCTTGTGCAGCTCTATTTCATCTGAATCTTTCTCATATTTCAGGAGTTCCCTGTGGGTCTCGGCCTCATTCAGCTGGCGCTGCTCCTGCCTCTTGTGAATTTCTGCAGTGCGCTTGTCACGGAGCATCTTCAGAATGGTTTTTTTGCCTATCTTCACATTAGTCATGAAAAGTATTGCCGTGAGAGCAAGCAAAATTGATAAGGTGATAACAAGCGCAAGATACAACACCACATTCTTCTCGCACCTGTTGTTCCTGCCCATTTCAAGGAAGCCGCAGGAAAGCTTCTTGCAGATGTGCTCATCTGCAAAGTAGTCGCCAGGACACAGGAGCGGCTTGCACTCGTGAGAAAAGCACCCCTCGCTGCTTGAACAATTGCTGTTGATGCAGCACTGGTAAGGCATGCAGGAATGGTTTGCAGGGAACTGGCAGCCGCTGCACTTTATCCTGAAGCAAAGCCCCTGCTCGCACCTGGAATCATCGCTGCAGTTCAGGTCAGAGCTGCACCTCACAAGCGGAGTGGGCATGACAGTGATGTTCATTATGTCATAACATCTTTTATCTGTTGAGACAACGCTCGAGCCCTGCACATTGAAGAATGTGAAGCATGGATAATAGTATGCATAGGTGTAGTTGTCAGCAGGCGGGGCAGTTGAGCTGAATATTGCGTCCCTGCTCTCCTTGAATGCAATCTCAAGATTTCCTGAATAGGATGCAATAACAACGCCGTCGCGGTCTTTCAGCTCTATCCCGCTTATCCTTATTACATCCTTGTCAGTGTTCTGTATGCTGACATTCCAGACAATTGAGCCGCCCTCAACGCAGTGCACAGTTGGGCAGGAATAGCTTATCTTAAAGGAGGCAGATGCTGCCCCTGAGAAAAGAATTACAGCTGCAAGGGCAATGATTATGAAAAAGCTTGTCCTAACTCTCATTTTGGTTCCCTAATATCATCCCTTAATATTCCAGATATTTCATGGTCCTCGTTGCAGTCATCAGTTCAGTCAATCTTCTCCTGTCCTTCCTGAAAATAATGAAAAGCGGGTCTATCGCCCAGAGCAGCATAAGCGGAAAAAGCGGGATAAAGCCAATATTCCTCAAGAGGCACTGGAGAAGAGTTGGCTTTGAGACCTTCTTCCCCTTTTTCTTCAGGCCCAAATCAGAGACAACAGCTATCTTAAGAACCATCTTGCCCACTGTCTGGCCGAGCGCGAACTCCATCAATGCAAAATAGAGCAGCACGAGCCCGGCAAAGCCCAGGAGCAGGAGAGATGCTGAGTTTCCCACTTCAGGGTGGGAGATGAAATAATTATAGGTTGTATTGAAACTTGACGAATTTGCCGGAATTCCCATTTTTTCATAGATTGATGAGAGCATGCCCTCAAATGGCAGGAACAGGGTGAACCTGAGCAGGATTACGTCTATCAGGAAGGCAAGCAGCCGGTCAATTATTCCTGCATCCATTACCAGAAACCTTTTTTTCTTCTTACTCGGCTTATTCATTTTCAGTGCGCCTAATGAACTGCTGTTTAAAAACTATTATCTTATAAAAGCTTTTATTTCAAAAACTCCTTTGCATCAGAGTAATCAGCAACAGGCCTGCTGAATCTTTCAAAGTCCTCTGAAATCCTCGGGCAGGCAAGGTTCAGAAAGCACTTGACAAACGGGAAGTTCTCGAGCTCTGAAAAATCCAGGGTGTCAAATATGAAAATATAGGCGGACTTGCCCCTGGATTCAAGGAGCTTCTTTATCCTCAGCGCCTCGCCAAGCATCTCCTGCCCTGGCTTGAGCGAGACAAGTATCCCAATCCTTTCAGAATTCAGAAGCTTTAAGAGAGCCCCCTTTCTCCTTTTTTTGACTTTCTCAACCTTTTCCCTTCCGAGTTCTTCAATCTTTCCCGAAGCAGGGTCAAGGATGAAAACCGGCTTTTCTGTTCTGAGCGCAATTCCCAATGGGTGGAAGATTCCTGTGCCTACATACAGGAAGCCATCTGCATCTTCTCTGGCTGCAGAGGAGTCGCAGCCGAGAACCTGCCCCTCATACTTTGTCCTGATGCCCCTGCCGATGAGAACTTTTCTTCCAGAGTCCTCAACCTGCTTTTTTATAGAGTCCAGCTGCCCTATGAACTGAACTGTTGTGAGCAGCCCGACAGTTTTAGGCAGCTTCTCAAGCTCATCCTTCTGCACTTTTACCGCTGATTTTGAGCGGGCCTCTGCAAATATTACCTTCATGACAAATAAAAAGCACTCATCCCTTAAAAAAGATTTCCATAAAAAGCATTAATAATTTTTATTTATAAATTTTTGATTAAAAGAAAAATTACTACTTTTTAGTTTAGATAACTCTTTTTATACCTTTGAGAGGTTTTAGGGGCTATGGCTGAACTGAAGAGGGAGCTCGGTTTCTGGGCAGTATTCGCGCTTGCGCTGGGCTCGCTTGTCGGAAGCGGGCTTTTCTTCGGGAGCTCGATTGCCGCCGGCTATTCGGGAAACATGTCCCTGATTGCCTGGGCGCTGATGGGTGCAATCTCCATCTATGTATCAGCAATATTCGGCGAACTTGTGGCAATGTTTCCGAAGGCAGGGGGGGCTTATGAGTTCAGCAAGCAGACCTATGGAAGGTTTGCCTCTTTTGTGATTGGCTGGCTGCTGTGGTTTGTAGCCAATATACAAATCGCAATGTTTATCATAATTGCTCTTGATTACCTTATCTCGCCGTCAGCGCCATATTACCCAATCCTGAGAGTTCTAATTAGTGTTGCATTCATATTGCTCATAAACTATATTGCCTACATTGGAGTTGAGGCAAGCTCAGTAACGCTCCTGATATTCACAGGCATAACAATCTCAGTAGCGCTTTCAATAATAGTTCCCGGGCTTTTCCACATAAACATTTCAAATTTCAGCCCATTCTTCACCCACCCGCCAACTGCAATTCTGGTAACCATGTTCTTCATTGCAGAGACATTTTTCGGCTGGGAGGCTACAACCTTCCTTGCTGAAGAGATAAAAGAGCCGGAAAAGGTGATTCCTAAGGCGCTACTCTGGGCAGCAGGGGTAATGGCTTTCATCGGGCTCGTGCTGGCATTTGTCTCATTAGGAATAATACCCTGGCAGCAGCTTTCACAAATCAATGCGCCATTAGGAGAGCTTTCGCAGATGCTCTTAGGAGGGCTCGGCAGGACAATAATAAGCTTGGGAATCTACTTCACGATGATTGGCTCAGCTGCAGTAGGCATAATCTCAACCCCCCGCCTCATCTTCGCGCTTTCAAGGGACAGGCTTTTCCTCTCCCAGATGGCGAAGGTGCACCCGAAATACAAGACACCATACAAGGCAATAATCTTCCAGACAATAGTCTCGATAATAGTGCTTTTCATGTGCATGGGCAAATACAAGGTCTTTCTCAGCCTCATAGTTCCCCTTTCCATCATAATGTATATCCCAATAATCCTCTCAGTTACAATTCTTAGGATAAAGAAGCCATTCCTGGAAAGGAAGTTCAAGGTTCCACTCGCAAGGTTCGGTCCTATAATTGTAAGCATTTTCTTTGTTGCAATAATATTGGGCTGGCTCAGGAGCGAATCAGATGCCCTGAACTTATTCCTCCTTGGGCTGTCCCTTATAGCAGTATGCATACCTCTCTATTTCCTCCTCCAGCTTTACTACAATCCCAAGGCAATAATAATAGTGAATGACCTTTTTGCATACCTCGCGCTCTTCACTGAAAGGTATCTCTTCCCGGTGCCAGTTAGAAAGGAAATAATAAAGCTTCTAGGCGACATAAAAAACAGGACAGTTCTGGAGTTTGGGTGCGGAGTCGGAACCTTCACAATGCACATTGCAGAGGCAGTGAGCAGGAGCGGAAAGGTTTATGCAACAGACATCTCAGAGCGCGAAGTTAGGATAACCCGCGGCAGGATGAAGAAGGCAGGGCACGAGCATGTTATAGTGCTGCACGAAAAGAAAGACACTCTGCATGAGAGTGTAAAGAGAATTGACGCAGCTGTCTCCATAGCGGCACTCGGCTACATCCAGGATGTAAAATACGTGCTTAAAGAGATAAACAGCCGGCTCAAGAAGAATGGCAGGATTGTCTTTCTTGAATATGACAAGTTTTTCTACATACTGCCAAACATTGACTGGCTCTCAAAGGATGAGGAGATAAAGCAGATTTTCAGCGAATGCGGCTTCTTCGTGCACATCGAGAGAAGGCAGGGCATCTTCTGGCAGTACATCTACATATACGGGAACAAGGTGAAAACAGTCAAGAATCCCGGAATCATGGAGATGAAGGAAAATATAGAGTAAAATTAATTAAGCCCCCCTTCCTGTTCCTGAAACAATAATGAAAAAGATAAGAATATCCATTGGAATTCCTACCTATAATGAGGAACAGAACATTTGCCTTCTTCTTGATGCAATAGAAAAACAAAAACTGAAAATAGCTGTTATAGACAAAGTGTTTGTAATTGATGACGGAAGCACAGATTCCACAAGAGAAAAAGTTTTGAAATTCGAAAAATCAGGAAAATTAAAGGGAAAAATTGAGTTAATACACTTTCAAAAGAGGAAAGGCAAGTGGTTTGCGATAAATGCCTTCCTTAAAATCGCCAAATCGCCAGTCCTAATCCTTGAAAGCGCCGACAATATTCCAAAAAATGACTGCTTCGACAAATTAGCAATGCATTTTTACAACAGGAAAACAGGCATAGTCGCTTCCAGGATAGTTCCCGTCAATGACAGCAGGCACTTTTTCGGATTTGCATCGCAACTGATATACTCCTTACATCACGAACTGTCCCTCCAGCAGCCCAAATTCGGCGAGCTGATAGCTTTCCGGAACATAATAAAGCGCATTCCCCCCACAATAGTTGATGAAGAAGAAATTGCGGGCATAATCAAGAAGAAAGGGTATTCCCTGGCGTATGAGCCGGAGGCAATTGTCTACAACAAAGGGCCGGAAAACCTCCCTGACTTTATAAGCCAAAGGAGGCGCATCTACTGCGGGCACATCATGCTAAGCAGAAAAACCGGTTACTCACCCTTAACGATGAATTCTTTTTCTATCCTAAAAAATCTTCTAAAAAAGGTAAATGTGAAAAATTTTGCTTGGATAATTGGAGCTGCGGGGCTTGAAGCAATTTCCAGATTCTTGGGCGCCTTCGATTATCTGTTTGATAAAGAAAAACACATAAAGTGGAAGCCAATAAAATCAGTTAAAAAATTAAGAAAATAATTTAAAAGGTTTATGCGTCATACCTTTTTTACTTCATACTATGAATAAAAAATTTATTGATGAGAAACTTGTTTTAGAGGTAAATAAAATACTCCATAATTATTTCTCTAAGATTTATGTTGGGACCCCCTTGCAATTTAGGAATACTGCAGTCAAAAAATGGACCGAAGTTGCCACTAATTTCCTATCAAAAGATTCGCTTAAAATATTAGATTTTGGCTCTGGAACAGGGTTTGTTCCCCAGGCCATAATTCCACATTTGCAAAACTCAACCTTAATATGCATGGATATATCCAAGGATTCCCTAAAAATTTCCAAATCAAGATTAAACAAATATAAAAAATTAATAAAAAGAAAAAAAATCAAACTTAAATTTATAACAAACCTGCCTTCGATACCGCTACGAATCCCACTGCCATCAAGTTCAGTGGATATTGTGCTTGTAAACTTTGTTCTTCACCATTTGTACAAACCAGAAGACTTCGTGAGCGAGGCTCACCGAATATTAAAAAATAAGGGCATACTTATAGTCGGTTTTGAACCAAATCATAAATTCCTAAAAAATAGAATGTTGCGTTTCTTAAACGTTATGTATTCTCTTGTAATTTCATTGATTAATCCTTCCCTAATATTTAAATCTATTTCTAAAATGCCTTTGATGTATTATCCAAAAAAATTCATTAAAAAAACAATGTTAAAGAAAAGGTATGCTAAATATGATGTGATTGAAAACAACTTAAACCAACATTTTATTAAAAATGGGTTAATAAGAAAGTCATTATCATTGGATGATTTTTTGAGTATTTCAAATTATCAGGATTTTATAGACCCGGAAATATTAATCAGTAAGCGATTGTTCACTCCTGTAACTTTTGAGACCTATGTCCATTTAGATCTGTTAAATTATGAGATAAAAAACAGAAAATTAAAACATATAATGGAAAAGATAGACCTCTCTCTCAGAAGGAGATTCCCAGATGATGGATCTTTGTTCTTTGCTGTTCTTAAAAAGAAAAAATAGATTTATCTTGATGCTTCTGTCTGCCTCTCAGTCATGAGCTTCTTGGAAATTGCGTTTGAGTTTGAGCTCATGTTGTAAGCGTCAATTATCTCTGTGGCGAGAACCTCGGCAAACTTCTTCTTGGTGTTGA
>PEXD01000019.1:6720-8916 GCA_002779235.1 Candidatus Woesearchaeota archaeon CG07_land_8_20_14_0_80_44_23 | reverse complement strand
TTAGGACCCAAAAATCTTCGATTTTTGTGGTTTTGGAACATGA
Source organism: Candidatus Woesearchaeota archaeon CG07_land_8_20_14_0_80_44_23 (assembly GCA_002779235.1). Classification (GTDB taxonomy): domain Archaea; phylum Nanobdellota; class Nanobdellia; order Woesearchaeales; family 0-14-0-80-44-23; genus 0-14-0-80-44-23. The sequence continues at coordinate 8,873 of PEXD01000019.1, read as the reverse complement.
AAATCAAGATTTTCAGTTCAAGAAATCATTTGATTTCTTTGAACAAGAAATTCCAAAGGAATTTCTTTGTAATTTTTTATTTTCTAGGGCTGCCAAAAATGCTGTTTTACAAGAAAAGGAGCGAGTCAGATGTCCAGCTGAACTGGATATTCGTGCTCATTGCAGGCGCTGTCTTCCTGTTCATAGTTTTCAAGGCAGTAAGCCTTCAGCGGGAATCTGCATCAACTTCTGCCTCAGTCGGGATGAAAAGCAATTTTGAGGCGGCAGTTGCGGGCTCAATGACGCAGGAGGACTTTTCCGGGGAAATAGATGTGGGCAAAACTGGTATTAATTTTAGCTGCGGGCAAGCAGTTTTTAAGGGCATATCCCCTGCTGATTTGGGAGCTGCCTTTGCCCCTGGTGGCATAAGCTCTGATTCAGGAAAAGTGATAATCAAGGCGGCGCAGTGGAAATTTCCACTAAAGGCAGGAAATTTATTATACCTAACGTCGCCTAAAAATTCTTACCTGCTCGCAAAAAACAATGCACAATCCGCTGTTGTTGATGAGGCAGATAAGAGGATGCCTGACTCAGTGGACAAGGCAATAATCAGTGCTGACAATGTTGATGAGTTAGCAGCAGAAATAAGCGGCAGGAAGGGAAAGGATATAAGATTGGTTTTCTTTGGAAAAGAAGAAGCAAAAAATCATTTTAATCTATTGAACAATGCTTCTATTATTGAGATTGAACCAAAAATCGGCGCTGCACTCAATTATGGCAATGTGACTTTTTACAACAAAGACAGAAGCAGCAACTCAACATACTATTTCGGGGACGAGATGATGGTGGCTGCAATCTACTCAGGCAGCATTGCTGATTATGAGTGCAGCGCTGCAAAGGCATTTGACAGGCTCTACTGGATTCTGAACATGTCGCAAATCAGGCTTGTGAAAATGGCTGAGGAATACTCCTCCTCTTCAAGCCAAGAGTGCTATAATCTCCTCAGTTCATCTGATTTAAATTCCGCAACAGTCAGCATCCTGGAATTTATGGCTCTGATTTACCCGCTTACGAAGAACAGGGGGCTCGCGGGGATTTCTGATAAAAATGCAAAAAAAATTGCAGATTCTGAAAATTCGCTGGATTCTGCAAACAGCTTGCTGGTGAGGTTCTCATGCCCGTCAATCTACTAAAAAGGGACAGGGAAGGGCAGCTCAAGAGCCTTGAGACAGTTGCTGCAGTTGTGTTTTTCTCGCTGCTCCTCATTCTGGGCATAATATTTTTTTCAAGATTCCAGGCAGAGCAGGGCAGCCAGCAGAAGGAAGAGAGCGTGGCGCTGGACGCAGTTTCCCTTGCGCAGATTATTATTGAGATGCCTGAGATAAGGTGTGAGATGGACAACTGCATTGATATCTATAAGCTTGAGGCAGTGGCAGGGATTGCGAAAACAAGGGGGAATCTTTTCTACTCCAGCGCTTTCGGAAGCTATGCAAACTCAGTTTTATATGCTAACATAACTCTAAAAGAAATTTATCCTGAAGAGGGGAGCATTCTCCTATACAACAGGACAAAACCTGGAAGCAAGAGCAGCCAGCTTTTTGAGTTTCCCGTTTCAGCATACAACGCCACATCAGCCAGATACATCTTTTCAATGCTTTCAATAAGGAGATACATATGAGAAGGGCGCAGGTTGAGGCATTTGGGATAGCTATTGCAATTGTGCTCATAATATTCATAGTGCTGCTGTTCATCGGGTTCAGCGCAAACAGCAAGCCCTCTAATGTGAAGCAGGAAATCTCATACAACAAGCTCACCTGGGATTTTGTGAACGCAGTGATAAAGACAACCAGCACTTGCGAGGGTTACAGCATTCAGGATTTGCTGATGGACTGCGCAACTGCAGATGAAAAAATTTTATGCAATGGGAAAGATTCGTGCGAATATTCTCGGCAGGAAATAAACCAAACTCTCATTCGCTCGCTCGGCGCCAGGAATGATGATTACAACTTTTCTGTCAAATACAATGGCGCTCCGATTGGCATTAATAGCATATCAACAGACGGGATTTCTTCCTGCAGAAACTCCAACTATGCAACTGTTCCCCTCTCAACAGGAAGCGGAACCCTTGAGGTTTCTATAAGAATATGCGTTAAGTAGGGCTGATAGCACTCCAC
>PEXD01000019.1:0-6684 GCA_002779235.1 Candidatus Woesearchaeota archaeon CG07_land_8_20_14_0_80_44_23 | reverse complement strand
TGTAATACATTTCTTTGTGCTAAAAGCGGCTTATCTCCAATCTGAAGATTGGAGTTTTGCCGCTTTTCTGCATAATATTTTTAAATAGCCGCTCCTAACCACATTCTCATGGAAGTCGTCTCAAAGGAAGAATTTCTTATAAATAAGGAGAAGTTCATCGATATGGTGAAGGACGGGGCAATATTCATACACCCTACAGATACAATATATGGGATTGGGTGCATCGCTACAAAGGGCAAAACAGTCCGGAGGGTGAGGGATGTGAAGAAGAGAGACATCATGCCCTTTTCCATAATAATCCCAAATATTGACTGGATATACAGCAAATGCATAGTGCCGCCATTTGCAGAGGAGTGGATAAAAAAGCTTCCGGGGCCCTACACCCTGATTTTCAAGCTGAAAAACAGGGAGGCCATTGCAAATGAAGTCAACAACAGCTGGGAGACAATCGGCGTGAGGATTCCAAAGCACTGGTTCTCCGACTTTGTGAGGGAGCTTGGCAGCCCGGTTATAACAACAAGCGCAAACATCTCTGGCGAGGAGTTCATGACCTCAATTGAAAACCTCAATCCTGAGGTCAAGGCAAAGATGGACTTCATAATCTATGAGGGAGAAAAAGAGGGCTTCCCGTCCACAATAGTCAATCTTTCAAAGGCAGAGGTTGAGGTTGTAAGCCGCGGAAGGAGCCAGCCATCGCCTGAAAGGAGGTCCATCTCGAATTTGATAAGGAAGATTGTGAAAAAATGAAGATACTTGCGTTCGGGGACATCCACGGCGATGTTGGGCTCGCAAAAAAGCTTGCTGAGAAGGCGGAAAAGGAGAATGTAGACCTGGTGGTTATCTGCGGCGACATAACATATGCAGAGCGCTCCACAGAGAACCTTATCGGACAGTTTGCGAAAAAAAAGAAGAAGGTTCTGCTTGTTCCAGGCAACCATGAGACAATTGCAACAGCAGATTTCCTGTCTCAGCTTTACGGCGCCATCAACCTGCATGGCTATTCAGTGAAATACAAGAATGTGGGCTTTTTCGGCGCAGGGGGGGCCAACATAGGGCTTTTCCAGCTGAAGGAGGATGAGATTTACAGGCTTCTGAAAAAGGGCTTTGAGAACCTCAAAGATGCAAAGATAAAGATAATGGTAACTCACGTCCACCCTTCCGGAACGATTATGGAGAAAATGACCAGCTTTTTCCCAGGGAGCAGCGGCGTCAGAAAGGCAGTTGAGCGCTTCAAGCCGGACATCCTTTTATGCAGCCATGTCCACGAAGCAGAAGGGCTGGAAGAAAAGATTGGGAACACAAGGGTAATCAATGTGGGCAGGGCTGGGAAGATAATAAACATTTAAAGAATCTTTCTTCTTGTTCCAAAAATTTGCCATTAAAGAACGTGCCTCGTAAAGCTACACCCACAAAGAATTGTTTTTACAATTCAAAGAAATGCAAATGCATTTCTTGAACAAGAAATTCTGTTAGAATTTCTTAGGGTTTAAATGCGTGGTGAGGCATGTTCGGCGAATTTTTGTTACCCTTTCATTACTGCCAATGGAACAAGCCTTGCAACAAGATTCCCAATTTTGAGAGAATTTGAAACCCTTACAACCTCATCAATGTCCTTGTAGACAGAGGGCGCCTCTTCTGCAATCCCTTTCCAGGACACGCCTTTCACATCTATTCCTTTGCTTGCAAGCTCCCTTACAACATCTTCTCCTCTGATATTTCTCAGCGCCTGCGTCCTGCTTAAGACCCTGCCTGCCCCGTGGGCAGTGGAGCCAAAGCTTATCTCCTCAGCTGTCCTTGTGCCTACAAGCAGGTATGAGGCAGTTCCCATGCTGCCTGGAATTATCACCGGCTGCCCCACACTTCTGTAAATCTCAGGAATTTCATCCCTGCCAGGCCCGAATGAGCGTGTTGCGCCCTTCCGATGGATGCACACTGTTCTTTTTTCGCCGTCTATTTCATGCTTCTCAAATTTTGCGATGTTGTGGCAGACGTCATAGACAACTTCCATGTTCTCTGAGGAGCCGAGCGTCTTTTCAAAAACAGAGCGCACCCAGTGCGTTATCATCTGCTTGTTGGCAAATGCGAAGTTGGCTGCAGCTGACATCGCCTTGTAGTATTGCTGCCCGAGCTCTGACTGTATTGGCGCGTTTACAAGCTCCCTGTCGGGAAGGTTCTCTGTGCCATATGCTTTCTCCATTTTTTCTATGTAATCAGACGCAACCTGGTGCCCAAGCCCTCTGCTTCCGCAGTGTATCATAACTGTAATCTGGCCCGGCTTATTTATTCCAAATGCTGCTGCAATTTTTTCGTCGTAAATCTGGTCAACCTTCTGGATTTCAAGGAAGTGGTTGCCGCTGCCGAGTGTGCCAAGCTGGGGCAGCCCGCGCTTTATTGCCCTGTCTGACACGAAACTTGCGTCAGCTGTCTTCATGCAGCCATTCTCCTCAATCCTTTCTGTGTCATGGGAATAACCATAGCCCTGCTCTACAGCCCACCTTGCGCCCTTCTCAATCACATCTTTTACAGCATCTCTGGAGAGCTTCATTGTGCTTTCTTTCCCAACTCCAGCAGGGACTTCCCTGAATATTGAGTCGAGAAGCGCCTTTTTCTTGTCTGCAATATCGTGCTCAGAATAGTCGGTCCTGAGGAGGCGCACAGAGCAGTTTATGTCATAGCCGACCCCGCCTGGAGAGATTATGCCATCATCTAAGTCAAATGCAGCGACGCCACCAATTGGAAAACCGTAGCCCTCGTGGGCGTCGGGCATTGCAAGCGCATGCCTTATTATTCCCGGCAGGCATGCCACATTCATCGTCTGACCAATTGTCTTGTCCTCCCTGATTTTTGTGAGGAGTTCCTCTGATGCATATATCCTTGCCGGCACCCTCATCTTTCCCTGCTTTTCTATTTCCCAGATGAAATCGCTTATTTTTTTTATTTCCATGAAAATCCCCTCAAGTATCCAGAACCATCTGGATTGTTGCCCTTCCTTTTTCCTCTGAAATCTTAAGCTCGTTGAAAGTCACTGCTTTGACTACCTCCCTGAACCTGTAATTTTTCAGGTTATCGCCCCTAATAGTTGCAGAGAGCAAATATCTCCCCTTTTTTTCAACTTTTACGCTTTTTATCCTCGAAAGTATGAAGCTTTCTGAATCAATAAGGAAGAGAAGCTCTTCAAGAAACTTCACTGTGAGATGCTCGATGTCTCCTGCTGAGAGATTTATATTCCTTTCCTCTTTCTCGGCGACCTTCTCGTCAACCATGAGAGAGAACATCGCGTATGCTGCGTTTGAGAGCGCCTCTTCAAGAGTCATGCCGAATGCCTGGAACTTTGCGTCAGCTGTCTTCGGCAGGAAGATATATCCTTTTTCAGTCATATTGGAAGTAATCAACTGAGAATATAAAAACATAACTGAAAAAGCATTGAGCATCATTATAAAAAGGTAGCGGGGGGAGGATTTGAACCGCCGACCTATGGGTTATGAGCCCATCGAGCACTCCTGTCTGCTCTACCCCGCTGCATAGAATCTTTCCTTAGGGCAGATTTGTTCTCTTTAAATAGTTTTTCTTTTGCAACCATCATATGGGACAGACAGATCTAGTGCAGAATCATTATTTCAGGGCGTCTAAAAAATCAAAAATTCCTGACTTTTCTTAGGGCTGCATCAAGTTCCAGCTTCAGCGCCACCCTGGATGGGTTCAGCATCCTTTTTATCTCCTTTTCCTGGTAAAATATTATTGCTGCAGGTATCCTAAGCACATTCAGCTGCTCTGAAAGGTCTGGATTGGCATCAACATTTGAGTTGCAAAACTTCACCTTTCCCTCGTATTCCTGAGATAAATCCTCAAACATTGCTGAGAAAGCCCTGCAGGCGCTGTCCCACAGTGTGTAGAACTTTATTATAACCGGCTTGTCACATTTCATGACTTCCTTGTCAAAGTCCGAATGGTTGAGATCGACAATTGCCATTTTCATCACCCCATTTAATGATATTTAATGCTCATTTATTTTCTTTTGCGATATTTTTGTGATAGCGTTCATGTAAGGCACCAAAACCTTTGGAATTGTCACAGAGCCATTGCTGTTCTGGTAGTTCTCAAGTATTGCCCTCATTATCCTCGAAGTTGCAAGCCCTGTGTTATTCAGGGTGTGCACATACTCCTTTGTGCCGTCTGCCTTCTTGAACTTTATGTTAGAGCGGACTGCCTGGTATGAGGTGCAGTTTGAGCATGAAGTAACTTCAGCATACTTTTCCTCTCTCGGAAACCACACTTCTATATCATATTTCTTTGCTGCAACAATTCCTATATCGCCAGTGCAGATGTTGACTACATTGTATGGGAGCTCAAGCGCCTCAATCATCTCTTCGGTGTTCCTCTGTATTTCCTCATGTAGTTTCCATGAGTCCTCTGGCTTGCAGAACACCACCTGCTCCACCTTGTTGAACTGGTGCATCCTGAAGAATCCTCTCGTGTCCACGCCGTGGCTTCCTATTTCCTTTCTGAAGCACGGGCTTACTCCCACATATTTTAAGGGAAGTTCTTTTTCATCAATAATTCCGTCCTTGTGCATTGCAATAATTGGGTGTTCTGAAGTTGCTATCATATACATATCTTCGCCATCAATTTTATACATGACATTTTGGAAGTCGTCAAGCGAGGTTACCCCCTCATATGCCTCCTTTCCAAGCATAAGGGGCGGCTCGATAAGCTCGAATCCCTTCTTGATAAGGTGCTCTATTGCAAACTTTTGGAGCGCAAGGTCAAGTAGCGCAAGCTCTCCCTTCACATAGACAAAGCCCGCCCCTGAGACCTTTGCTGCTGTCTTGAAGTCCGCAATCCCAAGCTTCTCTGCAAGCTCCCCATGGGGAATCAGCTTGAAGTCAAACTTCCTTGTCTTGCCCCACTTCTTTATCTCAACATTTTCAGAGCTGTCCTTTCCTATCGGAACTGACTCATGCAGGATGTTCGGTATTCTCATCCTGTAATAAAGCGTCTTTTCTTCTATTGCAGCCAGCTCTTTTTCCTTTATTTTAATTATTCCTGGTATTGAAGCAGCTTCTTTTATGAAAGCGCTGGCGCTCTTGCCTGCCTTTTTTTCCTCATTTACCTGCTTTGAGATGGCATTCCTTCTTGCCCTTAGCTCCTGTATTTCTGAATTCAATGACTTTAACTTTGAAGAAAATAATAGTATCTCATCTACCCATTTCTGCTTTTCAGTGTCGCCCCTTTTCTGGAGGTCTTTCTTAACTATTTCGGGATGCTCCAGAATGAATCTCATTTCAAGCATTTTTAACTCTCACCTTATTGACGGAATATGCATTTAAGCAGTATAAATAGTTTGCGGAACTGGCGCTGCCGGCCTTGAATAAAAAAGTTTTTATAGTGATTAAATTTCTGGCGCAGGATGGAAGTTCTGAATTATGATGAAATATCATTCGGGCACTGGGGCATAATCAACAAGGAAAATTTCAGGAGGGAAATATTATTAGAATATCAGGATGGTCATTCTGAGGATGGGATTGCAGCTGCGTCAGCCCTTTCTCTTGAGGAGCTCGTGCAGAAGATTGACTGCGAAGATAAAGCTATTGAAGCAAATGCTGTAATGCAAGTGCTGAGAAAGGTCCCAAAAAAGAGGTGGGACTTTACCCTTTCCAGAAACATAAATTTCCACTCAAACGGCTCCAGAATAATAGTCCCGGATAAGTATGAAGGAAGATTCGCCCTGATAAGCGCTGTAAGGGGAATAAGGCCAAAGGAGTATTCTGAAGCAAAAGAGGAAAAAAAGGAGACAACAGACCTTTTTGCCAGCATAATATCAGGAAACGACTTTGCCATCGTGGTTTCAAAAGGCGCTTCTGAAAATGACAGCCCGTTCAGTATATTCCCAAAAAAGGAGAACCTCTCATCTGAAAAAGCAGTGACCATAATAAACAGATTCCCTGCCTATGTGAGGGTCATTGACAAGGAAGTTGAGAGATACATAAAGCCCAGGATTAACAACAGCTTCACGAAGATATCAAAGGGCATAAACCTCATAACAATACCCTCAAGTTACTATGAAAAGCTGGAGGATGCCCCTGCAGGCGACATTGCGGCCATGCTTGAGTCAATGAAGTGCGCTCTGCTCTATGTGAGGCGAGAGGCAGCCAACAGGGGTATAAGCTACATTCCAGTATACTCTTTCTTCAACATTGGCAAGAAAGTGGGGGGCAGCCTGAAGAGGCTGCATGCCCAGGCATACGTGGACCTCAACCAGGACGGGCACGGAAGCACAATGGAGGACATCCTGCAGGCATTTGACAACCAGCGCTCTGCAAACTGCTGCAAGTTCTGCCAGCCCAGCGAAGAGCAGAAAAAGGAATTCCTCATCCATGAAAATGAATACTGCAGCGTATACGCAACGCGGGCTCCAATAAGAAACTATGACCTCAAGATTGTTCCCAAGAGGCACGTTGAGGACATAACAATGCTCACAGAAGATGAGTTCCTGGGCCTTGGAGACGCGCTTAGGAAGCTCTCTTCAGCGCTCAACACAATAGGCGCAGACCCTGACAGGAATGTGCTTCTATACCAGAGGCCCTTCGGCTACAACTCATACTTTCACATGTTCCTGCAGGTGCTTCCATTTGAGAACGTCGGCGGTATGGAGATGATGGACGAGAGCAGAGTGGTAAGAATTGA
>PEXD01000076.1 GCA_002779235.1 Candidatus Woesearchaeota archaeon CG07_land_8_20_14_0_80_44_23 | reverse complement strand
TCTTTGCATCCTAAAAATCCGCGATTAAGAGAGCGTCCGGTCAAACTCCGGACTTTAGTCCGGAGTAGGACGCTCTCAGCGGATTTTTATGATTCCTGGCTAAGCTTTTAAAATTATATTAACTAACTAGTGGTAAAAAAAGCAAGGCTTAAATATATGCTCTGTTTATGCCTGTCTATGGCAGGATTTTTGAATTCAAAGATGCCGAAGTTTGAATATTACGCTGCGAAGCTGGAGTGCGCAGTTAGGATAGCTGAAATGCTGAAAAAGGAACAGCCAAGGCTGAGCGAGCTTGAGCATGAGGTTTACTGGCTCCTCGGCGCGAGAAAGACAAAAGAGGAGAAGCACAATTTTATGATATCGACTATGACTGATTTTGAGTCAGAATACACAAATAAACTTGAGAAATCCATTGAGCAGCTTGATGAAACAAAGGCGCTTAAAACAAGGCATTGGGCGATATTCTTCAATGATTACGGCTGCAAAGATAAGAAGGTTATAAATGCTGGCGGCGAAAGGGTTGAAGTCCAGTTCAAAGAGTATTTCACTATTGATGCGCCCTCAAGCATTGAGCAATGCGTAAAAAATGCCTATACCCTCGCTGAGATAGTGCCTGATATCGCAGATTCTGTGAAAAAGCTGAGCATTAAGACAGGAGATAACGTTTCGTTCAAGATTCCAGTAAACCCGATGCACCTCTACTCCTATGTTGATAATTTTGTCGTGTACTACCAAAGAAAGCAGACAGGTGCTGAAGTCAGAAAAGCAATAGAGCCGATTCTCAAAGAGCACGGGATAAACGCTGACAGGAAGTTAAGAAATTTGTCCGGCTTTGATTTCAAGTCGGAGTTCAGCGGCTCAAGGTTCAACGGCAGCTACACCCAGCTCATCTCAACGGTGATAGCGGCTGAACTGATTAAGTCGAGAAATGGCTCCCCTGGCTTGCTTACAGAGAGGATAATAACACGGAAAACCCAGCTCTCAAGATTGAGTCCTGAGGAGATGGTGCGCGCCCTGGAGGGAATATGAAATGAGCCAGGAATATGAACAGCCGATTGAAGTATTGCTCAGCAGGATTGAAAATCAACCAGAGCCCTCAATTCTGAGGAATCAGTTCATTGCAGTTCTCCAGCTTTACTACGACGGGCTTGTGGACAGGAAGCCGGGGCACGAGCCAGGAAAAGAGTGGATTGAGCAGAGGGACACCCTTGAGGACATCTGCCTTGCTTACAAAGATTTCTTTGGCAATTACTACTTTGAAAAAAGCAGTGAGAATATGAAAAGAGCCACTGCCAGAGCAAAAGATGCTGTTCTTGGACACCGGGAAGAGCTTTTATTATACAAAAGCGGCAGCAGTGCAAAAATGAGGCATCTCTCGTTCGCTGAAGATGATATGAAGAATTTCAGCGAGTTGATTCGCTTGAACGCCAGCAGGATTCCCCTTGATACAATAGTGGCAATTTCCTCAGGCGGATTTGAGCCGGCGTTTGTGGCAATGCATCTCTATGATAAAGCGTCTTTTCGGGCGGTCCGCTACTCACACAACCACTTCTCTGATTCAAAGGTGCTTCTGCCAAAGAACCAGCCTGCAGATTATCTTAAGGATGAGATAACCGGCAGAAATGTATTGCTGGTTGATGATGTGCTTGCCACTGGAGAGAGCTTTATGGAAGTGAGCTCATACCTCAGCGAAATGATGCCAAAAAAACTTACATGCGCAGTTGTTTATCTGATGGGAATCGAAGATGAGCTGTATTACAAAATTAAAAGGTTGAGAAGCCCCCAGGTTAAAGAATTGAATCGGGAATCGCCATTTGAGTCGGAAACATTCTTTTTCACAATGTGCAAGAATCAGCGCCGCCCATTACATTTCATGACTCTTAAGCGCTGATATTCCCATCGTGGCAAGGTATGAAAGCGCTATCCCGACAGTGTACATAAATGAGAACATTGGGATTATCTCGCTGCTGAGTGTGATTGGAATTCTCAGGGATTTTATCAGGTAGCTGCTGAATGCGAATATTATTGCTGAAACCACTAGAGCCAGCGCAGGCGCCATCAGCGGCATTATTATCTGATTTGAAAGAGCATTGAGCTTCTTTGCAAGCATTATCAGCCCCGAGCCGAACGCGAAGCCGAGCCCTGCCATTGATAAGTAAAGCATCTGCGGGCTTCTCAGGTTGCTCAATATTATTATGACAAAGAGGAGCACCAGCAGGTGGTTTGTGGCTATGAGCGCTGCTATCGAGCCCCAGTAGAAGAGCGGCTTCTGGTAAAGCTTGTAGCTCTTTATCAGGGCGTAGAGAAGCAGCCCCTGGTTGACGAGCCAGAAAAGCATGAATAGCGCTGAGTCGTAGAAAACCCCCTGGTTGCCTGCCAGGGCGCCCCTGAAGAGCCCGAGGAAAGCCCTTGTTATCAGGCGCACTGCTATGGGAATGCCGTAAAAGGCGAGCATGGCAAAGCTCGCCGCTATCCCGATTACAAAGCATGCAGCATAAATCATTATCACTTTCTTCTCGCTCTTTGAGGCGTGGATTGGCTGGAAATGGTGCAATTTCTTCTTCTCAAATGAGCGGATAATTGCCCTTATGAAGAGCTGCGTCTTCTTGTGCAGGTTGTTTATCCTGAAGAAGTTCTCAATTACATAGTAGATGTCTGTCCTGAGGTAGAAGTAGAACTGCCAGGCAATCCCAAGCATCTCCAGGAGCGCTATGAATTTCAGGAATGAATATGCGAACTGCGGCATCATAATCATGTGCATGTCAGAGAGGAAAAGCGCGATTATGCAGAGAGCCGCTATCACCAGGTCCACACCTATGCCTGCAAAGTAAACCCTGTAGCGCTTCTTCCTGTCAAGAGAATAGACATTTGTGACATCTGTGACAGCCACGAGATAGTAAAGCCGGTTTGTGATTCCAAATGATGCCGGCACATTGTATGAGCGGCAGGCAGCATGGTGGGCGAACTCATGGACAAACACGAGCAGCCAGCCCACGAAAAAGGAAGCTATCACAACTATTGAAATCTCGCTGACAAAGAAATAGTCCGACTGCCTGGGAAAATATCCGTGAAAAAAAATCATGATTGCAATTGCGAAGAATATCAGCACTGCGTATATTGCATATGCCGCCTCGCTGAAGAGCCACGAAACATGAGCCGGCTTTATCCAGGAAAACATGGGGCTTATGCGCTTTGCATTCGGGTTCTGGATTGGGATGCCGTCAATCGCCCTGACAAACTCGTGCCTCAGCAGGTTCCTTATGAATGCATCGATGTTGACATTGCCGAAATGCTCCCTTGAGATTTTCCTTATCTCAGAAACATTCCTGCCACGCTCGAAAAGCCGGAGTATCTCATAGCCCTTCTCTGATATGCTGACATAAATTTCGCTGTTCTCATTGCCGACAATCCAGGAGCTGCCCTCGCGCCTCTTTACAAGGTCCACAAGCGAGAATGCGCTCTGCTCTGTGTAAATCCTCATCCCTTTTTCCCGATTGGAAATTGGGCTGTGCCTTTATTAATTTTTCTAAGGGAGATGTTTGAAAACAATATAGTCAGATAAAAAAATAAAGAAAAAGGGTCAGAATCAGCCCACAGCGAGGAACGCCCACCACGGCCTTCTGACTTTTATCACATTGCCGTTTTCCGCGTCAATCTGCGCGCTCTCCTGGATTTTCGCCTGGAAGAGCCCGAGCACCCTTACCTTTTTCTCCACTTTCATCTCATAGGCAGCCCTGCTCTGGTTTCCGCTTCCAACCTCCTTAAGCTCTATTGTGCAGTTGTTAATCTCGCATTTCGCCTTCAGCACTTCAATCGCCCTTTCTGAGGCAGCATCGGGCATTATTTTTACCTCTGCATTGAGCCCGTTGGAAAGGTGCACAGTGAACCTTGTTTTGTTGCCTGTGGTGTTCTGGCTCAGGTTTAGCTGCGAGTTTGCCTCAACATTCCTGGCACTCATTATGAGCCCTTTTTCTCCCTCCTGAACCTCAACCTGCTCGCCGCTTTCCAACTGATAGTTCCCGGCCCTGACTCTCTCCTCAGCCCTTATCTGGGTGGCGTTGCCCTGGTTTTGTATCTCTGCTGCTGTCTGCAGCTCTGCTGTTTCATTAGCGATCTGACTTGAAACGCCTGCGTTAAGCCCTGTCTCAATTTTGTTATTGCCTGCCTGAGGCCCTTCAGCAAGAACAAACGCTGCCAGAAGCAGAATTGCAACGAAAAAAATTCCAAGTTTCCTCATTTTTTTATCACCTGCTATTTTGTTTTTGTATAATAATGTATAATAATAAGAATTCAGTATAAAAAAGTTTTCATAAAAAACTCATAGGTGCTAAAAAATTATAGGATATGTATAAAATATGCAGAAATTAAAATTTTGAAGGGCGGGCCGAAGCCCACCCGTCAAAATTATCTATCACTGAGTGAATAAAAGTTGCGCAGTATATAAAACTTTGCAAGAAAAATGTCCTTTTAAAAAAATATTTATAGAGTGGATTATTAGCAAGAGCCTATGAGCAGAATTCCTCACGATCCGGATGAAATAATTGCAGTAGTGGACGATGAAGACAGAATAATAAGCAGAACTACAAGAAAAGAAGCTCATGAAAAGGGATTGCTGCACAGGGAAGCATACGCCTACCTCATCAATTCCAGAAAACAGGTGTTGTTGCAGAAAAGAGCAGACAACCATCTTTGGGACCATTCTGTTGGGGGGCATTTTCCTCTTGAACAAGATTATCAGGAAGGAGCGTTGAGAGAATTCAGAGAGGAATTGGGAATAAATCTGGATAAGAGCGAATTCAAGGAGATTGCAAATGAGAGAACAAAGATGACTTCTCACAATGGAAAAAATGTCCGTTTTGTCAAAGTGTTTCTGATTAAAAAGGATATTCCGGCAGAAAACTTTAGTAGTGACGAGGGGGAGGTTGAGGAGATAAGATATTTTGACATTGATGAATTAAAAGAGTTATTATCGCATCCGGAAAAAATTACCAATACTGCCAAATATTTAATCGAAAAATACATTCTGAAAGAACTTTGATAGATGCAAAGTGTATTTATAGGAAATCATAAAAATCCGCTGAGAGCGTCCTACTCCGGACTAAAGTCCGGAGTTTGACCGGACGCTCTCTTAATCGCGGATTTTTAGGATGCAAAGAAAACCTCAAGGTTTTCTTGCACAAGAAATGTAATACATTTCTTTGTGCTAAAAGCGGCTTATCTCCAATCTGAAGATTGGAGTTTTGCCGCTTTTCTGCATAACATTAATAATTGTATAAATTGATGTTATTTCCTAATAAGCAAATCACTAAAAACATACAAAAATTAGAGTGATTTGCTATAACATCGGAATTCAAGAAATTTTTGGCTCTATAAATCATGCTTCCGCTGTTCCCGTTTAACTTACCATCCTCTCAATTCTTCTTTACAGCGCCTTAGGGTTGAAATCTTTCCGGAAGATTTTCAGGTTGGGTGAAATTCTTCTCATTTTTCCGCATTAAGTGTTTTAAAGAAAAAAGCCCTATATGTTAATAATGAATTTTGGAGGGATGAAAGATGGATGAGCGCTATTTCGGGATGATAAATGATGAGATATCGCTGAGGGAGTGCCAGCCGATATTCAAGGATGTCACAGCTGTGCTTAGGAATAACCCGGGCATGACAATCGACGGGCTTGTCAGCGAGCTGCTGAAGGACGAGGGGCTGGACAAGGAGGAGTTTGCCCTCAAGAGGAACATACAGGACTACATGTCTTCTGCGATGAGCCACAAGGAGAACGGGCTTGTGATGAGGATTGTGGACCTCTCAAATGTCAACATCGCCGAGTTGGAAAACTCGAAGTATGATTACAGGGCAGTTGAGCTGAATGGCGCGAAGACACAGATAATAACCGACTACAGGAACATCAGGGCAATGCCTCTTTTCCAGGACGCGAAATACACCGACCCCGAGACAAAGAGGGATGTGGGCTACAAGGGGCTCTACATAGTGATTTCAAAAATACAGCAGGGCGGTTTTGATGGAAAAATCAGGGCTTGAGAGAATGCTTGAGGGCAGCACATGCATTCTTTCAGATGGCGCCCTGTATGTGCTGGACGAGGACATGCGGGAAGATGACCCTTTTGCATTTGCTAAGGTGTTCGGCTGCAGCTGGCCCGCCTTTCCGGCAGGAAACACGCTTTTCTATGACAGGCAGTTCCTGCTCGACAACATTGCCCAGGCAAAGGAAGAGGCAGAGAAAGTGTTAAGGCAGAATTCAGCAAAGCGCCAGGATGACTCGCGGCTCGCACAGCTCTTTGAGAAGAATCCTATTGCAAAGCTCGCATTCGGCGAGGGCGGGCTTTTTTCTGCCCCAAAAATAAGCGGCTCGCTGATTTACAAGGATAGGAAAAAAGAGGAGGTTAGCCATTCTTCTTCAGTTGAGCAGATTCTCTCTGACATCTATCTCTCAGGATTCTTTCCAAAAAATTATGAGATGTTCTCTTCACAAGGCAAGATTTTCTCGCTGAGGCGCGAGAGCGGCCAGGAGGCAGCAGTTGAACTGAACGGGATTAAATACAATCCTGAGGGGGCTTTTTCAGAGGGAAGAATCTCTGAAATCTGCTGGCGCTCCCTAGCCGAGCGGCTCTCAGCGGAGTCAAAGCCGGCAGATGCGCCCTCGCTGGATGTTTCGCAGGTGGAGAAATTCATTTCAGATATGAATTCAAAAGGGGTTTTTGAGAGAAATTATTTCGGAATCGCAAAAATCAACGGCAGGATGTATGCCTACAAATGGATAAACTCAAGGAAGGAATACGCGCTCCAGAATTTCTGGGATAGGCAGGGCTATCTTTTTTCCACTGCGAAGGTTGCCTGCGAGATAATATTCCAGGGCAGCACCCTTCTTCCTCCGAAAGATGAGACATTTGTCATAGAGGAATACAACCATCCCTTTCTGCACTATAATAAAGAAATGGAGAGCATCTGCATATTCAAGGACGGGTTTTCAGAGGAGATGAGGCGCTGCAGCGCAGTGCCCCAGAAATATGAGAGGGCCCTCTCATTCGGCGAAAAGACGCTTCTTTCAGGATACACGAACGATTCTGAGATGAAACCCTGGCACGTGCTGAATGTTGCGAATTTTGCAGGAGAGTATTCAAGGTACAAGAACCTGCTGGCTGAGAAAAAGCCATTGTTTTCAAATGTAGAGACAAAGTGAGGCAACCATACTGAGGCAATCAAAGTGAGAGAATCAAATTGAAGCAATCAAAGTGAAACAATCAGAGTGGGGCAATCAAAATGAGCATAGCAAAAAAACTTGGGAGGATAGCTGCTTCAGAGGAGCTTTTGGGAATTCTTTCAGGAGTCAAAATAACAGATTACGCCCTCACAAAGGCGAATATGTATGCTGGGGTGGTGTGCGAGCTTTCCTCGCTTGAGATTGAGTGCGGCGGCTTCCTTGCCGCAGAGAGGGGCTCGGATGTTGCTGATGACGCCTATCTGTTCACTGACCAGGAGGTCTGCCATGACGGATATGTTGGAAAGCCCGGGATGCTCAGCTCTGTTATTGAGGAGATTGCAGCTTCAGGAAAGCGGGTCATCGGCTGGTGGCACAGCCACGATTCAATGCCTGCGTTCCATTCCCAAAGGGACGAGCAGAACTTCAGGCAGCTCTTCCTCTCAGTCGCGCCCTACAACCAGGTTGTGCTCTCTGAAAGGAGAATTCCAATCAAGGAAAGCGCAATAGAGAGGATTGTGAGGGGAGGGAAGGAAAAGATAAGGATTTCTGGCAGCAGCATAATAGAGATTCAGGCGCCTGAAAACTCGAATCTTCTGCCCAATCTTCTGCCCAATCTTCAGCCCAATCTTCCACCTAATCTTCTGCAGGAAGCATATGAAATAGAGAGGATAAGCTCGGGCTTTGCATACAGCGTTGTGGTGAGCCTGGGCAGCGGGAAGCCCTATGCCGAGCTGATGTTTGAGGACCCTGCAACCCAGCGCCTGATGAAGATAGAGAACGCTCCCCTTGAAATAATAATCTCGGGAAAGCAAGTTGAGGGGCTTTACGATATTCTGAAGGAAGAGGCGTGCTCAAAGGTGAGGATAGACGGAGTTCCAATCTCAGAGCTTATAAGGGAGAGAGAGGAAAAAAGAAAAAGAGAAAAGGAAAGGAAAAGGAAGAATACTGATAAAGGAGAGTATAATAAAGAGGAGACAGGAAATGAAAAATCTGCTCCACTATCAGAGCCAATGTATGAGCCATATGAGCCAGCGCATGTTCCTGCGCCTGCGCCTGCCCCTGCCCCTGCTAATCCGGCTGCAAATCCAGCTGTTGTGCGCCAGCAGGAGTCCCAGCTTGAGCCCGGCTACTGCTTCTCGCATGCGCATCCAGTGAATATCAATGCCATCCCACCAATAATCCAACCAGCAATCCAACCAGAAATTCAAGCAGAAATCCATTCAAATTACAATCCAGCTGTCCATCTAAAGTATAAGAATATGAGAGAGATGTATCAGGACAGCGGGCAGCAGAACTACAGTGCCACAGACAGTGCCACACTAAAATCAATTGAAATGATGCTCAGATACCATGAGGGTTCTCTGCCTGATTTACAAGAGGTTGGAAAGGAGATTGACCGGCTTGAATACATAGCAAAGTCGTGCAGCGATGAAGCGCTTTCAGAAAGGGCGAGGAATCTTGAGGCAGAGATAAAGAGCAGGGGGAAGCGCGAGATTGAACAGATTGACAATCGCATAAGAGAAGAGCGCAGCAAAGAAATCCAAACTAGGGAAATCCAAAATAGGGTTAGGGGTGTTGCTGGGAGGGCTATTGAATTCATATTCGGCGAACTTCCAGACACCCCTGAAGACAGGATAATCTGCTACAACGAGAGGAAGAAGAAAATAATCCGTGATTTCAGGCTTTGAAAATGGCAATACGCGAAAAGCTGCGTGTGTTGAAAAGCGCACAAGAGAGGACCCAACAGAGGGCCCAAGCATCCCTGAAGAAACCGGAGCTGAAGGTGAGCGAGGCGCTCAGGCGGCTCGAGACTTATGATTCTTCTGAGGGGCATTTTGACAGGCAGGAGCGCATTTCAGGCTGGAATCAGGAAAAACTCTGCTCGGCGCATGCTGTGATACTCGGGGCAGGAACAGCAGGAAACTATCTTGCTGCAGGGCTCTCAGCCCTTGGATTGGGCAGGATAAGCATTCTTGACACATCAAGGGAACTGCCAAAGCATGAGGACTTCCTTTCATTCCTTTGCAGCTCATCCTCAAAGGCAGAATCGCTTGAGGAGGCAGTTGAGAACCTGATTGACAAGAGCGTTATGGTAAGGATTGATTCCATGTGCGCTGGCATCCGCTCGCTTCCAGGGCTTGGGAAAATTGACTTTATAATAGATGCATCTTCAAGCTACGCCTCAAAAGAGGGCTCTCTTGCATACTGCAGCAAAAACAGGATACCTTACATCTCAATATCAGCAGACAGCGAGCGCTGCCTTGTCTCTGCAGCAATGCCTGGCTCACCTGGCTCACCTGGCTCACCTGGCTCATCTGGCTCATCCAGCTCGCAGTATTCTCTTGATGACAGGATGCTTTTATTTGAGGGAAAAAGGCAGGGGATAATCCCGTCTGGCATTGCCGCAGGGCTGGCCCTTGACATCGCAAGGAAGTTTCTAATGCCGCTCAAAAATGATGTGATGCCTGACGAGGAAATATTATACACTCTCTGTTCTCCTGAGAGAATTTTTTACGGTGATAAAATAAAAATGGAAAATTATGAGGCAAATCATGAGGCAAAAGGCTATTCAATTGAGGACAGGGTGCTTGTCGCAGGAGCAGGGGCAATAGGCAACTTTGCAGCCCTTGCGCTCTCGCTTTCCGGCTTCAAGAACATTGACATAGCTGACTTTGACAGCGTGGAGCTGGCAAACGCCAACAGGCAGGTGCTCATCTGCGACAGGGATTCAATAAAGAGGGGCAGGAGGAAGGCAGAGGCGCTTGCAGACAGGATTTCAAGGATATCAGGGCTTAATGTCTCCCCGATAATCGGGAAGGTGGTGGACTCTGAGCAGGAGCTTGACAGCTATGACAGGAATAATGGCATAATTGCAGTAACAGAGGATTTTGTTAGGAGCCGCAGTTATAGAATGATAATAGGCGGGGTGGACAACCCCTATGCAAGGTCCTGCCTCAACAGGATTGCTGTTAGCATGCAGATACCATATTTTGATGCAGGCACAGATGAATGCTCAGGCGCTGTGCGGGCATACATTCCGGGAAAGAGCGGCTGCCTTGAGTGCCAGACAGGAATATACGGGATTGCAGAGGAGTGGAAGAAGAGGAAGGCAGAGAGGGACTCCTGTCAGCTGAATGACAAGGCGCCGAGCGTTGTAACCTCAAACATGATAATCGGCTCTGCCCTTGCAGGCGAGGCGCTCTCTGCTGCTGCAGGGCTTTTTCCCTCTCTAAGTGCAGTGTCCTATTCTTCAGCGTCGAGGCACCCCCTTTTTGTCTCAGGGATAGGGACAGCCCAAAAACAGGGATGCCCATGCTCTGCCCGGCATTGATTTCCATTAATTTCCATTAATTTTATAACTACTTATTAGTGGCTAAAAATAGCAATCTTTAAATATTAGTAATCACTATACAGTGATTATGAGACAGATAAGGTTGGGGGCAGTGGCTTTTGCAGTTCTCCTGTTCACGCTGGGGTGGGTTGCGAACAGCATATACGCAGACATCTCGCTCAACTATTACCAGAACAGGGAGCTTGCAGCCTTCTACGGAAATGGCGGGCAGGTTACAGGGGATGCGGCAGCTGATGCAGCAGCCAAGACCTCAATGCAGATGGCTGACCCAAAGCAGGGAATACTTGACTCAGTGTTCAAGCAGCCGGCAGTCAGGGCATGCCCTGCAGACAGGGTTTCTGAAAATCAGATTTATGTTACTGGAGACAAAGTCATACTTGCAATCAGGAATGCTGAATGGGCTTCTTTCACTCCTACGCACTCCATGGAGCCGGTGCTGAACGAGAACTCAAACGCAATTGAGGTGGCTCCTGAAAACGAAAGCGATATAAAAATCGGCGATATAATCTCCTACGAGTCGGAATATGCGGACGGCATTACAATACACAGGGTTGTCAGGATTGGATATGACGAGCAGGGCTGGTACTGCACGGCAAAGGGCGACAACAACCCCAGCGAGGACCCGGGAAAGATAAGGTTCTCCCAGGTAAGAAGCGTTGTTGTTGCGATAATCTATTGAAGGCATTCAAAAAGGTGTAGAAATGGCAGACAAAGAAAATGAGGCGCAAAGACAGAGTCTTGCACCTGAAAAGCATGAGGTGTCTGAGGTGTCCAAGGTGTCCATAAAGAAAGAAGATGAGATGAGCGACCTTGAGCGACTGGCATTTTACAACATTTTTTCCAGCACCGCAGAGATAGGCGCCAGCGATACGCTTAGTGAGATACTCAGGAGGCATAGCATGGGTGGGTTTCTTGGGCGGGAAGAGGACCTGATAGAAATCAAAAAGCAGGACTATCTCACAATGCAAAAATATGGGCTCTCCTATGAGGACCTAGCATCACGCCTTGAAAAGATGGCCAATGCCTCGCTTGATAATTACAGGAGCACCAACAATGCTGTAACAATCCTTGATTCTGATTACAACATTGTTGAGTTAAAGAATGGAAACCGCCCTTTTCTTGAGAAAAGCGCGGGTGGAAAAGGGCTCTTCCATATAAGGCCTTTTATTAAACCTTTAAGGAATAGCAGGATGCTCAAGGAGCTTCCCAGCGCATACTACATGGTGATTGTGGAAAGAATCGGCGACGCAGGCTGCCCTTGGAATAATCTGCCTAAGGAATTGGAAGTCCTGAAATGCGGCTACGGACAGCAGGCAAACTATGACTTCACAGTAAGGAACCTGAAGAGCAGGGAGAAGCTGGAGTTCAACTACAACCTGATGCAGGTGCACATGATAGCCAAGCATCATTTCTTTGAGGGCAGGAAAACAATGTCCAAGCTAATCAACAAGAACTCGTACAGGATAGAGCCGGAAGAGATTATAGAAACTCTCGAGCTGGATAGCAGAGGGCAGAAAAAGGAAAAGGTTTAAAAGTCAGTGCTGAATCCACAGCAGGTGGATTTTAGGGGGTGTAAATTTTATATGGCAGAATTAACAGGAGAGCCAATAATCACTGTCAAAGAAAGGGCAGCCAAGTTTCTGGCTGTTTTCACAGCAGTGCTAGTACTGATAATCACAGTTGTTTCAGCGCTGAGCTAAATCATAATAAATAATTTGATAATTTGAACAATTTAATAATTTGGATTTGTGCGGGGTGGATTTTTTTATGCTAAAAAACGGCGCTAAAACTCAATACTTTAGTTTAGAGATAAGGCGCCGTTTTT
>PEXD01000069.1 GCA_002779235.1 Candidatus Woesearchaeota archaeon CG07_land_8_20_14_0_80_44_23 | reverse complement strand
TCTGTTCTGTCATCATATAAAACTAATTTAATGCTTCCAGTTATTACCGCATAATTAAGCGCCATTTTTTCATGATAATGCCATCCTTTTATTACGCCAGGATATATTGTTGAGAAGTATATTTCCCCAAAACATTCAAAAAATTCATCATCATTTCGCAGCATATGGCAGATTTTTCCTCTTTCATCAGGAATCTTATCTAATTTCTTTATTACAACACCCTCAATCCAGTTGCCTGTAACGCCAAATATTTTTTCAGTTTGGTCTTTCATTTTTTATCTCCTCCTTTAGCCAGTCGTATGTTATTTTAATGCCTTTCTTTACATTATATTTTGCCTTCCATCCAAATTCTTTTTGGGCTTTTTTGCTATTGCAATTTACATAAAATATCTCCTTTTCTACATATGGCTTTGTATATGAAACAAGATTATTTTTTCCCGATATTTTTTCAATAATTTTTATAAGTTCTTTTATTGATGCTGTTTTTTCATTTCCAATATTAAAGCATTCATAATCTGATTTCATGTTTGTTATGTATTTAATTGAGCAGATATATGCATCTGCAATATCCTCAACAAAAGTCCAGTTCCACTGCTGTTCGCAGGGGCACATTTCAAATTTTTTTTGATTTATGAAGTTCTTAATCAGAAAATTGAATAATTTCTCATTATCGCCCGGTCCATAAGCTGAAAACAATCTTAGTTCAATTACCTTAATACCACAATTCTTGGAATACCACTTCAATATCTCTGAAAAACCACTTTTAGTCGCTGCATAAAAATCATATGGTTCTTTTTTTTGCATTTCATTAATTTTTTTTCGGGGTGAATCAGAAGAAGTAGATAATGCATATTCAAAAAAAGAGCCTGTGTTTATGAAATACTTGACATTATGAATCTGCATTTGTTCGAGAATTTGTGAGGGAAACGTAATATTATCTTCTATTAAGGAAGGTATGTCCTCATAATTATGGTTCTTTTTGTAATTTGTGGCGCAATGAATGACTAAATCTATTTTATTCTCATCAAATATTTTTGAAAGCGGCATTGTGTCAACATCATAGCACTTTACATTGTCCAGAACATCTTTTATTCTCTTTGTGTTTGAATTACTTCTTTTAGCTATTATTATCTCATAATTTTCGCTCAGTCCTCTCCTTAGAACATGGCTTCCTATGAATCCTGTGGCGCCGGTTAATAGTATTTTCATCTTTTCAAAAACCTTTCAAATGCTTCGCTCATTTTCTCAATGTCTTTTTTTTCAATCAGTGGGCATACTCCTATCCAGAATGTATTCTTCATTATGATATCCGTATTCTTTAAGTCTCCAATAATTCTATGCTTTATCTTGTTGTCTATGAAGTACGGTTGCTTTGTAATGTTTCCGCCGAAAAGAAGCCGTGTTCCTATTTTCTCTTTTTCCAGGAATTTAAGCAGGTCTTCCCTTGTGAACCCAGCATCTTCTTTCACAGTGAGCAGGAATCCAAACCAGCTTGGCTCTGAATTTGGCTCAGCAACAGGCAAATAGAAGTATTTCTCAAACTTTTTCATCTTGTCCAGCAGTTCTTCAAAGTTTTTCCTTCTTGCAGAAATAAAAGAAGGCAGTTTGTCCATCTGTGCAACTCCAATTGCAGTATTCAAGTCAGTATTCTTGAGATTGTATCCAATCTCAGAATAGATATACTTATGGTCATAGCCGAGAGGCAAATCCCCGAGTTTCCAGGAATACCGCATTCCGCAGGTGTTGTCATGCCCTGTCATGCACCAGCAGTCCCTTCCCCAGTCGCGTATTGAGCGTATTATCCGCGCTAAGTTTGGATTATTAGTTACAACAGCTCCTCCTTCTCCCATTGTTATGTGGTGCGCAGGGTAGAAGCTGAATGTTGCAATGTCCCCGAATGTTCCGACGTTCTTCCCATCATAAGTTGCCCCAAGCGCATCGCAGGAATCCTCAATCAGCCATAGTTTGTTCTTTCTGCAGAACTCAGACACTTCTTTCACGTTAAATGGGTTTCCGAGAGTGTGCGCAATCATCACTGCCTTTGTTTTGGAGGATAGCGCCTTTTTCATGTCCGAAATCCTGATGTTGTATGTTCCTAATTCAGCATCGCAGAACACAGGAATGCATCCTGCTTGTATTATTGGGTTGACTGTTGTTGGGAATGATGCTGCAACAGTTATTATTTCATCCCCCAGCTCTATTCTTCTCTCTTTAATCTTAGAAGACATAAGCGCCTTAAATGCAAGCAGGTTTGCTGAAGAGCCTGAATTTACTACAATTGCATTACTTACTCCTAAGAATTTCTTGAATTTCTCCTCAAACTCAAGTGTCACCTTTCCTTCTGTCCACCATCCCTCAAGAGCAGCATCAACTATGGATATCAGCTCTTTCTCATCATATTTCTTCCCGGAAACAGGTATTGCCTCGCCTCTTGAAGAGAGGTAAGAATCATAATACTCTTTTACCCGTGAATAAATCTCTTTTTTTATTTCTTCTTTAGTTCTCATTTTAACTCTTCCAAAACCCTTTTTGTAATTGATTCAGCATTAAGCCCTTCTTTTGCTCTTAAGTATTTATTGTCCCCTGCTTCGCAGATGAAGTGGTCATTGATTGCGATTTTTATGGTTTTCCCGAAGGAGCATAAGGAATCCCCAAGCCCCCCGATTGCGTTGTGCTCTTCAACTACAAACACTTTTTTGTGCTTTTTGTACATTGATTCGAAGAATTTTTCATTGAGCGGTTTTATTGTCGGGCATGAAATTACAGACGCATTAATTCCTTTTTCCTTAAGCATTTCATATGCGCCCATTACCTCCTCAATTATGCTCCCGTGAGTGACTAGCGCAATATCCTTTCCTTCAGCGATATAATATGCTTCGCCTATTTTTATGTTAGAAGAATTGTTGAATTTTTTTTCGTTGTTTCTTCCTAATCTTAAATAGATTGGATGCGTGTATGAAAATGATTCTTTTACCAAAGCAGAAACCTCACTCGGGTCAGAAGGTAAAAGTATCGTAATGTTCGGTATTGACTTTAATGCACCTATGTCCTCGTTTGCGTGGTGGCTGAATCCGAGAGCTCCGTAGGACAATCCAGAGCCAACGCCAACTATTACAATATCTAAGTCCTGGTAGCAGATGTCATTTCTTATCTGCTCAAGGCATCTGAATGTTACAAATGGGATTATTGAATACACAAAAACTTTCTTTCCTGATAAAGAGAGTCCTGCGGCAAGCCCCATCATGTTCTGCTCGGATAAGCCCGCATTGAAGAACCTTTCAGGAAATTTTTTCTGAAAATTTTCAAACACAGAGAATCCAAGGTCTCCTGTGAGAAGGACAATTCTCTCATTTCTCTCTGCTTCTCCTTCCAGCGCAGTTATGAAAGCATTTCTCATTTTAGTTCTTCCAATGCCTTTTTCAGCTGCTCGTCATCCGGGCTCTTGTAGTGCCATTCCAGCTTGTTTTCCATGAATGAAACTCCCTTCCCTTTTGTTGTGTGGGCAAATATTATGCTTGCCTTTTCATTTTTGCTGTTTCCTATTTTCTCAAATGTTTTTTCCATGTCTGAAAAATCATGCCCGTTTATCTCGTAGAAATTAAGCCCTGTTGCCTTCAGCATTGCAATCAGCCGTTTTTCAGGAAATATGTTTTCGCAGAAGTCATACCCCTGCAGCTTGTTTGCGTCAATTATTATGACGAGTCCTTTCAAATCATGATTAGATATGAATATCAGCGATTCCCAGACCGCGCCTTCCTGGCATTCCCCGTCTCCAATAAGGCAGTATACTCTCGCGCTTTTTCCATCAATCTTGTTTGCGAGCGCCATTCCTGCAGCCATTGGAAGCCCGTGCCCTAGGGAGCCAGTTGATACCTCAACTCCAGGAACCTTGTGATTAAGGTGTCCTATGAGACAGCTTCCATTTTTGCAGTATGTCTTTAGCATTTCTTCTGAGATTATTCCCTTGTCAGCAAGAACTGCATAAAGCGCAAGTGAGGCATGCCCTTTGCTTAATACAAATCTATCTTCCTTTTTTATCTCTTTATAGAATAAATATGCTAAAATGTCTGCAATTGAAAGCATGCTTCCTATGTGTGATGATTTTGCAGCAGAAACCTGAATCAGGCAGTTTCTCCTTATTTTTTTCGCTTTTTCAAGTAATTCCCTATTTTCCATTTTGGATGTATAATCCTCTGTTTTTTTCAAGCCAGCCAAGCATTATTTCCAATGATTTTTCCATACTGTATCTCGGCCTCCAGTTAAAGCTTGCAAATGTCTTTTTCATGTCCGCAACCCAGCAGTTCGTGTCGTATACTCTTTCGGGCAGCGCATTGAAGTGCGGCTTCAGATTCTTCCCGCTTATCTTTATCGCAAGCTCTGCAACCTCTTTTACAGTGAACTGTCTTCCGTTTGCAACATTGAATACCCCGCCGGCATGCTTTCCTGCCTTTAGGGAGGCCTCAATCATGATATCTATTACATCCTCAATGAAAATGAAATCCCTTGCAGAGCCGGGATTTGCGAGCTGCGGCTCCCTGCCTTCTATGATGCTCAGCAGAAGCGATGGAATCAGCCTGCTTTTTGACTCATAGTATCCAAAAGGCGAAAAAAGGCGCAATGTAATTATTGGCATGCCCTTGAGTTTTCCAATCTGGGATGCATATTCTGTCGTAACTGCCTTTGATATGCCATAGTCAGTATTCGGATTGAGCGGGTCATCCTCTCTCATCGGCCTGTCCTTCAACCCATACTCAGAAGAGCTGCTGAGATTCACAAATGCAGAAATCCCCTTTCCAATGCATGAATTAATCAGGTTTATTGTTCCAATGAGATTGGTTTGAATTGTCTTAAGAAAATCATTTTCTCCATATACCGCGCCGTATGCTGCACAGTGGTAAACAACATCCGGCTTTATCTCTTCCACAATTTTTTCCGTCTCAGAATAATCTGTAAGGTCGCAATTTATGAATTTCAGCGAATTTTTTATGTCATTTATCCTCCACAGATTGGATTCTTTCCTTACAGTTACATATACTGTGCCCTTTCCCTTTTTTGCCAGCCGGTGCGCCAGGTTTGCGCCTATGAACCCTGTTGCGCCTGTTATCAGAACCTTTTTTTCTCTCATCTTTTCTTCTCATACATCGCTATCTCTGAATAGCATAGATTTAGAACATCCCCTTTCCCAAGCGCCCTCTCGTTCCTGTACCATCTGACTGTTTGCTTTATGTTCTCATCAATTGTGAGCTTTGGCTTCCATCCTAATTTCTTCTTGGCTTTTGTGATGTCCAGATTCAGGAGTTTTGCCTCGTGCTTCTTCTCTTTGGAATTACTGCAGTCCTGCCAGCTTCCCGAGCCCCACTCTTTTACCATCAAGTCTGCAATTTTCCTCACAGGCACTATTGAGCGCTGCTCAGGTCCGAAGTTCCATGGCTCTGCAAACTCCCTCCTGCCTTCGAGCAGCTTCTTTCCCAGAAGAAGGTATCCGTAAAGAACGTCAAGGATGTACTGCCATGGCCTTACTGCATTAGGGTTTCTTATCCTTATTGGTTTCCCTTTTATCAGCGAGTTTATGCAGTCGGGAACAAGTCGGTCTTTCCCGAAATCCCCGCCTCCGAGCACATTTCCTGCCCTTGCAGAGGCAATTAATATATCTGAATTTCTGAAGAATGCGTCGCGGTAGCTCCCAATCACGATTTCTGCGCAGGCCTTGCTTGATGAGTATGGGTCATATCCTCCAAGCTCGTCTGTTTCCTTGTATGGCGTTATTGTTTCCTTATTTTTGTAGCACTTATCTGTTGTTATCAGCACAGCGCCCTTCACAGAACTGCTTTTCCTTATGCACTCAAGCACATTTGCAGTTCCAATCACATTTGCCTCAAATGTCTCAAGGGGAATCTCATAAGAGAGCCTCACTAGAGGCTGAGCAGCGAGATGAAATACAAAATCAGGTTTGTATTTGTCAAATACTTTTTTCAGCTGTTTATAGTCTCTTATCTCTCCTTTTTCATCAGCAAAAATCGCATTTCCAAGCCCAGTCTGCTTATACACATAGTCATTGTCAGACTTCGGAAGCGAGAATCCAATTACTTTTGCACCTATTCTTATGAGCCAGATTGAGAGCCATGCTCCCTTGAAGCCAGTGTGCCCTGTGACAAGCACTTTTTTTCCTTTATAGATGTTTAGTCCTTCCATATTTTCCACACTGGTTTTTGTTCCCAGATTTTATTGAGCTCTTCCCAGTCCCTTTGGGTGTCCATGTAATGCCACGAGCCTTTATGCTCGTAAATTGCAAGCTTTCCATCTTTTGCAATTTTGGGAAGGACTTCTGTTTCAAGCATTACATCTTCCTCTGTAAAATAGTCAAGTGCCTTCTTGCTGAACACCATAAATCCGATATTTACCATGTCTGACATCTGCGGCTTTTCCTTGAATTTTTTTACTTTTCCGTCTCTTTCTTCAACAAGCCCGAATCTATGATTTGGTTTGAATCCGGTTATTGTTGCAAGAAGCCCTTTTTTCTTGTGAAATTCAAGAAGCTCCTTTAAGTTTATGTCTGCAACTCCGTCTCCGTATGTCAGCATGAAGCCGTCCTCATCTGTCAGGACTTTTTTTAAAAGATGAACCCTTCTTGCGGTTTTTGTCAGGAGCCCTGTGTCTATGAAGTGTATCTTCCAGTTCTCGCATTCCTTGTTGTTGTGGAATTCCGCTCCCTTGTCTTTTCCAACTTCAAGCGTGAAATCAGAGTTTTTCCACTTGTAGTGCATGAAATATTCCTTTATCAACTCTCCTTTGTATCCAAGAGGCAGCACAAACTCATTAAACCCTTGGTGATAGTAGATTTTCATGATGTGCCAGAGTATTGGCTTTCCGCCTACAGTCACCATTGGTTTTGGTATGAACTCTGTCTGCTCCCTCAGCCTTGTCCCAAGCCCTCCACAAAGAATTATAACCTTCATTTTTCCACCCCAAACAGTATCTCAATATTTTCAATATTTAAATTATTCTATCTATTTAAAAGTAATTCCTTCTTCCACCTGCACTCTTGTTTTTTTCCCAGAACTTCCAGGCAATTTGCTTTTTGTCTTTTCTGAAAAGATTCATGATTTTTACATAAATAAAAAAATAGCCCATTTTGAATATATGAAGCAGGAATTTGCTTTTAATTATTAAAAATGAAAGGCGTATCTTCATATTATTGTTTTTTGTGTTTTTTATGAATTTATTATATATTTCATTTTTTATTTTCTCTAATTCTTCTTTAGAGCATCCATCCTCTTTTATCGCAAAATGATAGAAGATAAGATGCAGGAAAAACTCTGAATACAGTTTTTCTATGAGATAGTTATATTCTTCTTTTTTTATCAATGCACATTTGTATAACCCGCTTGCACACTTACTTATTATAAGATATAATTGAAGTGCTGTCTTTTTTGTAGGAACAGCACCTTCGCTTGAATCAAATATGGCGGCTTTTTTAGTTATGAAAAGCTTTTTTATCTTAGGCAATGATCTAAACTGAATTAATGTGTGCATGAATACATTTTTTATAATTTTCTTT
>PEXD01000028.1 GCA_002779235.1 Candidatus Woesearchaeota archaeon CG07_land_8_20_14_0_80_44_23 | reverse complement strand
GCTTCCTCTTAAGAATTTCATCGGTGGAAACTTTCTCAAAGAGGACCTCGGGCTCTTATCAATTGCGTTTTCAGCGGGATTAATGTATTCTGCTGCAATGAAAATGATATCCTCATTTAATGCCGAAAATATAAGCTCATGGAAATACCTGGGGCGCGAGTTGTCGCTTGAGCTGAAAGGAAAGGGAAGCAGGGAATCTCTTGAAAAACTTGAGGCTGTTGAGGAGGAAAAAATAGCAAAAGGCGATGACAGCAGGTTTTCTTACTGCCTTCTTGCAAATGTTAAGAGGAAGCTTGGCAAGATAGATGAATCCTTTTACTATTACAGCCGGCTTACCGAGAGCTCGGATTCAGGGGAAAAGGCGGATGTTATCAGAAATCTATTTATCAACAGGATTATTTTGAATCCGCTTGACAGGATGCTCCTCAAGAAATCAAAGAATAGCAGCTCATCCTGGGATTCCATTGACAACGCATTTTCAAGCTATTACCTTGAGAATGACCTCGGCTCCTCGCTTAAAAACTGGCAGGATGCAATTTCAGGCTCAGATGGCGAGATGAGACTGAAGATTCTGGCGCTTTGCTCGATGTTCCTTTCTGAAGTAGGAAAGAAAAAGATTTCAGAGGATACAGCGCTGGAACTTGTGGAAGGGCTTAAGAAAACAGGAATGCTGGAAAAGAGCCTCTATGAAGTTCCAAGCTCGAGGAATGAGGTGTTTGAGATTGGAAAGTCAGGATTCTTCAAGGATGCACTGATTCTCAAGCGGAATAAGGGAATAAACCCGGATGAAGAAGAGGCAAGGATAGTTTCAGAGTATATCACAAGCGATTTTCTCACAGACCTGTTCAGGAACAAGATAAGGACTGACTTCAGGAACATTGCGCCCATCCCAATAAGTGTGTTCAGGGATGAGGATGGCAGGGTATACCATCTTATGAAAAGGAGCGCTGGGCTCAACCTCAGGGATTACTTTGAAAACTGCCCTGAAAGCGAGAAGGGGGCTGCACTCAAAAGGGTTATGGAAAGCTCAGCAATCATCCACGCCTATGCTATTGATTTTCTTGAAATGAAAAATGGGAATTATTACATTCCTTATTTAGAGGGAAGCAAAGATTACCTAGTTGCTGTTCCAAGGCTCAACTATGTCACTGCTCTGAGAAAAAGGCTCATTCGGCGCATTGGAGAAAACCCAATGCTTGAAGGATTCATGAAGGAAGCAGAGGATTATTCCCACTCAATTGCACAAGTAGATGCCTTCTGCCACGGCGATTCTTACATAACCAATTTCCTTGAGGACGGAAGCTGGATTGACCTGGAAAAAAGGGTAATAGCAAACCCGATGATAGACATCGCCGCCCTTCTTGAGCTTCCTGAGTGCGAAGGGCTTGACAAGACAATGATTCTAGAGCATTATCTCTCATCATTTGCAAAGGCATGCCCTAAAAAAGCGCGGGATGTTCCCAAGCTTAAGGAAAGCTATATCCCAAGCAGGATATTTTTTTCGCTTTACAACAGCGGGAGGGCATACAGCCAGGACAATCCTGAGCGCGCTTCATTTTTTGTAATGAATGCTGTTTCAGCCATGGAGGAAAATAATCTCTCCTCGCTTTTGGGCAGGCTATATGACTACATAATTTCATCAGGAAAAGAGCCTTTTGTGAATGCAATAAGAAAAGTTTAGCCCTGCTTGAGCATCAGCAGGGGGCCGCTCATGTCAAATATCTGCTCCAGGAGGGATTTCAGCATGAAAAGAAACACAAGTTCCTGCCTTTTGGCGCCCTTCATCTGCTTTTCAATCCTGGCTGCTATTGAGTCCTTCGTGTCCTTCAGGTTTGCGAATGAGTTTATTTCAAAGGAGTAGAAGAGCTCGTAGAATCCCCGCAGGAAGGCGTTTATGTCTCCATAGATTTTCTGCGTTTCTGCCTTTATCTTAATCTTGTTTTTTATCATGTACTCTGATATGTTTTTGTAGGAATCGCCTATGCCTTCAATGGCTTCGATTATGAAGTAAAAGGGGGCGCTTTTGTCAAATTTGGAGGGGTTCTTGTTTATCGCCCGCCTGCAGAAGTCAGCAAGCCTGTTTATGTTGTCATCTTTTACAATTATTGATTTCAGCCCTTCCACATCGTGCTCTGATGCAAATATGAGGGAATCATCTGCATTTGCCAACATGAAAAAGAAAAGCCTTCGCATTATCGAATCAAATTCAGAATAGTCATCCTTTGAGATGCTTTTTGCGAGAAGAGTCCCCTTTCCCTGCTGCACGATCTCAAAGCCGATACAGCTCCTTAAAAGGGATTTCTGCACAAGGTCAAGCTCTTGTGATGAGCTGAACCTGATTTCTATCTCATCATATCCTGCTTTGTATGCAGCAGATATCATTCTCATTATTATTTTTGAGAGCCCGCTGACATCAATTGATTTTCTTGTTGGAGCGTTGCTTTCCTCTGTTCCGAGCACAAGCCGGTCCCCCTGCTCTTCTAGTGTGATTTCCTGCCCTTTTTTTATTCCTCTCATCCTTGCCCAAGCGCTCGGCAGGGAAACCACAAGCGTCTTTCCTGCAAGCTGGATTACCTTTCTTTTCATGAATATCACCTTAATATATAATTATATAGCAATATATAAGGTATAAGGAAAAAGTATATATAAATTTTTCGGCTACTATACAATATATTCCGAGAAAAGCGAAAAAACATTTTTCGCTCCCGGAAAAAGAGGAGAAAAATGAAACAATCTGAAATTGAGTATCTTGTGATTGAGGCAAAGAAGTGCCAGGGGTTGGTAAAAGAGTTCTACCCGGAATTTGAGTACCGCAGCTATTCCAGCAACATCTTCACCAGCAGAAGGAAAGACGAACCGGTGGAGAAAGAGTACGGCAGGATAATTGATGTCGCAGAGAGAAAAACTGCTTCAGGATACGACCTGAAGGACTACGACACCTTATCTGACTTGATAATGAAATACACCTTAAAATCCAAAAACAGGCTGGAAGCCAGTGTTGATGCATCAGGAATAATCTCCTCGCTGGAAGAGATGAAGGAGATAGCTGGTTATTATGCGGGAAAAAAGGAGGAATACCGCAAGGAGGAGGCAGTCACCGCCTCAAAATATATCTCGAAGGTGATTTCAGAAGCAAAAAAATGCGCTGGGGGAGTGTTCCACGGAAATACATACTCAGGCACGCTGAGCGTGGAAGCAATTGCAGCAGACCTGTTTAAGGGAAAGATTTACGATGAGTCGGAAATAGAGGAAGAGTTGGAAAAAACTGAGAATGCAGGAAATCAGAACGGAACAGAAGATTCAGGCAAGGTGATATATTTCGGAAACAAGGACAAGCCAAAGAATCGGTGTGAGAAAAAGGCGAGGGACCCATACCAGGGGGTTTACGACATACTACGAGGACATTCAAGGAGGCTTGTCATTGACTCAAAAAAAATGGACGGCAACATCTTTGAGAAGATTTTTTACTCAATACTTTATCCATGGTAAAAAAGGAGGAATGAAAAATGGTATCAAAAAAGGATTTGCTGATAATGGCAGAATTGAGGAACAATGCGAGAGAATCGCTTACAGATATGAGCAAGAAAATACACATACCCATATCAACAATATATGACCGGCTGAAGATGAACGAGGGCTCTCTCATAAAGAAGCACACTACACTAATTGACTTTGCAAAGATAGGGTTCTACACCCGGGCGAACATGATGTTCAAGGTGAGCCACGAGCAGAAGGACGAGTTAAAAGAATTCCTTATGAGGCATCACAGCATAAATTCTGTTTTTCAGATAAACAACGGCTACGACTTCCTGGCAGAGGGGATTTTCAAGCACATAAAGGAGCTTGAGGACTTTATGGAAGGGCTTGAATCAAAGTTCAAGATAGAGGCCAAGCAGGTTTACTACATCGTAGACGAACTCAAAAGGGAGGCCTTCCTCGCTGACAGGCAATTAATAGAAATCATTGCAAAGGAAGCTGAATGAGTTTTAGTTCTGCACGAACAGATAGTGCTTCTCTTTGCCTGTCAGCTCAGCCATTATCCTTTTGGCAATCAGCTTTACAGGGTCGGGCATCAGGGGTATCCTCTTCCTGAGGTCTTCAAAGCTCTTGAAGGGCTTCACCTGCCTCTCCTCAACTATCTCCCACATCTTCTTCTTGCCAAGCCCCGAGAGCAGCTCCAGCCTGTGCATTCTTGTTGTCAGAGGCTCTGAGGTGTTGAAGAAGTTGACAAACTTCGCTTCTTCCTTCTTGACATACTCGATGACAATGAACTCAAGCTCCTTACAGGCGCTCGCAGTGAGGTTTTCAAACTTTATCCTGCCCACTATGTGGTGTATCTTGTCTCTCTTCCCGTCCCCTATGTAGACCTCATCGTGGGGCTGCAGGAATATGTCCTTCTTGGGCACAAGCTCGAGCAGCGCGAGGGTAATCTTGCCCACTGCCTGCACAACGGAGGTCTTCCTGAACATTGGTCTCGCATCAAATGGATAGCCATTTGGCAGGAAATCCAGGACTATTGCATACTCCTCCTGCCTCCTCTGCATCTGAGGCGGGTTCCCTGTTCCGGCTGTAATTTTGTCTTCTTGCATCTTAGGCTCTCAAGGCGGTTTTTTTTATAAACCTTTTCTAAAAGAAGTCAATTCTTGCCCTTGTATCCGGCAACAAGCTCCACAATGCGCTTGAGGTTCTTTTCCACGATTGTTATCGGGTACTCCTCCAGCACTGACTTGAGCTCCTCCACTGTTTCAGGCATTATGTCCACAATCTTGCATATCTGGGCGTCCTTGAACCTTGGTATTTCAAGCTTTTCAATCTGCTTTTTCAGCTCAAGGGCGTTCTTCCCGAGAATATGGGTGAATGATGCGAGGTAGTCATCTGTCTGATTGACCCTGAAGTTGGGCTCTGCATCCCTCTTCTTTATTGAGTCAACTTCCTCTTTCAGCTCAGCCATTGTTATTGGCTTCTCTTCCAAAATCTTGGCATCTACCATTTTATACCCCGCGATAGTTTTTGAAGTGTAAAAGCGCTTATACCCTCTTAAGGTGGACTGGATGGACAATCAGCTTCTTCTGCTTTCCGCCGTCCCTTACCAGCACCTCATAGCATCCGCCCCTCTTTCCCACAACTATGGCGTGCCTTCCTGAATAGTTGAAGCAGAACACCCCATCCTGCACTGCAGGGTTCGGATGAAGTATTACAGTGTCGCCAGTGTTGAACTCCCTGAGCATTGCTGATGCGGAAATCTTTCCCTTCTCATTCCTGGCCCTTTTGAGCTTATGCCTTGTCTTCCTGCGTGTTCCGCCTATTCTCTTAGCCATTTGGTTGCACCTTGAAACTTGCGAAAATTTTTCTTTGCAAAGGAGGATATGGGGGCTATTTAAAAAGATTTTGTTTTTTAATTTTTGCGCTGATTTTGATGGATTTTCAATAGGAAATTAGATAAAATTTATAAACTGCCCGTGTTTTTTAAACAGCAGACCGTTGATTGAAATCATTAAACTTAGAAGGTGATAAGCAAAATGCCAACCGGAAGATGTATGAAATGCAAGAAGCAAGTGGAGATAAAGGACCCCAAAACTATAACAATGAAGAATGGAATGGAAGCAGCCCAGGGAACATGCCCTGTCTGCGGAACAAAGGTCTTCAGGATTCTTGGAAAAAAGAAGTAAAACTTCATTTTTTTATTTTTTGTTATTCAGATTTAATTATTTTCTACAGAGCGCTATAAAACAAAAATTTTAAAAAGCAGTGCCTAGTTATCATGATTTATTGCCCCGATAGTGTAGTCCGGCCAATCATCCAGCCCTCTCACGGCTGGGACACGGGTTCAAAACAAGCCTTTTCCTACGGGAAAAGCCTTGAGGGAATGCGGTTTTCTTCCATTCGGGCGAAAACCTCGGGATTTTTCCTTTGGAAAAATCAAATGAAAAAGCTTGTGAAAGTCCCGTTCGGGGCAGTTATTTTTTTCATTCAATTTAACAGCGCAATAAAATCAATTCTTAAAAAGCACAAACCTTTTAAAGAATTCAAAAATTATGGGAGAGAACAAAGCACACAGATGAGAGAATGCCAGATGAACAAGCAGTTTTAAAAGATTTGATAATAAGAAAGGGCTTCTTAAAAACAAAAGTCAATCCTGTAAAGTTTATGCTTCTCAGCTTTGCAATTGTAATATTAATGGGAACTGCCCTGCTCATGCTTCCTGCGTCATCAGCAGAGGGCAAGCAGACCTCATTCATTGACGCGCTTTTCACAGCCACTTCTGCAACATGCGTCACAGGGCTTGTAGTAAAGGACACAGGCACCTATTTCTCATTGTTCGGGCAGATTGTGATACTTGTCCTTATTCAGATAGGCGGCTTGGGATATATGACCCTGACAACACTGCTGGCAATCCTCCTGAAACGCCTGATTCCGATTAATAACAGGATAATCTTTCAGGAAAACACGGGCTATCCAACCCTTTCCCAGATAATAAGGTTCGCGCAGCACGTCCTCTCCTTTGTTTTGGTTTTTGAGTTCAGCGGCGCTTTCATACTGTTTTTGAAATGGCGCAATCTGGGCGTTGAAAAAGCCATAAAATATGCCATATTCCACGCAGTAGCTGCATTCAACAACGCAGGTTTTGATGTCCTTGGAAACTTCAAGAGCTTTACTGCGTATGTGGCTGACCCAGTAGTCAACATTACAATCGCGGCTTTGATAATCAGCGGAGGGCTCGGCTTCATAGTGCTTTCCAATCTTTACAGCAGAGCAGTTCACAAGAAGCGCCTCTCTTTGCATGCCAAGATAGTTTTAACAACTACCGCCGTTTTAATCGTGGGGGGAGCGCTTCTGATTTGGGTTTTTGAAGTCAATAATGCCGCAACGCTAGGAGGGCTTTCCACAACCGGAAAAATCCTGGCAGCATTTTTCCAGTCCGTAACAGCCAGAACCGCCGGCTTCAACACGATACAAATCGGAAAGATGACGACAGCAGGGCTCATGACTCTAATTCTGCTGATGTTCATAGGAGCATCCCCTGGCGGAACAGGCGGCGGAATCAAAACGGTCACCCTGATAGTGGTGCTTGCCTCAATTGCATCATATATGAGGGGCAAAAAAAGGACAGAAATCTCCAACAGAAGCATCTCACAGGACACTGTGATAAAAGCAGCTGCAATAATTGTGCTGTCCCTGCTCTTCGTATACTTTAACACCATGCTGCTCTGCGCTTTCAACAGCTTCTCATTTTCGCAGAACATTTTTGAAACAGTTTCAGCATTCGGAACTGTAGGGCTATCCACTGGAATAACGCCCAATTTGAATATGCTCTCAAAATTAGTGCTCACAATTGTGATGTTCATAGGGCGTGTGGGAATTCTGGCCCCGCTTCTGCTGTTCAAGTTCTACTGCAGCACATGCAGGATTACTCTTCCAGAGGAAGAAGTTTCAGTCGGGTGATAAAAAATGAAAAGGCAGTTTGCAGTTATAGGATTGGGAAGATTCGGAAGCACAGTCGCAAAAACTCTTGGGCAGCTGGGCGAAACAGTGATTGCAATTGACGAGGATGAAGCGAAGGTTAATGCGATAAAGGATTTTGTGGCTTACGCCAAGCAGGCGAACGCAACAGACCCGCTTTCGCTGAGAGAGGCGGGAGTCGCAAACTGCGACACCGCAATCATAGCAACAGGCAACTCCTCGGCCATTATAATAACCTTGGTGCTGGCTGAGATGGGAGTCAAAAAGATAATTGCCAAGGCAGACGACGAGATTCATGGAATGGCTCTTCAGAAAGTCGGGGCCACAAAGGTAGTATTTCCTGAGCAGGATTCCGGGATAAGGCTTGCCAACCAGCTTGTCTCATCAGAAATCCTGGAATACATTGAGATTTCAAAGGAATACAGCGTGCAGGAGCTGGCGGTGCCAAGGGGGCTCATCGGAAAAACTCTCATGCAGCTGGACTTCAGGAAAAAATACAATGTTTCAATAATTGCAATAAAGAGAAAAGATGAGATAATCGTTGTTCCTTCCCGGACAGATGAGCTGAAGCAGGGCGACATCCTGTTCCTGATAGGGCGCCATGCGAACATAAAGAAGTTCATAAATGACTTTGCAAACAAGTGAGCAAAAAGAAAAAAGGGGGAATAAGCGCCGCGGCCCGGATTTGAACCGGGATGCCCTTTCAGGCACCAGCTCTCAAGGCTGGCGCAATACCAGATTATGCGACCGCGGCACAAGTGATGAAACTGGGCAGGATGTTTGTTTTTAAATATTTTGTTTTTATCTGTTCTCCTTCAACCAGATGATAATCTTCTCATAATGAGAGGGCTTTTCAAGAGAATCGCGGAATTGCCCATATTGCTGTTCATTCATCTCTGAAAGAGTCATTGAAAAACCATTTGGAATGAATACTCTGTGAAGCTCAGACCATTTGTAGTTATTTCTCACGTCACAAATTTTTTCTGACAGAATACCGTGAACCTTTCTTACGAAAGTAACTGGCTCATCAAGTTTGCCGTCCAGATAGGCAATAGCATCTTCAAAATAACATTTTCTGTCCTTGCCATCAGCAAGTTTTAAGATTCCTTCAAGCCCTATTGTTCCTAGAATCATAAAAATCCGCTGAGAGCGTCCTACTCCGGACTAAAGTCCGGAGTTTGACCGGACGCTCTCTTAATCGCGGATTTT
>PEXD01000066.1 GCA_002779235.1 Candidatus Woesearchaeota archaeon CG07_land_8_20_14_0_80_44_23 | reverse complement strand
AAGAAATGTAATACATTTCTTTGTGCTAAAAGCGGCTTATCTCCAATCTGAAGATTGGAGTTTTGCCGCTTTTCTGCATAATAAAAAAGGATAAATTTCAATCGCTCTAAAGTTTTAAGTATCCATCTTTTGCAAGAGAATCTACAATCTTAGAAGTAATATCAGAGAGGTTATATTCTCTTGGATCATTTGCCCAGGCATATCCTGAAATTTCCGCAGAATAATTGTGAAGTTCGCCTTTGATATTTGCAAAATAAACCTTCGCTGTTAAAATATCTCCTGTGTGCGGAGTTATCCCTTCAAAATCGCCGTAATATTTGATTTTACCTTCATCTAATTCTAATTGGGTTCCTGATAACTCTTCTCTTACTTCTCTGCAAAGACATTCAAGATCAGATTCATTCGGATTAGGTTTTCCTCCAGGAAGTATCCAGCTCTGTTTTTTTCTTACCAAAAGTATTCTTCCATCCTGGATAATTGCTGCGTCAATTGCTACTCTCATAATTAAGCAGATTTTCCCGAGGTTTATAAAGTTTTTTGTACTGCGCCCTAACAAATTTTGAATTTTTCGGCTTCACAGAAATCGTGCACTTTTGCCAGGATTATGCCTGAATTATCTTTTTATCAGCTCAGAAGAAAATGGCCCTGTTGAGTTGTCAGCAATTATTTCCTTTAATATTTTCAGGGTCTGCGGATAGATTTCAGGCTGAAGCATTCTTCCATGAAGGTCGCTCTGGACTAAATCAGTGCAGCGCCCCTCAATCCTGTAATTTTTTGCAAAGTCAAGGACAACATTGTCAGCAATAACTACTCCGTCTCCCGGCTTTCCATAGGTATTGCAGCCCACTCCCGCGATTGTGTAAATCCTTGTTTTCTTCGGAACATTGTTCGGGTTGTTCAGGCGCTTCAGGAAGATGCTGCCTTCTGTCATGTCCTCGCACTCCTTCTGGGAGCCGAAGACAGAGCAGAGCTTTACAAAAGCGCCTTCTACCCCCTTATTAGGGGTCCCTATTGTCACCATCTTGTCAACGCTGTCCTCACCAAAGAGGAGCAGGTACTCTCTTGCCACAAGCCCGCCCATTGAATGCGCGACTATTATCACCTTGGGCGAGTCAGTCCTCCTCTTCACTTCGTCAACTATCTCCTTCAGGCGTATCGCGTAGTTCTCTATGCTGTCTGATTTCCTCGCCTCAACTGTCTGGATGCCGAGGTCATAGTAATAGACATAGTAATAGCTTGCCCTGACGCTTATCGGCTCAGGGTTCCTTCCCCACTCTCTTTCAGAAACATTGTCATCCATGTCAATCAGCCCTGCTGAGATATAAGCAATATCCTCAAACTTTGCCTGCATGTCCGCGAATGAGTTTATCACAAACTCTGGCGAGTTCCTGTCATATGAGAGATGCCCGTGGATGAATATCACAGGATAGTTCTTTGATGCGCAGGCAGGCGAGGGGCAGCACTCGCTGCATGAGCCCTTGAAGCAGCATGTTGGAGTCCCGCCCTTCAGGAAAAAGTTTTCAGGGGCGCCTATTGCAGGAATAGTGTAGTTTATGCCGTGGAGTGTGAAATTTGCGATTGAGCCCAGCTGAATTGAAGGGCAGGGGCTTTTCAGGAATGAGCATGTTGAGTTAAGCACTTGCTGAAATCCCGGCGTAAGATTCACATAAGCCATTTCTCTGACATCATCCATTGTTGCGTTTTCTGCAAGGTTTATGGCTGAGTGGTTGGCAATTCCATGATATGCAAGGGCAGAAATCTGCTGGTATTGCGAGGAGTTTTCTATTGCAGAAATCTCTGAATCAACCTGCTGCTCAGAGTCATAGAGGGCGTTCTGCGGGAATGCATTAAGCGAAGAGAGGAAAGTGCTGCTGTTTTTCAGTTCCGAGGAAGCGAGGGCTGCTGATGCTTCTGAATTGTGCATATTTGCGAATCCGGAAATGTTTTCCATAAGCAGGCATGCCTCTGAAAGCCCTTGCAGTGAGGAGTTTTTCTGGGCAAATGAGGAAACATTGCCTGCAGCTGTGCCGCTGTATCCGAACTCTGATGCTACAAGGTATGCATACCTTCCCTCAAGGGATGCTGAGAGGTATCCTGCCCCAATTGCATTGCTATAATCTAAAAACATGGTGTCTGTCCTGTTGAGCAGGTAATCAGAATATGAGCTCTCGGATAATATGCTGGCATAGCTGCGGTTTTCAAGCTCAGAGTAAAATGAGACAATCATGGCTGAAACATTCTGCGCCTCTATGGCAAGCGCTGAATTGCCTGCCCTGACAGAGTAATTGTATATCTCAGGAAGCAGAGCAGAGTTGAGGTTTGAAAGGGCTGCCATATTGGCTATTGTTCTAGTGTAGGCGGATTCAACAATAAAGGAATAATCTGAGAGGTTCTTTGCAGAGCCAAAAAGCGAAAGTATTGCATCAGGAAGCGCGTTCTTGAATGCTGAATAGGCGGCAGTGTAGTCATCAATGCTGAAGAGG
Source organism: Candidatus Woesearchaeota archaeon CG07_land_8_20_14_0_80_44_23 (assembly GCA_002779235.1). GTDB lineage: Archaea > Nanobdellota > Nanobdellia > Woesearchaeales > 0-14-0-80-44-23 > 0-14-0-80-44-23. Next base: position 4,515 of record PEXD01000066.1, on the reverse strand, counting down.
TATGAAATGTTGTCCAGCTGCTGGGAAAGTGAGAGGGAATCAGACAAGGCCCTTTCTTTCATGCTGATAAGCTCTGCCTCCTCTGCTGAGGAGTTTGGAAGGACTGAAGCCAGCGCATCCATGCTGGCTGCTGAAGCATTGATTGAGTAATCATAGGCGCTTTTTTCAGCATAGAACTCCTGGATTCCCGACTCAATCTCCGCCTTCTTTGAGCGCTCATCCCCAGACAGCGAATAGTCAACACTGATTATCGCGCTCTTCTGCCTGTCCTGCCCGCTGGCACTGCAAACTGCGCTTTTTATGTTCCTGCAGCTTATGTCAAAGAGGTATACAAGCTGCCCCTCGCCGCTCTTATTGATTGAGAGGTTATATTGCCTTGAGAATGAGGGCTGGGAAAGCATAAACCTTTCTGAATCAAGTGTTGTGTTTCCGCTGATGTCCCTGAAAGTGTAGGAGCACTCGCTCCTGCAGAGCAGGAACTTCTGCACCCTGGCATTGAAGGTAATTGAAAAGCTTCCCCTGTTTGTGGTGTTTATGGAAATGCTCGAAGGGCTGAGGTCAAGCACAAGCTCATCCCTGACCACAAAGCTGAGCTTTAGTATTGAGGAAATTATTATAATCGCGATTACCGCGAGAATGGACAGCCGGACAAAGAACTTTCTCTTTCTGGCAGTTAAGCCCCTCCTGCCTTCCCTGTGCTCTTTTATTTCCCTGATTTTTTTCTTTGCCATGCTGCTTGCCTGAAAGATGAAAGAGTATTATATAAATATACCTAGAGGGCTAAAATTTTCTTAGTATGAAAATGATGTCCTTCTCTTCCACAATTTCTTTTTCTATTCTGAAATGTCTTGCAATTTCCCTGCGCACAAGGGAAAGCTTTCCAGAGCGCATAAGGCAGCTTATGGCTGCAGGGCCCTTCGCCACCCTCGCTATTTCCGAGATTCCCTTTTCTATGTCAGAGAAGTTCTGGACTGCAGTAACTGATATCACGATTTCAAAATTATTGTCGGGGAAGGGCAGTGCCTCTGCAAACCCCCGGACAAGAGTCACATTTGGGCGCTTTTCCGCCTTGTCAAGAAGCTTTCTGCTCGGGTCAATGCCTGCTATTCTGCAGTTAAAAAGTTCCTGAGTGAAACAGGGCCCGCAGCCGACATCCAGAAGAGAGTCAGACGGCTTTACTTTTATGCTATCCCTGATTATCCTGAGCTTTTTCAACTGCTCGTCCCTGTGAAGTTCAGGATAAGAATCAGCGATTATATCATAATACTCATCTTTTGCGTCCATGATATTCAGGTTGGTATGGATGCTTATAAATTTTGATTTTTCAGTACTGGGAAAAGAATTTATACTTAATTAATATTATACTCCTCTGGGGGTGGTTTTAATGAATTCTATAACAAAAAAGATAATAGTTATAGGCACAATAGTTTTGGGAATGCCCTTCATGTTCAGTCTGAAGAAGGCGAAGACGGCGCAACCCACGCAGCTGGTGATATACAGCAGCAACTACGGGTTTGTCAACGAGCAGTTGTCCTTCAGCCTGAACAAAGGCGATAACACGGTATATGCAGAGATACCTGAATCGGCAGAGGCAGGAACAATATATGTGCGCCCTCTTTCTCCAGGGATAGAGGTTGCCGAGCAGAAAATACTTCTGCCAGAAATAAATGAGAAGACACTTCTTAAGATGTACCAGGGAAAACAAATTGATGTAACCATGAAAGACAGCACGAAAGTATTCTCAGGAACGCTGCTGGAAAGTAACGGCGAGCTTTACCTCAAGGGAATTGACTCTCTCATCGAGATAAAGCCGTCAGAGATTTCAGCAATAACATATAAGGGAAGCCCGGAATTGAGAAGCGAGCCGTCTCTAGAACTTATTGTTAAAAGCCAGACAAAGGGAAATGGGAACTTCAACCTCTCGCTTGCAACAGCAGGGCTTGACTGGGACTCAAATTACTTCGCAATAATAGACGACTCAAATAATAAAATGAACCTTGAGAGCAGGATAACACTTACCAACAACTCCGGGCAGGACTTCTCCGGCGCACAGATAACCCTGATTGCAGGGGCTCCCGCAAAGCAGCAGGGCACTTCAATCGGCAGTAAGGATGTTGAGATTGCACCCAACTACCAGGAAAATCCGCTGTTTGAATACAGGGCGTTTGACCTTGAAGGGCTCATAACGCTTAAGGACAGCGAATCAAAATCAATGCCCTTCTTTTCAAAGCAGGGCGTGTCTGTGGTAAAAGAATACATTGTTGACTTCGGGCAGAGGTACGGATATTATGCTGACATCCAAAAAACAAATGCATCTGTCCACATAAGCGCAGCAAATGACAAAAAGGCAGGGCTCGGGCTTCCAATGCCAGAAGGGACAATACGCCTCTACCAGGAAAAAGATTCAATGCTCTACTTCATCGGAGAAGCGACTATTGGAAACACAAGCGTCGGGGACACGCTTGATCTCAACATCGGGAAGGCATTTGACATAAGGGCAGAGAAGAAACAAACATTATACGACTACCCGCCATCAAGCAAGGAGATAAAATACGGCTACGAGGTCAAGGTCTTCAACTCAAAAGCAACAGATGAGAAAGTAAGCGTGCTTGAGAGGATACCTGAAAACTCAAAGATAATCTCCTCAAACCTGAAGTATGACATGGTGACAAACACCCTTGTGAAATTCATTGTGGATGTTGCAAAAGAGGGCTCATCAACCTTGGATTACCAGATACTTCAGACAGTAAACTAAAAACATTTTACAGGGAAAGCTCGTAGACGCGCCAGTGGAAGGCGCGCCTTCCCATATTATCAAGGGGCCTGACTATGTCCAGGTTGCGCTCTGCTGTCTCCGAACCGCTGCCTGCCTTTACCCCAAGATTTATTCCCGACTGAAAAGTCCTGTAGTAAAGAAGGGCATCAATCCCTGTTTTCCTATAACCCTCCTTTACCCCAATGATAAGAATCCTGACTGAGGAAAAATCCTTCTCGCGCCTCTTCTTCTGGATTTCTGAGAAAATTGAAAGGTCCCTTCTTATGTCTGTAAAACTCAGCGGGTTTTTGGAAGGAATGTATCCCGGATGCAAAGAGTCATAATGCGAGATTACCTCATTTATGTTGGGAACTGTTACTGAAACGCCAATCGGAACGCCATTTTTTTCTGCAATAAATACAAAATCCTCAAGCGCAATTGTCTTTATTCCTTTGGCGAGGCTCGCAAATTCGGGGTCAGTCATCTTCACAAACTGAGGATGGTTGCCCTTGCCCCACTCTGAATTGTAGAGGGACTTAATTATCTCAATCTCCTTATCTATTTTCTTGAATTCTCCGTTCCTGATTTCGACTTCAGTCTTATCCAGAATGCGGGCCTCCAACTTTTTTATCCTGTCAACATAGGCGTAAATCTTTTCGTCTGTGTGGTCAAATATGTGGCTGAACCAGTCGTCAAGCTTTGTGAATCCGAAAGATGTGAAGTATTCCTGGTAGTATGGGGCGTTGTAGGGTTCCATGAAATACGGGCTGTGCTCAAAGCCGTCGATGAGCAGCCCCACCTCGCCGTTCGCATTGTATTTTGCAGGGCCTATCACCTTCTTGCATCCTTTGCTGCTGAGCCATTCCCATGCAGATGCGAGCAGGTGCTCTGCAATATCCTTGTCTTCGACACATTCAAACATTCCCAGCCATCCCGAGTTCTCTTCATGCTCTGTGTTGTAGTTGGAGTCAATGAAAGCAGCCACCCTGCCTATGGGCTTCCCCTCTGACTTGGCTACAAAATAGGCGATTTCAGTATGGTCAAAGAATGGGTTCCTGTCAATTATCTTTGAGAATGCCTTGTGCGAAGGGTTGATGTCTGAAATTTCATTCATTATTATCGGAAACACCTTCCTGGACTCCTGGCTGTGGTACCATGGGATGAAGAATGGCACTGTTGCAAACTCTTTCAGCAGTGAAAGCGACGTTGTATCTGTGCCGTGAGGCGAGTACTCGCATATCTTTTCAAGCGTATATTTCATGGCAAAAAATATTTGCAGGCGGTTTATAAACTTTTGGAGATAGCGACGGAAAGATTCGCAACCAGCTGGGTACGAAAACATGCCCACTGGACACCTGCGAAAAAGTATTATAAACAAGAATGATTGCATTTCTTCAAATGATAATAAAAGAGGTATCCTGCAAATCCCTGCTAAACAAGTCGGGAATCTCTGACTACTGCATAAACCTTTATACAGGATGCCAGCACGCCTGCGCCTACTGCTATGCGAGGTTCATGAAAAAATACACGAACCATAAAGAGCCGTGGGGCGGCTTTGTTGATGTGAAGACAAATGCAGTAGAAGTTCTTAAAAAAGAGCTGGTGCTGAAAAAGAAGGGGGAGATATTACTGAGCTCGGTCACAGACCCGTATCAGCCCCTGGAGAAAAAATATGGGCTTACAAGAAACATTCTCAAGGAGCTCCTGAACTATCAGTTCCCTGTTTCAATCCTCACAAAATCAGCCCTTGTGCTCAGAGA
>PEXD01000049.1 GCA_002779235.1 Candidatus Woesearchaeota archaeon CG07_land_8_20_14_0_80_44_23 | reverse complement strand
AAATGTAATACATTTCTTTGTGCTAAAAGCGGCTTATCTCCAATCTGAAGATTGGAGTTTTGCCGCTTTTCTGCATAAAAAGTGAGGAAATCTAATTTTCAAGAACGGCAAACTTTATAATAAATGAAGGTTTCTTGCATGAATATGAAAAAGGAGCTCTTCTTTGCTGCGGCATTCATCTCGCTTGCAGTTTTAGTTATTCTGTCGTTGGGATGCACAAAGAAGGCGGTTACCTACGAGGAGAAGGATGTGTGCGGGCCTGTGCCGGGCGGCTATATCTACGCAATAAAGGACGAGGATGCCTGCAGGCAGCACTGCTTCTCTGACTGCCTGTCGCTGAAGATGACTCTTCAGAAGGTGGATTTTGTTCTCGCCGGCGACCCGCCCTGCAACAAGTGCACCTGCTACTGCAGTGATTAAATGATTTTTCTCATATAATTTTGTTTAAAGTATTCAATAACATAAGCCAGGATTTTTTCTCGTAATCAGTGCAATGATACACCTTGTGTGTTAGATAATGGAAGCGGTGCAATATTGTAAAATTGAGTGATTTCAACAGCTTCTCATTTTCATTGGAGAGAGATAATTGGGGGGCTTCAAAAACAGAAGGATAGAAACCGAAGCATTTCCTAAATTCTTCCATGCCTGTTTTAACATAATTCTCGTCTCTAACCTCTGAAAATTCTTTTTTTGTGTGGTAAACCCCGTGCATTCCGAGAGTCTTGTTCAGCATGAGAATTTGCTCGCACCAGCTCATATTTTCTGCAATAGAGCGGTTTTCAAATATGGGTATCACCATAAGCACGCTGCTGCTATTAACTAAATCATCCTCGCAGAGCCTGTTGGGCCTCACATCATCAATCTGCCTCGGGAGGATGCTCCTCGCAATTGCAAGTGAGATGAGTATTATCAGAACTGCGAATAAGATGTATTTTGCTTTCATGCTGTTTGGGAAAGTAGTTTTGTTCTTTAATTTTTGGATAAATGCCTGCTGTGCGTCTGATAACCCAACCATAACCTTTATAAATTAGCCAAGTTTCCATTTAGGGAGAGATAAAGAGAATTTAGCGAGAAGGTGTTTTCCATGGAGATAAAGGTCCTCGAGGAGAATGACAAGAAGCTCAGGTTTGAGATTTCAGGCGAGGGGCACACCCTCTGCAATGCGCTGAGGGAGGAGCTCTGGAATGATGAGCATGTGAAGATAGCTGCATACAGGATAAATCATCCGCTAATAGGAATTCCCGAATTTATTGTCGAAACCGACGGCAAGAAGTCGCCCAGAAAGGTGCTTGTTGATGCCGCGAAGCGCCTGAAGAAAGTCAACGCCGCTTTTGCAGAAGAACTCAAAAAGTTTAGATAGGCAGGTTAAGTTTTTATCTTAGATAGTATTTCTCGTTCTAAAATGATAAGTTCTGAAGACAGGAAAAAGATGCTGGCGCTGGCGAGGGATGCAATAGATAAATCCCTTTTAAGGCAGGACTTCAAGGTGGACCCTTCGCTCATGAAGAAATTCTCCAATGCGCAAGGCGCTTTTGTGACGCTGAAGGAAATGGGTGAATTGAGGGGCTGCATCGGCTATCCAGAACCAGTGCTTCCGCTCTGGCAGGCGATTTTCAAGGCAGCAATTGCAGCAGCATTCGACGACCCGAGATTTCCGCAGGTGATAGAGGAAGAGATGAAGGACATCAAGATAGAAATCTCAGTGCTCACTGTGCCGAAGCTCATCGAGGTGAGCAATCCAAATGATTATTTCAGGGAGATAAAGATTGGAAGGGATGGGCTTATCATCAGGTATAGGGGATTTTCAGGGCTTCTCCTGCCTCAGGTTGCGCCTGAGCAGGGCTGGAATGCAGAGCAGTTTCTCAACGGGCTTTGCGAGAAGGCAGGGCTTCCTCCAGGCACATGGAGGAATCCAAGGTGTGAGATTTTCTCATTCCAGGCAGAGGTCTTTGGCGAATAAGCAGCATTTTTTCTATTGTTTATGAAAGGATATAAATCCTTATAAAAGAGTGTGTAATTCTGAACTGAAAATATTCACAGATTATTCAAAAGTGGGTAATATGAGCGGCGAGATAAAAGGGATAGAATTTGGGGAAAGCAGATTGAAAGAAAGCAAGAATGGAAATGAAACAAGTCCTCATCAAAATAGGATATCCATAGGAGAACTTGAGAGGATAATTCTTGGCGAAGGAGACAGTGCTTCTGCTGATGCTGCTAAAAAAGAAGAGAGCAAAGAGAACCTCGCAAATTTTCTGTCCATAAAATTTGGCAAATATTCCGAATGCGTTTATTACAATTCCTTGCAGAAGAATTACGAAGGAAGCAGTATGCAGTACAAGTTTGAAGAGAACGGCCTCAAGATAAGGAACAGCATAATTGCATGCGCCCCTCTGATTTATCAGGTGCTGAGCATTGAGGCATCCCCGCGCTTGGGAAAGAGGGGGCATTACAATGCGACAAGGTCATTCAGGATTGAAAATGGCGATGGCAATTTAAAGGCAGTCCCTCTGATACCGTCCTCAGGAAATTTTTACATTGCCCTGGACAATTCCAACACAATCGCTGTTGAAAAGATGCTCAGGTCTGCTTACCTCTTGCATAAGGCATAAATCCCTGTTTTATAGAGGGCTTTGATGCGTTATATTTTTTCTAACAGTTTTGCAGGGCTTATGAGGATTTTCTTTCAGAGGCGGGCAAGTAACTTTGATTCTGGGTTCTGCTCGGGCAAACTTTATAAATCATAAAAATCCGCTGAGAGCGTCCTACTCCGGACTAAAGTCCGGAGTTTGACCGGACGCTCTCTTAATCGCGGATTTTTAGGATGCTAAAAGCGGCTTATCTCCAATCTGAAGATTGGAGTTTTGCCGCTTTTCTGCATAAGCATTATTTATCTATTCTAAAGTAGTTAAAAAATTAATGAACTAAAATGCCAGTCAAAATAGCAGAGGAAACCCTTGACGGGATTGTCAGGAAAATCGGGTTCAAGGTAATCACTCCGGACATGAAGTCCCTGGGGCTGCGCGGCAATCCCAACATACTTGAATATTCTCTGGGCGATTGGATTTTTGTTCCGGAAGAGCAGGTTGTGCCTGGAAAATCCAATTTCGGCGGAATCTGGCTTGCAAGGACAGCCGGAAACGCCAGAAAGCTGCAGAAATACATAAAGGAGGAGCATGGCGTGGATGCAAGGGTTTTCAAGGCCGCAATTGACAGGATTCTCTACCTGAATGATTACAGGATAAAGACAAATGGCGTGATGCTTTACGAGGAGGTGTTTTTATGAACATGGATAATAGGCAGAAGATTTACCTCATAGGCTCTTTCGCGAGCTTCAGGGACAGAATCATAGACGCGCTTCCGGATGCGGATTTTGCAGACCCGAGAAACCACCACCAAGCATCATGCACAAAAATGGTGTATGAGGACATGCTCGAGGCAGAGGAATGCCCGGTTGCACTTGCAGTTTTTCCGAGGGGCAAAAGGGGCACTATGAGCTACGCTGAGCTCGGCGCCTCTGCGGTCCACAGGAACAGGATAATCTGCGTGGACGAGGACACAGAAAATCCCGACCCCCTTCTTAGGAAAATTTCATCTGAATATTTCACAAGCATTGACGATGCGATAGATTTCCTGAAGGAGAATCCTGGGCTCTCCGCCGGGAACAGGATTGGGAATGTTGAGAGCAGATATCCTGCAGGCACTTCTCCTGAAAGCGTTGTGCCGATGCAAAAGATTTACATCTGCGGCACGATAGATGAGAAGATAAAGAGGGCCGCCTGGGCTGCAGACGGAATCAGCCCGGACAAGTATTTCATATTCAGGGAAGACACCTACGAGGATTTCAGGAAAATTCTTGATTATGACCTTGTTTTAGCGTATTTCTCCAGCAAGGAGGACTGGGACAGGGACGCCTGCTTCATGATGGGCGCAGCGTATGCCCATGATATCTCAATCCTGATTGTGGACGAGCATGAGTGGAAGTATCCTCCCCTGCAGGCGCTGGCGAGAAGGCACACCACTATTGAGCACGTGGTGGAATACCTGACTGAGGTTCAGGATTTGAACATCAGCAGGGAAGCTGTGAATATGTATAATTTTTTTAAAAGGGATATGAACGGGAAAAAAGGCAGGTAGACAAAAAGACAAAAGCAGCTGCCCTACAGCTACCTCACCTTGTGCCCTATTCTTGCCTTCGGCTTTTCATTTGCTGCATTCCCATTTTTTATGTCTATGAATATGTCCCTTGCTGAGATAGCCGCCCAGATTGCATTGAGTATCAGGAAGGGGTAGCTTTTCAGCAGGACTGCATATGCTATCAGCAGCAGCGAGCCGACTGCGTTTGTGGCATCATATAAAATTGAGTCGGCGCTCCATTTTCTCGCCTGGTTCATCAGGAATGCCAGCAGCACAAGAATCATTCCTGAAAATCCTATTGCTGTCGCAATCAGTTCCATTTTCATCACCTGCTGTCCACTGCTTTTTCTATTCTCCAAAGCCCTGCCCTGAACCTGTGGATTTTCCTCTTCTGATAGGGCATGGTTTTCTTGATTGGGAAGTCAAACTCAAGATGGTTTGTTATCCTGAAGCCGTGGGAAGCAGAGAGCTTGTTTATGAAATTGTTGGACTCTGCCTTGTGTATCGAGTATATGACATCTGCTGTCTCAAATGCCTTTTCAAGGAATTCCCTGTCAGCATGACTGCTCTGGACTCCGAATGGCGGATTTTCAAGCACAGTGTCTGCCCTGATTTTGAGTTCAGATATGCCTGAATTCATGATTTCTGCCCTTTGAATCAGCCCTTCACCAGAAAGTTTCTCTGCTGTCCCTATGTTTTCCTTCAGGATTTTTAATGCATCCTTGTCTATATCAACGAAAAAAACTTTTGAAGCTCCAAGCAGCAGGGCGCCTATGCCGAGGATTCCTGTTCCGCAACCGAGGTCTGCAACGCTTTTTTCCTGTATGTCAGAGTGCATTGCAGCTAGCCAGAGCGTCTCTGCTGCCCTCTCCGAATCAGTAGGATACTGCTCTATTGCCGGTTTTGGGCTTTCAAATGAGGAAAGCCTGGAAAGCAGTATTGCAAGCCCTGATTTTGAAATTTTCATGGTTTTTCACTGAATTTAAGCCATTTTTGATGGATTTTTCGTTCTTCAGCAAACTATTTTTTCCATTATATAAATGTTTTTAAATGCACTTCATCTCTGATTTGCATTAATTGGGGGTTATAGTTTGGCGCTGAAGATTTTTGGAGAGGGGAAAAGTAATTCTGCAGTGGAAAAGAAAATTGCCGCCTCTTTTCAAAAGGTCAAGAAAGAGATGGACATGCACCTTGGCACCATAAATGACAATAGCATTGAGATTGAGGCCAATTATGAGTATCTCTGCCGGCTTGAGGAGAAGATTGACAAGCTCAATGAGAAGATAGAGCAGCTCCAGCTTCTTATTGCAACTGCATCAAAACTCAAGAGCAGCATCGAGATAGAGCCGCTCTCTCTCAGGGAGCAGGAGGTCTTTCTGGCGCTCTACCTCTCAGACGGCTTCGTGAGGTATGCTGAAATTGCAAAGCGCCTCGGGCTCACAGAAACCCTTGTCAGGAATTATGTTACAGGGCTTATACAAAAGGGCGTGCCAATAATAAAGAAATACCAGGACAAGGAGACATTTCTCCTGATTGAGCCGGACTTCAAAAATCTGCAGACGCGGGAGAATGTGCTCAAGATAAATGAGGAGATGCTCAGGCAGTTCAAGAATGGATTCTATAAAAAAACAGATGAAATAGAAGAATTCTGAGAAGAAGAATTAGAAAAAGAAGAATTCTGAAAACTTCAGCCCGTCTTTTTCAGCTTATCTTTTATGCCTTCTATAATTTGTGTATCATCAGGGCTTATGTTGTATTTCTGCGCGAGCAGATATGAGGTCAGGTCTCCTATGTATATTGCTGAGAAAACCTTTGTCAGGTAGTCATCCCCCTTCAGCACAATCTCTGTGGTCTCGCAGCTCTTCCTTGTGATGTCCTCTGTTATGGAGATTCTCTTCCGTATCTTTGAGAAGTCGGCTTCGTCTCCCAGCATTACTGCCATAAAATCATCTGTCTCCTTTGCAAACGCCATTATCTCGTTGTGGTTCATTTCAGGGAGGATGTTGCAGAATGCGTGCGTGTTGGCATTCTCGTTTATCGCCTGCTTCCACCTCAGCGCAACAGGATAAAATCTTGAAGAGGCATATATCAGGGGAGTTTTTGTGAGCATCTTCTCGGAAAGCTCGTCTGCCTTCTCCCTGAGCCCCATTATTCTAAGGGCGCTTATTATGCTCCTGTAGTTCACCTCTGCCTTGATTAATCCCGAGTTTATCAGGGTGTTGACAACAGGGAAAAAAAGGTATGGGAATGCGGCCCTGGGCTTCATGCCCTCGGGAATCTTTATCACAGGCGTTCCTGAGCTCATGCACTCTTTCTCAAGCTTGCCTCCTGAGGTGACTGCAATTGCCCTTCCTGCCTTGACTTTGGCAAGCTTGTATGCGTATATTGTTTCCTCAGTGTTTCCCGAATATGAAACCACAAAGACAAGCGACCTGCTGTCCATGAATTCAGGAATATTGTAATCCTTTATCGGGATTACCTCAATCCTCGAGCCGAGCTCAGCAAGATATGCCTTCAGCAGGTCACCCATAAATCCGGATGCGCCCATGCCTATCACGAATATCCTGTCAAACTGCTTCTGAGAAAGCTCCAGCTTAAGCCCCATTGAGGAGGCCTTCTCAATCTTGTCAGCGAACTTCTCGATGCTCTCGCTTATTGTTTCCATTTTTTCACCCCGGATTATGAAAGTATGAAAATGGCTTTTTCCCTGCCCTAATTATTTCTATTTGTTTAAAGATTTTTCGCTTGAATGCAAGATAAGGTATGAAGATGTGAATGTAAAAATGTATAATAATCTGAAAGCATTATGATGTATGGTGATTGTCCGGCTCTCGGCTATTTTGCCTTTCCCTGGCTTTCAACTTTTTCTATTGCCTTTCTTACCTCCTCAGGGTTTCCTAGGTAGTAATGCCTTAATGGATTCATGCCGCTGTCAAACTCATATACAAGGGGTATGCCTGTGGGTATGTTTATCCTGGTAATCTCATCATCAGAGACATTGTCAATTATCTTTATCAGCGCCCTTATGCTGTTGCCGTGCGCAGAGACAATTGCCCTCTTTCCCTGCTTCAGCCTGGGCGCCATCTCGTCCCTCCAGTAGGGAAGCACCCTTGCCACAGTGTCCTTCAGGCTTTCTGTCAGCGGAATCTCTGACTGCTTCAGCCCCCTGTAGAGCGGGTCCTTCCCAGGGTGCATCGGGCTGCTTCTGTCAAGGGCAGGAGGGCTTATGTCATAGCTTCGCCTCCACAAGTAAACCTGGTGCTCGCCGTATTTTGCAGCCATCTCACCCTTGTTCAGGCCCTGGAGCGCCCCATAGTGCCGCTCGTTCAGGCGCCAGGACTTCTCAACAGGCAGCGAAATTCCCATCTCCCTCATCATTATATTAAGGGTGTCCACAGCCCTTTTCAGAACTGATGTGAAGGCAATATCAAATGAGAAGCCCTCTTTTTTCAGGAGTTTTCCTGCACTCCTTGCTTCCTCTTCGCCCTTTTCAGAGAGCGGAACATCCACCCAGCCGGTGAACCTGTTTTCCTTGTTCCAGGTGCTCTCCCCATGCCTCACCATAACCAGTTTAATCATGGGAAAAACCAGAGGCGATGCTTCTTTAAATATTTTTTGAGAATATTGCTCTGCCCGGCAGATTCTTAAAAGGTTACTATACACCCTTTACGGACATGTAAATTCACCATAATTTCCATATCCGGTATGTTATACGACATATTACTCGGAGCCGACAAATTTATATAATACAGAAGTCAATTTAAAATCATGATAATCACAATTGGAAAACTAAGTTTTACGCTTAGAAAAGCAAATTGGAAAGATTATGATTACTCTTATAAACTTTTCAAAATAAATATGAAACCACTCATTGAAAAGCATTGGGGTTGGAAGTCTGGAAAATTCAGAAATAATTTTAATCTATCCCAAGTTAAAATTTTAGAATATCATAAAAAAAGGATTGGATTTTATCAGACATCTATAGAAAATGGAGACTATTACATTAAAGAGATGCACATTTCAAATAAACTTAGAGGGAAAGGAATAGGTTCTAGACTATTAGATATAATACAAAGTGAGGCTAAACAGAAAGGATATAAAAAAATTTTACTTCAGGTCTTCAAAGATAATCCTGCCAAAAGATTATATGAAAGATTAGGTTATAAGATCACAAAAGATAAAGGGACTTCTGTATTGATGGAGAAAAAATTATAGATTCGTCTCCTGCGTCATACGCTGCGGAAAACTTCGTTTTCCTTGGGGACGCTACGCTTTCGGCTCTTCGAGCCTCACCCTCGTATAACAGCGATTAAATGGAAAATTACTCCGCTCGGACTTTTTGCAAATTTTTCCTCGCTACGCTTCAGAAAAACTTCTTTTATCCCGATATGTTATATCTAATTGTCGGCAGAAATATTATTATGGGGTCGGCTCGGCAAGCGATTTTCTCCAATCACCATAAGTCTGACCAAAAACAGTTGCAAAAGAAGTTGATAAAACTTGTGCATGAACATGAGTCCATTGATAATCAAATTCTTCAGTATTCATTTTCCACAATCTGTCTGCTAATTCATCAGCTTCTCTTTGGTGAGCTTCATAAACTCTTTGCAAATTTGGGTCTGTAGAATCTGTTAAAAATATGCATTGATCCCTTTCTATTTTAAACAGAGCCGCGCCTACAACTTCTTTAGGTTGTTTGTATCTGTCATTTGCTTCTAACATAGCGTCAATTGTTGGTAAATTATTAATATGAATTCGCTTTCCTTGAACAGTTGCAACTTTACCGTCAATGCTGTATTTTGATGAATATTTTCCAAGAATTCTTCTTGTTCTATCAGTTTCAATATTTTTGTCTGTATATGCATCTAGAACTTTCTTCAATTCTTTCTTATCTGTTCCTAAGTAAAATTCACCAGCCATACAATAAAGAATGAACCCCATCTTTATAAAACTTTTGTTTCTTAAGAGTGGTTACAACAACCTCGCCGACCTCCCACTTCTTTAATTTACTGCCGACAACTCAAAAATTTTCCTTCGGAACGTTGCACTAAATTTTTGTCCTTCGGAGAATATAAAACGCATTAATCGACTACGCTTACTTACAGTTCGCTCTGTCCAAATCGCCTATGCTATACTTCGGCGACTTCGGTTAATGCGATACGTTGTACGCAATCGGGGGCTCAAACATAAAGTTTATTAAGATTCAGTAAATATTGATGAATATGAACATGAAAGATTTATTAAAATTTATAGAAATTGAAAGTAAACGACTCAGAAAATATTACCCTAATATTGATGAAGATAAAATCATAAAAATCCGCTGAGAGCGTCCTACTCCGGACTAAAGTCCGGAGTTTGACCGGACGCTCTCTTAATCGCGGATTTTTAGGATGCTAAAAGCGGCTTATCTCCAATCTGAAGATTGGAGTTTTGCCGCTTTTCTGCATAATTCTTGCACAAACTGTAAAAATAAGTGAAGAATTAGGTGAGCTTTGTAGCGAAGTTTTAGCTCATAACTCTTTACAGAGAAAAGAAAAATTAGAAAATTATAACGAAGCGAACATTCAGGAAGAATTTGCAGATGTTATAATTACTACACTACTTCTTGCAAAAAGCATGAATATTGATGTTGAAAAAGTACTGGAAAAGAAGATAGAAAAAATAAATAAATTTTGGAATGGTTAGAATTAATCTTCACTTTTTCTGGGGCTTCTTTGCGAATGTCTTCTTGAACTTTCCCACTCCTACTGTTTCGTCGGCTTTCCTGAGAAGCTTAAGAAGGTAGCTTGGGAGCGGCTCCCTCTTCTTCGGGTTTGTCTTCTTCTGCTTCCCTGAGACGTAAAGGTGGGGGCCGTCAAAATCTATGTCAAGGTAGTCGAGGTTGTTTATCACAAGGTCTGTGCCGGGTATGAGGTAATAGACGTCAAGCCCCCTTATCACAACCTTGTGCACCTCAAACTCAAGGAACTTGAAAGGTATCTCTGCTGTAAGGTGGGGGTCGTTCTTGGTGCAGAGGTTCACGAAGACAGGGGCTGTCTCAAGGTATTTGTCCTCATTCAGGAAGACACCCTTGTTGTTCTTCTTCCCTATTATTGCGCTCTTGCAATGATATCTCATTTTTCCATCCCCTGAATTTCCTAATAGTGCTTCCTTTTTAATTCTTTCTCATCATCGGAAGGTGAATCTTGAGCCGGCGTAAACTGCTTTGCCCTCTGCAGAGAGTTCCTCCTCTATTCTCATCAGCTGGTTGAACTTTGCAGTGCGCTCTGTCCTGCATGGAGCGCCGAGCTTTATCTGCCCGCATGCGAGAGCCACGCTGAGGTCTGCGATGAAAGTATCCTCGCTCTCTCCGCTCCTGTGGCTGACCATAACCCGCCAGTTGTTTTTCATTGCTAGCTTTGCCGCGTTTATCGCCTCTGTAAGCGTGCCTATCTGGTTGACTTTCAGCAGCAGGGCAGTGCATGCCTTCCTCCTTATTGCCGTCTTTATCCTCTTTACATTTGTGGCAAGCAAGTCGTCTCCCACAATCTGGATTTTGTCTCCATATTTTGCAGAGATTCTTGCAGTTAATTTCCTGAATGAAAGGAAGTCATCCTGGTCAAACGGGTCCTCAAATGAGACAATTGGGTATGAGTCAGCAAGCTGCATGTAGTAGTCAATCAACTCATCTGCTGAGTAGGGCTTTTCAAGATTGTATTTCCCCTCGGAGAAGAATTCAGAGGCAGCAGAGTCTATTGCAATCTTCACCTTCCCTGTGTAGCCTGAGTCATCTATCACCTTTTCAAGCGCTGCGAGCGCCTCTTCAGCAGTATTCATGGGCGGTGCAAAGCCGCCCTCATCCCCGACATTTACAGCGCTTTTGCCGAACTTCTGCTCAAGCTGCTTTTTCAGGTTGTGGTATGTTTCTGCAACCATCTCTGTTGCTTCCCTGAATGATTTTGCTCCTACGGGAACTATCATGAATTCCTGTATCTTCAGCGCTGAGCCAGCATGCCTCCCGCCGTTTATCACATTTGAGAATGGGATTGGAAGGATGAATTCATCTGAAAGCCCTTTTCCCTTTGCAACTCCCTTGAGATATTTGTACAGCGGCTGCCTTGCAGCAAGGGAAGCTGCCCTCGAGCACGCCATGCTGACAGAGAGTATTGCATTTGCTCCCAGCCCTGACTTGTTTGCAGTTCCATCAAGATTTATCATAAGGTGGTCTATTGCCTTCTGCTTCCTGCAACTCATTCCGAGAATCCTGGGTCCTATCTTCTCATTGACATTTGAGACCGCCTTGAGAACGCCCTTGCCGAGGTATCTCTTTTCCTTGTCGCGGAGCTCCAATGCCTCATAGCTTCCTGTTGACGCCCCGCTTGGCACAATTGCCCTGCCTATTGCTTTGCTTGTTGTTACATCTGCCTCGACAGTCGGGTTTCCCCTTGAGTCAAGAACTTCCCTGGCCTTGACATTTAGTATCTTAAATCCTGCCATGCTGCTTCCTTTGGGCTGGTGAATTATAAAGTTTTCGATAAGGAGCATTTTTCAGTTAATTATTTAAAGCAGGAAAGCAACTTTCATTCCATGAAATACCTTGACGAGTTTAAGGCGCTGAATCTGCCCGAAGGCGAGTATTCAATTTTCGGGAGCGGCCCCCTCGCAATCAGAAAGATGAGGGAGAACAAAGACATTGACATAATTGTCACAAAGAATCTCTGGAATGAGCTCGCAAAGAGCCATCCTGTAAAGGGAGACAAGCTTATTCAGATTGGGAATATCAACATCTACAAAAGCTGCCCCTATTTTGACGATGTCGCAAAGCTCATTGAGGACTCTGACATCATTGACACCATAAGATTTGTCCGGCTAGCAGATGTGCTCAGGTGGAAGCGCCTCATGGCAAGGGAGAAGGACCAGCGGGACATCCTGCTGATTGAGAACTACCTGAAGGAAAGGGGAAGGAAGGAATAAACCAATTTTTAAGTTTTTCCCGCAAAAATTATATATTCTCTAATACTTTTATATGATTTGGGGTTGGAATGAAGGGAGTATTTGTGATGGTGGACGGGCCAGATGGCTCTGGGAAGAGCGTTGTAATCGGCTCCCTTGAGTCCTGGGTGCGCTCGCACAGCATGAAGGTTCTGAACCTTGAGCGCTACTATGAGGAGAAAAACTGCTTTCCCGGGTTTGATGAAATTTATGCTGCTGATGCAATCATCTCTTCTGAGCCGACTTTTGTCTACGTGGGCAAGGCGATAAAGGAGGAGATGGTGGCGCAGTCAGAGAGGAAGTATTCTGCGCTCTCGCTTGCCCAGGCATTTGCACTTGACAGGGAGATACTCTACAACAGGGTTATAATCCCGGCGCTGAAGGCAGGAAAGTTTGTCTTCCAGGACAGGGGGGTTATAACCTCGCTTGTCTACCAGCCGGTGGAGAGCAAGATTGCGCTCATTGACCTGATGCGCCTGCCTGGGAACAAGCTGGCGCTGGATTATGCTCCTGACCTGCTGATTATAACGCGGGCATCGCCTGAGGTTATCATGCAGAGGATAGAAGAGAGGCCCAGGAAGTCAATATTTGAGAATCTGCTATTTCAGAGGAAAATTGCTGAGCGCTACGCAAGCATGTGGCTGAAGCAGCTCTTTGAGAATATGAAGTCAGCTGTGGCATACATTGACACTGACCCGCCAAAGAGCGTTGATGAGACAAGCAGGGAGGCAATCTCCATCTGGGAGGATTTCCTGAAGAAGAGGGCTTCAAAGCCAGAAGAGCCCGTGAAGGACCATGAAATATCCGGCTTTTCAGGGCAGTGAATAATTCTATTGTTCTTTAATAAATGCCGCCTTAAAGCCAAAACTTAATTGAGAAAATTATTGTGTGCGTTTTGGTGCGGGGTTGGCCCCTACGGGGGCACAGCACTTTGATGGAAAGATAACATAAGTTTTGGAGGCGGCATATTTGAGTGAAAGTAAATGTTTCTGCAAAATATTTTTTTGATAATAACATTTGTTTTATATTGTTTTGCTTCTTCTATTTTCGCAGACAACAATATATTTAAATGAGCGCCATTAAGGGCATATACTAGATGTAGTGTTTAGGGTGGGTAAAATCCCTAGGTATAGTGTTTGTGCTGTTACTGGAGAGTTTTGAAATGAAGTGCCCATTTTGCGGTTTTGAAAACACTGTTGTGCTTGAGACAAGGGAGAGCGACTCCGGAACAAGGAGAAGGAGGGAGTGCGAGAAGTGCGGGAAGCGCTTCACCACTTATGAGAACATTGAGCATTCCCCGATAATGGTCATAAAGAAGGACAGCAGGCGCGAGATTTTCTCAAAGGAAAAGCTGAAAAGCGGCATAATCAAGGCCTGCGAGAAAAGGCCTGTTTCTGTGGAGCAGATAAACCAGATAGCCGATGAGATAGAGGCTAAAGTCCTTGACAACGGCATCCTTGAGGTGAAGAGCAAGCACCTTGGGGACATGGTGATGGCCCGCCTGAAAAAAGTTGACAAGATTGCATTCATAAGGTTTGCGTCTGTTTACCGCGAATTTGAGGACATAACGGACTTTGAGGAGGAGCTGAAGAAGCTGATAAAGGAGGGCAAGCCTTCCAGATGAAAAAAAGAGAGGCGGTTTTATGGAGAAGTGCAGTATAAAAAAGGTAGTGAAGCGCGACGGAAGCATAGTTGACTTTGACAACTCCAAGATACAGAACGCGATATTCATGGCATTGAAGGATCTCGGAAGAATAGACAGGAAGTTTGCAGAGAGGGCATCCCAGAAGGTGGTGGAGCTCCTTGAGAAGAACTTCCCAGACGAAACGCCCAATGTTGAGCAGATTCAGGACATTGTGGAGATAACCCTTATAAAGATGGGAGAGGCGGCTGTCGCAAAGGATTACATACTTTACAGGAACGAGCGCGAGAAGCTGAGAAATGAGAAGAGGGCGATACTAAACAAGCAAACCCTTGACGAGGTTGACAAGGAGTTCGACGCCAATGCCCTGCGCGTTCTTGCCTCCCGCTACCTGAAGAAGGACAATAAGGGAAATATAATTGAGAGCCCGAAGGAACTCTTCACAAGATGCGCTGTCAATGACGGCATAGGGGACATGCTTCACGACCCCCTGCTCTACAGCAGGGAGCACTCTGAGCATCAGCATGACCACTCAATTGATGAGAAGAAGTTTCCAGAGTATGTTGAGATGAAGCTGTCAATAGGGAAGTATCCTTTGAACATCCACCATGTCATGACCCTCGCAAGGGCATACCGACTGCTTGACTCCGAAGGCGCAATGAAAAAAAGGTTCTCTGAAATAATTGAGATGATGTTCTCGGGCGTGCTCTCATCGCACGAGCAGGAAATCACTGAATATTACAATCTCGTGGTTGCCAAGCGGTTCATGCCCAACACCCCTGCGCTCGCGAATTTCGGGAACGTCCACGGGATGGGAAGCGCCTGCTTCGTGCTTGGGATAGACGACAGCATGGACAGCATCATGAACACCCTGAAGGATGCTGCGATGATATTCAAGTCAGGGGGCGGCTGCGGCTACAACTTCTCAAAGCTGAGGCCTGCAGGCGACCTGGTGAAGTCAACGAGCGGGGTTGCATCAGGGCCCATAAGCTTCATGACACTCTATGACAAGATGACAGAGGTGGTAAGCCAGGGCGGGATAAGGAGGGGCGCCAACATGGGCATCCTCAATGTAGACCACCCTGACATAGAGCTTTTCATAAAGGCGAAGGAGGGCAATGCGATGCTCAAGAACTTCAACATCTCAGTGCTGCTCACTGCCGAGTTCTGGGAGTGCTACAAGGACAAGAAGCCATTCCCACTCAGAAATCCGAGGGACGGAAAGGCAGTTGCTGAGGTTGACCCCCAGAGGATATTTGACACAATCGCTTACGAGGCGAGGAACTTCGCAGAGCCGGGGCTGCTTTTCATGGACAACCTCAACAGGCACAACCCCCTGCTGAAGTGCATGGGCCCTATTACCACCACAAATCCCTGCGGCGAGGTGCTGCTCTACCCAAATGAGTCCTGCAACCTCGGAAGCATCAACATCTATGACTTTGCAAGAAGCACAGAGCAGGGAGAAAAATACATTGACTGGCAGGCGCTTGCAGAGACAGTCAGGATTGCAACAAGGTTCCTTGACAACATCAACGACATAAACAACTTCCCATTTGAGAAGATAAGGGAGCAGACAAGGAAGTCAAGGAAGATAGGGCTTGGAATTATGGGCGTGGGTGATTTCCTTTATGAGATGGGCGTGAAATACGATTCCGAAGAGGGGCTGAAGCTGATGGAAGAGGTTATGGAGTTCATAAACTTCCACTCAAAGCTTGAGAGCATTGAGCTCGCGAAGGAGAGAGGCGTCTTCCCGCTTTATTCCGAGAGCTTCTATCCTGACGGCAAGATGCCCTTTGAGGGATTCTACCATCCCGAGTCCTGGAAGCAGGACTGGAACAAGGTCTCTGAGGAAATAAAGAAATACGGACTGAGGAATGCCTTTACAACAGTTATCGCCCCGACAGGAAGCATCTCAATGATTGCAGGCACAAGCAGCGGCATTGAGCCGATATTCAGCATTGTTTTTGAGAAGAGAGTTGTTATCGGGAACTTCTATTATGTCAACAGGGTTTTCGAGAAGCATATTAAGGACTTAGGGCTGTACAGCCAGCAGCTGGTTGAGGAGATTGCCAACAATTTCGGCTCGCTGAAGAACATCAGGAACATTCCTGAGAAGCTGAAAAGCGTTTTTGTGACAGCAGCTGACATCGCTCCTGAGATGCATGTGTATGCGCAGGCGGCATTCCAGAGGTGGACAGACAGCTCAATCTCGAAGACAATCAACATGCCGCCAACAGCCACTGTTGATGATGTGAAGAACTCCTATCTGCTGGCGCACAGCCTGGGCTGCAACGGCATAACTGTTTACAGGGACGGCAGCCTAGAGAACCAGGTGCTCAATGCGGGAAAGAAGAAGCAGGAGGACTTTTCAGTGAAGCATGATCAGGAGCCGCCATCTGCGGGCGAGGATTCTCCGAAGTGCCCGGTCTGCGGCACAATGCTCAGGACAGAAGAGGGCTGCGAGAGCTGCCCGGGCTGCGGCTGGAGCAGGTGCTCTGTTTCATAAGATAGATAGGATGGACATGAGATGGTAAAATTGGACGAGAAGGCAGTAGAAAGGGCATTGGAAAAAAAGATTGCTGAGATCAAGAGTGATTGCGAAAAATCAGAGAAGCATCCCCACCTTGAGCGCGGGCTTGTCCACGTCTATTACGGCGACGGCAGGGGCAAGACCTCTATTGCGCTTGGCACGGCATTGAGGGCCTGCGGGCACGGGCTGCGCGTCAAGGTTGTCCAACTTCTGAAAGGGATTCCGAACCTTGGAGAATGCAAAGTGCAGGATGAGCTTCCCAATTTTGAGGTCAAGCAGTTCGGGACCCCTGTTTATGTCTTCAACAAAAATGCAGGTGGGAAGGAGAGGGAGCAGGCAAAGGCAGGGCTTTCTGATGCAGAGAGCTCCCTGAAGTCAGGCAAATATGATGTTGTGATAATTGACGAAGCGATGTATGCCCTTGAGTTCGGTATGATATCGCTTGAAGAAATTCTGAGTGTCATGAAGTCAAAGCCAAGGGAGGTCGAGCTCATACTCACAGGAGGCAGGAACCTGCCTAGGGAGATACTTGAGCTTGCTGATTACGTAAGCCATGTTGTAATGGAGAAGCATCCCTACAACAGGGGAATAAAGGCGAGAAAGGGAATTGATTTTTAGGTTTAATGACAAAAGTATCTTTACCATTATCATAAAAATCCGCTGAGAGCGTCCTACTCCGGACTAAAGTCCGGAGTTTGACCGGACGCTCTCTTAATCGCGGATTTTTAGGATGCAAAG
>PEXD01000074.1 GCA_002779235.1 Candidatus Woesearchaeota archaeon CG07_land_8_20_14_0_80_44_23 | reverse complement strand
CTTTTTGTATCCTAAAAATCCGCGATTAAGAGAGCGTCCGGTCAAACTCCGGACTTTAGTCCGGAGTAGGACGCTCTCAGCGGATTTTTATGATTCCAATCCTTCCTGATTTAAATAATTTCTCATTTGCATTAAAATTAAAATGAAAATCTTTATAAATGGGCGTTTTCTCCCTCTACATTATGGCAAAGGCACAGAAGCTGGAAGGCGCGGTCAAGGCGAGAAAAAGGTGGTTTGACGTTCTCGCCACCAAGGATTTCAACGAGACAGTGATTGGGGAAACTCCCGCACTCGCACCAGAGCAGATTGTCGGAAGGGTAATAAGCGTTAACCTGATGAATATCACAGGGAACATCAAGAAGCAGAATATAAATGTGAAGTTCAAAATCACAGGCATCCGCGACAACAAGTACGGCATCACAGAAATTGTCAGCTACGAGCTCATGCCCGCCTTCATAAAAAGGATTGTGAGAAGGGGAAGGGACAAGATTGATGACTCATTCATAGTCAAGACCGCCGACGGAAAGTATGTCAGGGTAAAGCCGGTGCTCATCACTGCTGCAAACACCAGCCAGCAGATAATCGCCAGACTGAGAAGGTCAGTGAAGTATTTCGTGGTGAAGGGCGCTTCTGAAAAAAATTACGCAGAGTTTGCATATGATATTATCTTAGGCAAGTTCCAGATGGAGCTCAACACCTTCCTGAAGAAGGAATACCCCCTCAGAATATGCGACATAAGAACATTTGAAAGGGTTGAAACAATCAAGCCGGTCAGGGTGGAGAAGGCAATGAAGCAGGAAGAGGTTCCAGAAGAATCAGACGAAGAGAAAGAAAGCGACCTTGAGGAGCAGAAAATAATTGACAGCGTAAAAAAGAAGGAAGAATCTGCTGAATGGGCAGAGGAGCTTGAGAAGTCAACAGAAAAGATACCTTCTGAAAATTATGAGGATGCTCCCAAGAAGGGCAGAAGAAGCCGTAATTAGCCGTTTTTTAATAGTTTTTTTAGCATTAACAGCAATCTGAGAGGTGATGCAAAATCTCTTTTAAGCCAGTGATTGACTACAAGAAATGCAATAATTGCAAGATATGTATCAGCGTCTGCCCGATGGGCGTTTATTCTGAGGAAAAGGGCAAGGTTGTTGTAAAAAAGCCAAATGCATGCATTGGCTGCAGGTCCTGCGAGGTGCAGTGCCCGCCAGGCGCAATAAAGATAGAAGAGAAGTAAATATCTTATTCTCATTTTTTTTAAAAGGAAAATTATTTAACCTTTCCCCTTCCCCGTGATTCTCCATGATATGCCTTGGGATTGAGAGCACAGCCCACACATTCGGGGCAGGAATTGTGAGGCAGGAAGGGAGCTCTGTTGAGATTCTTGCGAATGTAAAAGACACCTACACTTCTGAAAAGGCCGGGATTGTGCCCAAGGAAGCAGCAGAGCATCATATTAATTGTTTTGACAGGATAATCAGGCAGGCGCTTTCAGACGCAAAAATAAGGGTTTCTGACATTGACCTGATTTCATTCTCGCAGGGCCCAGGGCTCGGCCCCTGCCTTAGGATTGGCGCCTTTGTCGCCAGGTCTCTTGCATGCGCGCTTGAAAAGCCGATAATAGGCGTCAACCACTGCATAGCCCACCTTGAGATAGGGCGCCTCGCAACAAATGCGTCTGACCCTGTGCTTATGTATGCTTCAGGGGCCAACACCCAGATAATCGCGTTTGAAGGGGGAAAATACAGGATTTTCGGCGAGACCCTTGACATGGGCATAGGCAACATGATAGACACATTCGCCCGGCACATGGGAATAGGATTCCCAGGAGGCCCAAAAATTTACCAGCTCTCCCTCGGCGGCAGGAAATACATAAAGCTGCCATATGCTGTAAAGGGGATGGACGTCTCTTTCAGCGGCATACTCACAAACATCCAGCAGAAGTATGACAGCAAAAAATATTCTGCAGAAGACCTCTGCTATTCGCTGCAGGAGACAATCTTCGCAATGCTTGTTGAGGTTTCAGAGAGGGCCATGGCGCACTGCGGCAAGAGCGAATTAGTTCTGGGAGGCGGTGTTGCCTGCAACAAGCGCCTTCAGGAAATGGCTGGCATTATGTGCGCTGAAAGGCACGCGAAGGCATATTTTCCGCCTCCTGACTTGCTTGTTGACAATGGCGCCATGATTGCCTGGCTGGGGCTGCTTGAGCATCTTTCAGGCGTGAGGATGAAAATTTCCGAGACAGGCATAAGGCCTTATGAAAGGACAGACGACATTGACGCTAAATGGCATTCTGAAAAAAAGAAGTATTTCATTAAAGAATAATTTAATAAGTTGAGTTGCAAAGAGAGTCAGGAGCCCATGCATAGGGGCACACTACAAGGTCATTATTGCTGTCAACGCACTGCATCTTATTGGCTGCCAGCGCAGCTTCTGTCTGGCAGCACCTTGTCCCAGCACCGCAGTTGCACTTTTGGGGAAGGAGCGCCACCGCATCGCTACACACTGCATCATATCCCTTGTCATATGTCCTGTTCTCTTTGCTTATGTTATATCGGGTGCAGTACTCAGCGCAATCTCCCTCTGTCACAATGTTTTTGTAATGGTTTGTAGCTTTGCTCTTATTGACTATTGTCCAGTTGCCTATGTCGCACCTTGCGCAGTAGCAGTATGTAGAGTTGCACACGTTCTTTGAGTTCGCACCTGCGCCGGCATACAGCTGGTTCGCACATCCGGCTGCAAATAAGCCAAGCAGCACTACGAGCAGCACAAGTCCGATTGCCGTATTTCTGTTCACTTTCCTTCCCTCAGCAAATATTTGAAACGCTATTTAAGAGATTCAAATCCGAATCATAAACCAATATCATGCTTCTTGCATAGTCAGTCACATAAATCCTTCCGCCAGCAACAGTTATTCCAACAGGCCTGCCCTCCACAGGCACCTCTTTTAATTTATTTCCGCTTGCATCAAGCTTGTATATCCTGCTGTTCCCTATTTCCGAGTCAGTCACATACAATGATGTGCCGTCTGTGGCTATTCCTGTGGGCATCTTGCTTCCTTCAATAGTAATTGTGCCTGCGCTGGTGTAGCTTCCCCTGCTGAAAACCTCTATATTTCTGTATCCGCTGTCTGCCACATAAACCTTGTCTCCGAGCACTGCAATCCCGATTGGCTGGGCGAGGTATCCCCCACTGCCAAATGCTGTCAGATATGTCAAATCAGCCACTTTGTTAAATTTATTGAAGACTTGAACAACACCCTCATAGTTGAAACCACCGTTCGGGTATGTGATTTTTTTAAAGGATGTTATGTAAACCTCATAATTGTATCCAGTGTTCGGGCCGCCGCTGACAGCAATCCCTGCTGGCGAGTCAATCCTTTGTCCTATGCTTGGAAACTCCAAATCATATGAAAATCTAAGATTGTCTGGTCTTATAGTCCAGACATACGCAAGAGTTCCAATTTTTGAGCCAGGGTCAAGTATGTAAAGGTGAGGAATAGTTCCTGATGAGCAAGCAGGGTCCTCCATCATCACAAGCCCTGTTGGCGAGACAAGCACATTGTCGTAGCCACTTCCGCCCATTTTAGTATAATCCCTTTTGTTAATCTCATCAGTTTTTTTGAGTGTCTCATTATCAAGCGCCACTATTCTCTTATTGAATGTGTCTGCCACGAAGATGCGATTCTCAAATGCTAAAATGCCAAGGGGATTCTTCAGGGCGCAGTCCTCAATGGGAGTGTTTGAGACGCAGGAGCCAAACCCATTTACCTTTTGGTAGGTTGTGCCTGCCTCACACTGGCAGGTCAGCGTATTGTCTAAGGCGTGCATGCACACCAAGCCGAGCCAGCGGTTGCATTTCAATGATGGGTCTGCATCAACTGACTGGGAGCATTTGGCTCCATAGTCAAGATTTCCGTTCGGATTCACCTTTTTTATCGGCTCGCACTTGCTTGTAGTTGTGTTCCAGATGCAGATTTTGCCATTTTCCTTGCAATTATTCTCATTATCATAATCGCTGCAGCCGAGCTCGGGGAATATCTGGACAGGGAGTGAAACGCTGAGCTTTTTCAGATAGCTTTCAAACAGCATATAAACATCAGAACCAAAATTTGTTAAGCCATACGCTGTTCCATCCAGTGCAACCTGCTTGTACTGCTCAGGACTTGTGCCCCAGATGTCTCCATCCAGCTCTGCCATGATTATTTTGCCGTCCTTGAAGGTGAGGCGCGCTTTCTTCCCACTTTTAATAGTGAGATAAACTGTGGTTGAGCCGTCTTCATTTGGGGTTATGCTCTGGATTGCGCTCGTAAGCGCTGAGCAGGACTTCTTGCATGAGTAGCCGTGCGTGGGCTCATAATAATTGTAGGGTGGCGGCAGGAGCACATTCGTGGTTGCCATGCAGCAGCTCAGTTCACCATTGCAGCCGTAAGGGCAGCATTCCTCTCCATCATTTCCGCAGGTTGTTGTTCCTTCAGTCCTCTGTGGCGCGCAGCACGCCATTCCGCAGTCCGGCTTCCCATTCACATTGCAGGTTATTCCTAAATCCTTTAATCCCTGCTCAGCAGTGCACTCTCCTCCTTTCAGCACGCTCCTGTTTATGCAGAGCCCTTCTTTATTTGTGCATTGAGAATTCTCATTCAAAGTTTTGCAGTAATCATCCTCAACCAAAGTGCAGTTTTTAGTTACAACTGCATTCCACCAGTTGAACTGGTCGCCGCTCTGATATCCCAGCATGTTGCAGTCGCATTTTTTCCCATTTACGCACAAGCCGCACTCAACAAGCGAGCATCCTGGCATTGCATCGTTGAATGAGCGCCTGCAGTCATCTGTTCCCAGGAAGAAATCCTGCAAATCTGTAAGCCCGCCGTTTTCCCTGCTGGCAGTGGCAGGCCACCATGCTGGCTCTTTAGGGGTCTCTGCCATCTTGCAGGCGGGGTCCTGGCAGTCCACAAAGCCGTTACAGTTATCATCAATCCCGTTGTGGCAGTCCTCTGTTGCACCAACTTTGCAGGGTCCATTTGCTTTGCAGGTATAATCCGAAGGGAACATTGACATGTTGTAAGTTTCAAACACGCAGGTTCCTGAGATGCAGGTTGGCCTGACGTAGCAGTAATTGAATCCGTCAGCCCCAGTTTCAGAGTAGAACAGGCAGCAGTCATCATCTTTACTGCAGGTTGTTGTTGCGTTTTTCAGGCAGGACTTAAGGGTGAATTTATTGCTGAACACCTGCAGGTTATAGTTTGTGTTTTTTGCCGAGAGATTAATCTCCAAAGGCGTTGCTACTGACTCAGTGTTGCTTATTGTGAATGTGAAAGTGTTGCCATTTTTGTTAACTGGACCGTTTACAGGAGGGGTGATTTGCAGCCCACTAACATCTGAGCCGTCTTCTGCCTTAACTGGTTCAAATCCAAAATATAAATCCTCATCTATTATTGAAGATTTCATTACCGCATCAAAAGGAACTCCCAGCTGAACAGTTTGAGGAACTGTAAACTCAAGCCCGGTGTTTTTTATTACTTTAATTGCGCTGGTATATTCCTTCCCATCAATCATCACTGACGCAGTAACCTCGTCTTTGTCCAGCGGTATGTCAGAACTGGAATAAGTGCACTCGTGCCTTATTGTCTTGCCGTTGTCAAAAACTGCATAATAATGGTTTATTAGTTTAATAGTAAAAGGTATGGGAGTAGAATCATCTTTTTGGCAATGAAATTCTCCGCTCTTACCATTTAGCGTCTTTCCGAGGGTATTTCCTATAACAACAGTTATGTTAGCAGTTCCTTCAAGCCCGTTTATAACTATGGGTGCAGGTATGCTTGTGAATGTAACGCCATCAGGATTTTCTGCAATGCATTTATTCGCAATGCAGTTCAAGTTCAGCCCTGAGCAGCATCCTATGCCCTGTGTTTCATCACAGTAAGAATTTTCTAAACCGCAGCATCTTCCTGCTTTAAGACCTCCCTCAATATCAATCATTTCACATTTGCCTATCACTTTTTTTCCATTCGGATAAGCATAGTTGCAGCTTAACCCCTGCGCATCTGCCCCATTTAGCTTTACTGATTCTGTAATATAAAGCCCTGTTGAAGCCTCATACTGCTGGCACTTTAAGGTAGTTTTGTTGCAAACAGATTCCACAACATGCGTGCCTTCATCAGAGCAGACATCTGACAGTTGGTTGTTAAGTGAAGAGCTGCATATACCTTCTATGAATCTTAATGGATATATGGCATTAGAGTCTGGACTGGTATATACGGAGCCTCCACTAAATTTTTTGCAATAATCCGCACTTAACACTAATGTTGTGGAAAATGTAATTAGAACTGTGCAAATTAGTAAGATGAGCAAGGAATGTTTTATCTCTTTCACTAATCAATCACCTGCCTGTGCTTTGTCGCGAACACGAACCAGTATTCCGGCTTCGCCTGTATGTCCTTTACCACCCACAAGGTGCTGAGGTGGTCTGGCATGAATGAGTATGTCACTGGCACATTCCTGAGCTGAGTGTCTGGATTGATGTAAAAGGGGAAATCAGTTGAGGTTCTGACTGTTGTCTCGGGAATGTAAAATAGGAAGTTCAGCGAGAACTTCGGCTCGTTGTAAAGTTTTTGGCCAACTTCTCCAATTAGCGCAGTGTCACCCTCAGCATCGCTAATCCCGACTGCATTGATTATCTCTTCTGTGCGGTTGTAAACATCCTTCAGCCGCACATTCACAGTTGTCTTGAAGTTTTCAATCCTGATTTTTTCTGTTCCCCTGCTCATTTCAATTGGATAGTTCAGCTCCACAACCACGTTGTTTTCCGCTATCGTGGCTCTTGCAATGGGAAAGCCAGAGCTTACTGCGTAGCCCTGCTGCCTGAACTGCCTGAAATTAACGCAGTCAATCATCTCATTGGACACATATGCTGAAATC
>PEXD01000029.1 GCA_002779235.1 Candidatus Woesearchaeota archaeon CG07_land_8_20_14_0_80_44_23 | reverse complement strand
AACTGGACTTACATAAACATTACCGCAGACAAAACATTGACTTCTGCAATTCTTGAATGGAACGGCTCAAATGAGAGCATGTCCGGCTCAGGGACAAATTGGTATAAGAACAAAACTTTGTTATCGCAGGGAGTATATACTTACAAGGTCTATGGAAACGACTCTGCGAACAATTGGGGCGTATCGCAGACAAGAAGCATAACTATTGACTGGACAGCGCCCTCAACAACACCAAATCCGAACGGGCAGTCCTGCTCAGCAAACCAGCCCTCAGTCACTCTCTCATGCTCAGACAGTTCGGGCTCAGGATGTAACACGACATACTACAAAACAGTGGGCTCAGCAACAACCTGCGACTCAACCGGAATGAGCACATATTCTGGAGCATTTAGCGTGACATGCACAGCAGGAACTTACTGCACAAAAAAAATCTGCACCTACTCAACTGATCTAGCTGGAAATTCGGAAAGCGTTGTCACATCAAGCATCTACTACATAGACCTTGCAGGACCAAATATTCCGGGAAGCTTAAGCCCTGCAAATGCCACTTGGACAAAGGACAGCACTCCCACATTCTCCTGGAGTGCGCCATCTGACAACGGATGCTCTGCAGTTGCAAATTACAATTTTACTATTTACTCTGATGCTGCATGCACCCTTGTTGTGCAGAGCAATTCAACTTCATTGACAAGTTATACTCCCTCTGCGCTTTCAGACGGAAATTATTATTGGAAGGTAAAGGCCTCTGATGCCCTTGGAAACTTTGGAAACTGGAGCGCATGCACAGAGATAAACATAGACGCAACTGCACCAACAACATCCTTCATACCCAGCAGCCAGTCCTGCTCGCAGACACAGCCGGACATAAACCTTTCCTGCTCAGACAGCACCGGCTCAGGATGCAACACAACATACTACAAAACAGTGGACTCATCAACAACCTGCAACACAACAGGAATGAGCACATACTCATCACAATTCAGCATAAACTGCACAGCAGGAAACTACTGCTCGCAAAAGGTGTGCGCATACTCAACAGACAATCTGGGCAATATAGAATCTGTTGCAAGTTCTGGCAACTATCTTACCGACCTTGCAGGTCCTAACGCTCCATCTAACCTGTTGCCAGCCAACAATACAATGACAAGTGATGACACTCCAGCTTTCTCCTGGACAGCCCCATCTGATGTTGGATGCGGAAGTATTGCAGATTACAACATAACCATTTACAGCAATTCTGCATGCAGCAATATTGTCCAGTCCTCAATCACATCCTCAGCAAATTACACTGCAACAACAATGCCTGAAAATGATTACTGGTGGAAGGTCAAGGCGAGAGATTCCCTTGGGAACTGGGGGCAGTGGAGCAGCTGCATAAAGCTCACTATTCATACAAGCGGTCCGAGCTGCACTGTCAGCGCGATAAATGAGAGCTCATCATTTGCATATTCTTCAGGGAATATTGTATATTATAATAACAGGTCATCTGGGAGTTATAATGTTACAGCAGATGTGCTGGACAGCGGCAGTGGGATAAAAAATGCAACATTCCCTGACACAACAAGCGCAGGCGGAGCAGTTTCAAGCAGCCCCTATGAATGGCAATATTCCTGGGATTCTGCTGCCTCATACTCGCAGCAGGCAACAATATATGTTTATGACAATCTGAGCAACTCAGAAAACTGCTCATTTATAGTAACCCTTGACAACTCAAATCCATTGGTAAACATTTCAGGAGCGCCTCCTGCCTGGCAGTCTGCAAGCGCATCAATAAATCTTTCCTGCTCTGACTCTGGAAGCGGCTGCGATTCTTCCATGAGATATTATTACCTAAATGGAACAGGCGCCTACTGCCCAGAATTCTCAATCTCAGAATATACTCAATATTCCTCGCCTGTGGTAATATCCTCACATTTATGGTTCTGCG
Source organism: Candidatus Woesearchaeota archaeon CG07_land_8_20_14_0_80_44_23 (assembly GCA_002779235.1). Classification (GTDB taxonomy): domain Archaea; phylum Nanobdellota; class Nanobdellia; order Woesearchaeales; family 0-14-0-80-44-23; genus 0-14-0-80-44-23. The sequence continues at coordinate 24,787 of PEXD01000029.1, read as the reverse complement.
GCTATGTTGCAGATAAAGTAAACAACAGCAACCTCTCCTCGCCCGCTGAGATACTGGTTGACCAGGCTCCTCCTACTTCTTCGATAACAAGCCCTGATGCAGGAAGCTGGTTCTCCTCTGACTTCAATGTTTCAATGGCCAATTCAGACCCTGGCGGCTCAGGGCTCAACAAGTGCTATTACAAAGTTGTGAGCAACGGAACAGAGACCCTGCCTTACACTGAGCATGCATGCAATTCCAATATTACAATTACTGTTGGTTCAGGGATGAACTGCCGGGACCAAGGAATCAATGCCTGTGAGGTAGATGTTTATGCAACAGATAATGCCGGAAATTCAGGCAGTGCTGTTTCAAGAGATTTCAGCATTGAAATTACTGCTCCTCAAATAATAATTGTTGACCCGGGATGCTCTTATGAAGAGTTTGCAGTGGATTACTCAATATCCAATGTTGGCTCAGGGCTCTCCTCCTGCACATATGAGTGGTCTCTGGATGGAGATTCCTGGAATTCAACCGGATTCAGCAGCGGAACATGCTTGGAGGGCGACAACAGCGTAAACTTCAACAGCTCCCTCTGCAGAAACAACGACTTTGGCAGTTGCATCATAAGGATAAACGCCACAACCATTGCTTCAAGCACAGGAAGCGGCAACCTCAGCATCTCTGTTGACAACAAGGCGCCAACAATTTCAATAGATGCCACAAGCTCAACTTATGGTTGGTACAAGAATGGCTCAGTAATGAACATTACATCATCTGTTGCTGCAAACGGGTGCCTGGCTGACTCATGCTATTATGCTTTGAGCAATGAAAATGGAACAAGCTATGAAAGCTGGAATTCCATGCCGTGCAATTCAGTCCAGCCGTTTGAATCAGGGATGGACTGCACTGCAGAGGGAATTGACAAGTGCAGGGTCAAGGTTTATGCAAATGAATCTGCGCATCAGGGAAATGTTGCTGAGATGACAGGAGCATGGGACATTGACTTCACTCCTCCAATCACAACTGACAATGTTGCAGTTCCTCCATGGGACAACTGGATAGTTTACCTAGATACATATTATGCAACTTATTACTCAAACATAACTCTGAACTGCTCTGACTCTGCATCTGGCTGCAACAGCACATTTTACTGCACATACAGTCCTGACAACGAGAGCCAGTGCTCGCCTTCGACAGAAGCGTATTCCAATCCTGCGATGATAAATGTCTCGTGCCCGTTCAACTCGGTCTGCAAGAATGCAGTCAGGTATTACAGCACAGACACTGCTGGAAATTATGAAAATGTGAAGGAGAGCCCTGTTGTCTACATAGTGAGCAACTCTTATGTCAACAACACCAATGTTTCAGATTCGCAGATAATCAACGAGTCAGACATAAGGTATTCAAACATTGAGAACTCAACAGTTGACGGATGTTATGTAAGGAATTCTGTGATAATAAATTCAATGCTGAAAAACGACCCCAATTATGACAAGAAGTGCAGGATAGTGAATTCTGTGGTAATCGGCTCAGTTCTAATCAGCTCAGAGAGCATTGGAAGCACGCTGAATGGCACTTATTCAAAGGGAAGCCACATTGAGGGCTCATCAATTGAAAATTCTGTGGCAGATTACTCGACAATAGCAAACAGCAGCATGCCCTGCGGAGGATTCGCATTCTACAATGCAGGAGTGAATGAAAACATCCTTGCATCAGGGGCTGTATCCTACGGAAGCTACACATATTATGCTCCGAAGAATCTCTCAAGCATTTGCTCGGGAGTGCTTCCGAGGCCTGTAGGCACTCTTTCAGCCTTGCCCTCGCTATTCAGCAACAGCACTACAATTACTCTGCTTTACAGGGGAGTGGACACTGGATTCTATGTCTCTGTGAACACAAGCCCGATTAACTATGATGGAGGTAATGTTGTGCTCAAGGATGACGGCATTTTGCCTGATGAGTCCAAGGACGATGCGATATACACTGCAAATATCACTGTGAATATGGATGGCGACAGCGCAAAGCTGCTCTCTGCAAGGATTGTAGACCTCGTAGGGAATGTATTCTATACCAACACAAGTGTTATTCTGGACAACACAAAGCCGAATGCTGTTATTACTATAAACGGCGGGGATTCAACCACAATAACAAGGCATGTGGTTCTGAACCTGCAGTACAGCGATGCGAATGGAGTGAAGCAGTGCAGGTATGCCAACGAGGACCTGAACTGGACTGATTGGGAGCCCTGCAGCTCCACGAAGGCATGGGTGCTCTCAGCAGGAAATGGAACAAAGACAGTGAATTATGAGGTTATGGATAATGCCGGAAACAATCAGAGCGACCTTGACATAATCACATTGCAGGAAGGCGCTTATGACCTGACTCCTCCGACAAACCTTATTGTTACTGATGACGGCGATTATACTGACAGCGCCACTACGCTGCATGCAAGATGGAGCGCCTTTGACCGCGAATCAAAGGTGTTTTATCTTTACAGGATAAACAGCTCAGGCAGCTGCGTTCCAATAGATGGCAGCTGCGGCTGGCAGGACGCCCTTGACAGCACCGAAGCAACTGTCACAAACCTGAGCCTTGAAGAGGGGCATACATACAAGTTCTGCGTGATTGCCCAGAATGCATATTTCATAAACAGCAGCGAGGTGTGCTCAGACGGCATAATAGTTGACCTTACTCCGCCGGAAATCAGCTCTCTTTACAGCAGCTTTGCAGAGGGGGTCTGGACCAACTCCTCATCCCCATATTTCAGCTGGAATGCAACAGACCCGGTTTCAGCAGGGATTTCAAGCGGAGTTTATGCCTACAGCTATGTGCTTGACGAAAACAGCAACACAACCCCTGATATCGTGCCTGAGGGCGACTTGGGAGCGCTTGCCAACGAAACATACAAGCTTTACAGCTCTCTTGTTGACGGGGTGCATTACTTCCATGTAAGGGCAAGGGATGCTGCAGGAAACTGGGGCCCTGCATCGCATTATGAGATAAAGTCAGATATAACCCCGCCCACAATTCCATTCATGCTCTCTCCAAACCAGAGCACAAACAGCAGCACAATAACCTTCAATTGGGAGCCCTCAACTGACTATTCCAGCGGGGTTGCTGGCTATTACATAACGATAACAAGGGCAGATACAGGGGAGTATCTCGCCGACAATTTGTGGATAGGCAATGTTACTCATTATGATGCATCTGCAATAAATGGGATTACTTATCATGCGAGCGTGAAGGCGAAGGACAGTGCAGGGAACATCGGGCTCGATTCAGACCTGGCAGGAGGCACCTATGACAACCAGGCGCCAATCATCCTTTTCAAGAAGCCCAATGTTCTCGAGACAGTTGTCAGCAACCAGCCCATACTCACAATTGATACAGATGAGATTGCCACCTGCTATTATGAAGGCGTGATTTTTGCCTACACTGACTCAACGCACCACGAGGCAAAAGTTACTGTGCTCAACGGCCAGAGCCCTTCCTTTAACATAATCTGCAGGGACCTTGTAGGGAACCAGGCCTCAGCATCCATATCATTCAGCGTGGATTCCACTCTTGTGGCAACTGGTGTGAATGTGCTCTCTTCAGAAAGTGTATTCTATGCGAACCTGCCGGTGAGCTTTGTGATAGAGGCAAAAAGCGCAGGAGACATAATGGGCGAGATTCCAAAGGAGAGGTTCTCTGTGCTGATAAACGGAACAATAATAGATGACTTTGTGGTAAAGGATAATGGAGGAAACTACACAATAACATTCCTTGCGCCTGCAGTTGAGGGCACATACAGTGTTGTGTTCAGGGTGGACTCTGCCCAGAGCAGCGCTGCTGAAATGCCAGTGGAGAACCTCAACATGATAATAACATATGACAGCTCGCTCTCAGGGACTGTCACAAATGACAAGATGGCATATTCAGACGAGAGCAGCCATATTGTGGGCATTGCGTCTGACAGCAGGGATGTGTCTGCATCCGGCTCGTCTGCGCAGCTGCAGGTTGTTGCAGAGAGCTCAGGGAATGCATACATATTTGTGACAAGGCAGGGCGAGAATCCCGGCTCAAGGGAAAATTATCTCAAGAGCCAGAAGTTCATAGGGCTGCCCTCTTCGTCATTCGGCTACAGGGTCAGCACAGACAAGTACATAATCAACACAGAGCTGAAATATAAGGACATTGCAGTAAGCTCTGACAGAAGCATAGGGCCTGGCGCCCATACGCTGGTGATAAGGAACAACGGACTCACGCCTGATGGCAGGGTGAATGTAACAATAAGCACTGATTAGGCAGGAGTTTGGGAGGAAAAAAATGCTGGCAGGCAGGAGGGCTCAGATTTACATATTCGCAGCCCTTGTGCTCTGCGTGCTGATATACAGCGTTTACTCAAACAGGAACAGCATCTCGCAGGCAGGAAAAACCGGGAAAAGCCTTCCCTGCTCGGAATTCATAAGGGAATACCCGAAAGTTATTGACTATTCGCTGGCTTCCTCAAAAGAAGCGCCAGCGCTCCTCTCAAACTTCACTGAGGATTTCCTGAATTACAGCGCCACGCTTGACAGGGGCTTCGGGCTGATGTATGCGCTGTCATGGAATGGCGCTTTATACGTGAAGGCCTCATTTCCCGAGGAGAGCAGCTGGGAGGCAATAGTTTATGGAAATGAATCTGCGTCGCTCCTCAACCTGAGCGAGGATTACAATACTTCAATGGAGGGGATAAAATCCCTGGAGCTCTATTTTGCAAATGAGAGCTATGAGATGCTTCCTGAAAACAGCCCGGGCATCTCGGTGTTTTGCGTTTCAGAGAACGGCGGGAACAGGGACATCACGTTCAGAAGGCAATGATTATGTGATTATAATGAAAAATGAAATTGGAAGGAAAGGGGACTCTGTCTGGATTTCATGGGTCATGATAACAGTGTTCATGATAGGCCTTGGCGCATTCATCTACGCATGGAGCGCATCCTACGCCAGGGAATCTGCGCAGAATGTTGAGGACAGGGCATACAGGCAGGAATGCGATTCTGTGGCGATAAATATTGTGGATGCATGCCAGAGGAACAGCAGCGTGGACATTACCATAGCCAATACAAAGGACACAAATGTGGACAAGGTGATATTCAATCTTTTTGACATCTTCGGCGGTGCCGAATCAAGGGAGCAGGTTCTCTCAGTCCCGACAGGAGGGCAAAGCGCCTTTCGCGTGCTCAAGCAGGGAACAATCTCCACAATAAAGGCAGTTCCTGCGATGAACAAGAAAGGGAGATGGATTGTCTGCTCAGAAAAGGAGGCAGAGTATTCAGGAGTGAGGTATTGCTGAATTATTTATAAACCAAAAGTAATAAAAAGGAAGAAAGCAATAAAAACAAAAAAAGAGGTGGAAATCTTGAAGGCAAAAAGCCAGCAGGAGCGGTCTTTCATAGAGGAAAAGATAATAGATGTCCAGCTTGAGAAGTCGCGGCTCAACAGGGAGAAATCAATAAACCTCCTGAACAAGGGTGTTCTCCTGTATTTTTCTTTTACTTTCCTTGCGATAGTCGGCTTCGTAAACGGCTACATAAACCATAATTTCCTGAACATCCTGATAACCATGGGGCTTTGCACCCTGCTGATAGGGACTGTTCCCTATTTGTACAACATGAGAAATGAGGAGAAGAGCTTGGACAATATTTATGAGAACTTGAAGAAGATGGAAAGAGGTGAAAAGTAGATGAGAAAATTTTTAATGGTAAAGGGGAAGAGGGGCGTTTCGCCGCTTATTGCCACAGTCCTTTTGATAGCGTTTGCAGTTGCCCTCGGCGCTGTTGTGATGAACTGGGGCAAGAGCTTCACAACTGAAACTATAAATTATGCAGAAACTACCTCAGCCACAAGTGTTGGGTGCACTTTGGATGTCTCGCTTACTGCAGTCCAGATAGGCGGAAATCCCCAGATATGCTACAATGAATCTGAGCACAGGATTGACTTCATAGTAAGAAACAACGGGAACAGGGACATTGATGATATAGAGCTGCAGGTTATAACTATAACAAACGAAAGTGTCTATGAAATCTATGAAAATGCTTCAATATTGGAAAGCGCGCTGAAAAGGGGAAGAGTGGCAAGAAGCTCGTGGCAATGGAATACTTCCATCTCCAATAACGAAACGCGAAACGAGACTTTTGAGCAGGTGATAATAACCCCGATGATAAAGATAAATGATGTTAACACTCCCTGCCCGAATCAGAACCTGGCAAAAGATGCATTAGAGCTGGAAACCTGCTAAGCGGAAAATGGCCAAGCAAAAGAGCATCCTGCTCACAGTAATGCTGATAGGCGCAAGTGCGATACTGATTTTTTACATAATCGGCATGACCTCATCCATCTTCAACAGCGCCAAGGAAAGCATGTTCGGGCAGTACTCGGTTTCGGCCTGCATGAGAATGTCAATAGATGTTAAGGAGGAAAGCATTTCCTACACTGGGAGAAAACTTGAGTTTTCAGTTGAAAACACCGGAACCTCTGCGATAAGTTACATAAGCATTTTTTCAGACACAATCAGGGAGCGGCAGAGGAGAATCAACACAAGCGTTTTTTACACACGGCAGAAAAGGGATATTGTGATTGAGGGATTCATTGCAAACAGCAGCTTTTTCGTTTTCCCAGAGGGCTGCAGCCAGAACGTGCAGGAGGTCTCGCTTAATCCAGCAAAATGAAAATTTACAGGGCATGGAAAAAAAGGAGGGCGCAGATATGGGTTTCTGCAATTCTTTACATACTCATAACTGTAGTCGCCGTGATAATAATACTTGAGGCGGGAAACCCAATTGTAAACGGGCTCAGGGACAGGACCGCATTTTCAAAGACAAAGGATGCAATGCAGGTGCTTGACCAGTATATAATAGACGTCGCAGAGGGCGGGCCCGGCTCCCAGAGGGTGGTTCCCCTGGAGATAAGCACTGGAAATGTCTATATTGACAATGAATCCCTCAGGTGGCGGATTGAAACCGACTCAAAGCTCATGGAGCCGAGGACAAAAGTGGACCTCGGAAATATTGCAGTAATCAGCTCAACCACCAATGAGTCACTTTCTGCAACAGAATCAGAGCAAGGATGCTATTACATCCTTGAAAACTCAAAGCTCAGGGTGAATATCACTGTCTTCGGGAATGTAAGCAAGCAGTTCCAGAACTGCTCGCCCGATGTGAACACCTCAAGTTTGATAAATTCCATAATCCTTAAGGAGAACAACAATGCTGCTTCGGGAACATTCAGCTTCATGATAGGAAATGATTCCTCCTCAGGCTACGGCTTGGGCAGCACATCTCTTGTCAGGAGCGGCACAAACCTTGCCTCTTCTTCAATAATTGTTTATGTGGACTCGACAAACTATGACTATGCAATTGAGCTCGGACTGGACAGCACCTCTGACTTCTTGACAGTCAAGCTGATAAGTGTAAAGGTAAAGTGAGATAAGATGGCAGAAGGGAAAGGCGATTCTTCAGAAGGTGAAAAAGAGGCAATAAAGTTTACCATAGACCTCGCTCCCAGGATAATTCCCCTCCCTGAATTCAAAGATATTGAGAAAATAGATGTGAGATACCCTCTCATCCCGCCATATGCTTTTGCGCACATATACTGGGATGACAAGGCCAAGGAGCTGTTGTATGAGGTTGAGGAGTATCCGCTCGACGCGATTGAAAAGGAGCTCTTCAGGCTTATAATGGCAGGGCTGGAGGAGGTGCTGGACATAAGCCTCTCCAAAGTCAGGGCGTCCAACAATTTGATAGAGTATCTTGAAAAGAATGTCCAGTCAATACTCTCTGAGCTGGGCGCGAAGATTTCAGAGAAGAGCTACATGAGGATAATGTATTATGTCTACAGGAACTCCATAGGGCTGAACCAGGTAGAGCCCCTGCTGAACGACTATTACATTGAGGACGTCGAGTGCAACGGCATAGGCTATCCTGTGTATATTGTCCACCGAAAATATGAGAACATGAGGACAAACGTTGTGTTCAAAAGCAATGCTGAGCTGATGAACTTTGTGGAGAAGATGGCGCAGAAGTGCGACAGGTATGTGTCATACTCAAGGCCCCTTCTCGACGGCGCGCTTCCCGACGGCTCGAGAGTTAACGCCACATATGCCAAGGACATCACATCAAGGGGTCCGACCTTTACAATAAGGAAATTCACAAGAACTCCCCTTACCCCGATAGACCTGATAAAGAACCACACTGCGCCGCCCGAGGCATTTGCATTCCTCTCAATGCTCATCCAGCACAAGTTTAACATCATGGTGATAGGGGAAACAGCATCCGGAAAAACCACATTCCTCAACTCAATAATGGATTTCATACCTGGCGAGGCAAGGATATGCTCCATAGAGGACACGAGGGAGCTTAACCTTATGCACTCCAACTGGATACCTGCTGTGTCAAGGATTGGAATGAGGGGCGCCGGGCAGGAGAAATACGGCGAGATAACAATGTTCGAGCTCCTCAGCGAGACCTTCAGGCAGAACCCTGACTATGTGATTGTCGGGGAGGTGAGGGGCGCAGAGGCCTATGTGCTTTTTCAGGGAATGGCATCTGGACACCCGTCATACAGCACATTCCACGCAAACTCGATTGAGGGGCTGGTGAAGAGGCTGCAGACCCCGCCTATAAGCCTTCCGGCAACGCTGATAGAGTCCATGGACGCTGTCTGCATAGTTACGCACATAAAGGAGCCGGACAAGAACATCAGGCGCCTTGTTGCAATAAAGGAGATAAAGAGCGTGAAGGAGCAGGCAGGCTTTGTGGATGCAAATGAGCTGCTGTTCTGGGACGCTGCCAGTGATGTCTTCAGGTTCCAGAAGAACTCCTTCACATTTGAGAAGATGAGCAAGAAGACAGGGATACCCATTGACGCCTTGTACAGGGAGCTCGAGCAGCGCACAGCCCTGCTGAAGAAGATTTCAGAATCAGAAATACTGGGGCTCAAGGAGTTCAACAGCATAATAAACAACTATTACAGGAATCCGAAAGAAGTGCTAAGGAACCTCAGAGTGAGATAGGATGATAAGAAAGGATAACTGGGAAGAGCTGAAAGAGGTCGAGGGAAGCATCCTCCGCATGCAGGCCCTGCTGAAGGTCTACTCGGACATCGCAAGGGCCGGCCTCACAAGTTTAGAGGTTTTGCCCCTCAGGATAAAAAAGGCTCTCCTCATAAGAAAAGAAGCACTTGAGGAGAGCCTTGAACTGAAAAGCTCTCTTTCCCGCTTCCTGAAAAAGGAGAGAATTTAGGAGAATTTTGAGATGCCCGGCGCATTCATCAGCTTGGAAGAGGGAAAGGAGAATGCGGTTTCTTCAATAGATTATGAAGAGAAGTTATTGTCTGACATTCTCAACATCCTTTATGAGATTAAGAGCTACAAGGAGCTCAAGGAGAAAACTCTGGAGCAGCTCAGGAAGCTCGAGCAGGACTACCAGGCGAAGAGATACAAATATTTCCAGTTCAGGGAGAAGGCGCTGTTTCTTCTCGGAGGGAAGAGCGAGGCAGAGGTAATCTCGGGATACCAGCAGCAGATTGCCGCTCTTGGCCTGGAGCTTGAGAACCTGAACAGCAGGTTCTTTTATTCGCTTTACCAAAACATAGCGCCTGAGCTGATGGGCGAGATTTTGAGGAGAATGCCCAGGCCTGAGGAGGCGCCGGAGAGGGAAGAGAAGCAGCCGGAGCCAGTGCCAGTGCCAGTGCCAGTTAGGGCAATTGCTGAAAGTGCCGTGGGAGAAGTGAAAAAACCGCAGGCAGGCATTGAGAAAGAGGCCAAACCCTCTGAAAAGCCCGGGGCAAAGGCAGGGAAAAAGCCAGAGGCTAAGCTCTCCAGCCTCTCTAAGCCTCTCTCAGTAAATGCTGTTCTCATAAAGGCCTTCAACATCATAAGGGCGCCCTTTGCCTTGGTGGCCGCTTCATTCGCTTCCCTGTTCAGCGGCGAGAAAGAAAAGGAGAAGAAGTTCGAGTTCAGTAGCGGGAACGAAATCAAGAGGATAAAGATAATGCCTGTGCGGCTCAGGGGCAGGAGGGCTGAAAAAAATAAGGCGCCTGAAGCCCAAGCCCAAGCCCGCCCAATATTCAGCGGCTTCTTTAAAGTGCGGCTTTTTGCGAGCATTGAGAACAGGATGAAGAAGGAAAGGGAATTCATCTCAGATGAGGATGAGATTCCAATCTCTGTGGAGCTGATAAGGGAGAACAGGCCAAGCGAGTTGAGGAGGACCAACCTGTTCAGGGAGTCAGAGCGGCTTAGGAAAATAATAGAGCGCGAGAGGGCATACCCTGCATACAGCCCCTCTAATTTTGCCGCATTTGCAAATATCACAGTCAGAAGGATAGGCGGGCTTCTGCTGGACAAGTTCCCAAATTTTTTTAAGTCCCTCTACAACAATCTCAGGTCTGCGAACATAAGAATATTGTCTAATACCTATGTTAATCTTATGGTGCTTTTTTCTCTGGCATCATTTTTTCTCTTATCAATCTTCTCCCTTCCAGTATTCCTCATCCTCGGAAACGTGCTTCTGCTGGCAGTTCTGAAATCGCTGGGCATAGGATTGCTTGCCCTTTCAGTGTGCGCCTACGGATTTTATCAGTATCCAAAAATGGAAATCCAGAAGAGGCAGAAGAGCATAAAGGCCAACTTTCCCTTTGCCCTTAACCACATGGCTGCAATTTCCTCTTCGGGAACCCCTCCTCTCATGATATTCAAGCTTATCGCAGGCTCAAACGAGTACGGCGAGATATCTGCTGAGTTTGAAAGGATAGTTGACTACATAGAGGTATTCGGCTTTGACCCTGTAACTGCTACCAGGAATGTGGCTTCCACAACTCCCTCGCGCGAGCTCAAGGAGCTGCTGGAGAGCCTCACTTCGACAATACAGGCAGGCGCTGAGATAAAGAGCCTGCTCAGGGAGAAGGCAGAGGAGTCCCTCAACAATTACCGCCTGGACCTGCAGAACTACAATGATACAATAGCCACCTATTCCGACATTTACACCGGAGTGCTTATTGCCGCCCCGCTCTTTTTCATAATAACCCTGGCGCTTGTAAGCATACTTGGGGGGAATGTGGGCAACATGAGCGTGGGAAGCATGATGGTCATAGGCACTTACCTGGTAATACCTCTGCTTAACGTATTTTTCATCATATTTTTGCAGATGACACAGCCGAATATTTGAGAAAGAAGAAATGCCGCCATAAAGCCAAAACTCAATCGAGAGAACTAAACCTGTGCGTAGCGGGGGATGTCCCTTACGGGGAGGCAGCACCTTCAAGAAGCACAACAAGAGGTTTGGAGGCGGCATATATAAGAAGATTTGAAAAAGGTTTTAAAAAAAGTTGAGATGAAGAGGAAAGAAGCATGGTTTTAAGATTTGAAGCAAGGCACAGAATAGGGATTGCAATTGGCATAGCTTTCGCCCTGCTTGATTTCCTGATTCTGAAGCAGAGCCCGCTTTTCGTGCCCTTCCTTGCAGTTGCTGCAATCATAATGGGCGTGCAGTTCTTCCTGGACTTTTTCATTGAAAACCAGAGGCAGAAGGAGATAGAGGAAAAATTCCCTGAGTTTGTCAGGAATTTCGTAGGGGCAGTGAGCTCAGGAATGTCCCCTTCAATGGCTGTCATAAGCGCCTCAAAGGAGGACTACGGGGCTCTCACCCAAAATGTGCAGAAGCTCGCCCACCAGATAGAATGGTCTGTGCCGTTCCACAAGGCAATAAGGCGCTTCGCCGACTCAACCAGAAGCCCGATAATCCGGAAGGCCATAGCCACTGTCATAGAGGCAGAGAGCTACGGGGGCAACATTGAGGATGTGCTCAGGTCAGTAACCTCTTCGCTTATGGAAGTCAAAAAGATAAGGGCAGAGAGGCGCGCAAGCATACATTCTCAGATAATGCAGTCATATGTGATATTCATTGTCTTCATCGGGATAATAATAGTAATACAGAATTTTCTCATACCCTACATGCAGAGCGTGAGCAGCAGGTCAATTAGCATGTTCGGCAGCATTGGCCCGAGCATGACCATTTCCAACAAGGTGGTAATCTCCTTCTCATCATTCCAGACATTTGTCATTTCCTTCTCGCAGTGGCTCAGAAGCCTCAACGGCATATTTGTGATGCTTGCGCTCATACAGGGGCTCTTTGCCGGGCTTGTCATCGGAAAGCTTGCAGAGGGTGATATAAGGTACGGGGTGAAGCACTCGCTTATTCTGATGATGCTCGCCTTCATATTTATAACCCTCTCGCAGGGATTCCTCAGGTGATGAATATGGTTGAATTTGATATAGACACAAGGCGCTCAATTGAGGAGAATGCATCCCTGTATTTTGAGGAAGCCAAGAAAAGCAGGAAAAAGGCACTGGGAGCAGAGCGGGCAATAGCTGCTGCCAAGAAAAGGCTTGGGGAGCATGAAGTTGCGAGGGCTGCGAGCGAAGAGAAAAAGGCGGCGGTGAAGAAGCGCGAGAGGAAGTGGTATGAAAAATTCAGATGGTTCATAAGTTCAGAGGGCTTTCTCGTTATAGGCGGGCGCGACGCCACAACAAATGACATAATAGTGAAGAAGCACACGGAGAAAGGCGATGTTGTCTTTCATACAGACATGGCAGGAAGCCCGTTTGTGATTGTGAAGGCAGGGGAGAAAGGAGTAGGAGAGCAAACCCTCAAGGAAGCGGCAGATGAGACCGCATCATTCTCCCGCGGGTGGAAGCTCGGGATTTCAGAGATGGATGTTTTCAATGTGAGCCCTGAGCAGGTTTCCGTAACCCCAAAGCCCGGCGAGTACATGGGCAAGGGCTCGTTCATGATTTACGGCAAGCGGAATTCCATGCGTGCCATGATGAAGGTTGCCGTGGGCGTCTGCGAGGGCGCTGTGATGTGCGGCCCCGAATCTGCAGTCAGGAAAAACTGCGAAAAAATAGTTGTGGTGGCGCAGGGCTCTGAAAAGAAGACAGATGTGGCAAAAAAGATTGCAAGGCAGCTCTCCTGCGAACTTGATGATGTTGTGAGGGAGCTTCCCTCAGGCGGATTGAGGATAGTCAAATAATTTAGATAATGATTTAAATAATCAGATGTCAGAAATTCTGCTTTTAGGGAAAGGGATTTTATGGAAGATTCAATCTCATATGAGGACAGGAAGCGTCTTGTTGAGAAGGCCAAGGGGCTCCAGATAAATGTGAGGGTGGGAAAGCTTGGCATAACCCCGGAGCTCATCTCTGAGATAGACAGGCATCTCAAAAAAGACGGGCTTGTTAAGGTCAGGATGCTCAGGAATTACATGGAGGAGCGGAACAGGTTCCAGCTGGCTGAAACAATTGCAGTGAGGACTGGCTCTCTCCTGCTGGATGTCAAGGGCTTTGTCGCCCTTTTTTGCAGGAAAAATCAGGAAAACTGCCAGAGAAATGTTTAAATACGCGTCTCAATAAGGATTACCAGTATTATAAGAATTGCAAAAAAAAGAGTGTTCAGATGGAAGGCGCTGCTAAGAGGCTTTTGAAGGCGGGTTTTGTAAAGAAGAGCAAGTCTGCGGACTGGAAAAAACTGAATGCAGACCAGAAAAAAACCCTTTCTGACAAGGATGCTGAGAAATACGCGGACATTGAAGAGATGGAAGTGGAGAATGGAATAAAGGAGAATACTGATTTTCCCGCCACAAAGTTCAGGCACAGGTTTGCCAGGGAGAGCTCAAAGCTTTCCATGGAAGAGAGCTATTTCTGGATAATGTCGCAGCTGAAGCAGGCGCATTCCTTCCACCATTTCATAAAAGTCAAGGACCTTTTCGCTGCATCAGAACAGTCCTCAATGTTTGGGAACGCCCAGCAGCGCCTGGCTGCCCAGCAGGACAAGGCATCGCAGTTCCTCGCCGTAATAGGGAAAATGGTAAAGGAACTTTTCCAGCTGGTCAGGGAGCTCAGGATACTTGACGAGAGAATCAAGCTATATGAGGATTCCAACAAGGGCGATGTGTCTGCAGAGGTTACATTGAAGGGAATATGGATTGACCTTGTTGAGGGAGGAAGCAAGAACCCTGCCTCTGTTTACGGGATGGCAAGGGATGTGGGATTTGCAACGCTGCCAGACCTTTTCTTCGACATTACAGTTAAATCATCAGATGAAGTTGACAAGAGGGTAGAGGCCACTGACTTCAACAAGAAGGTGAAGGAAGTTCTTAAGAGAAAGCTCAAGACATACATCCTCTGGAGGGAGAATACCTACAAGGAAATTTTTACAAAGAGGAAGTTCACTTTAAGATACATGCGCCAGCACTATGACGCCATAAGGATGTACATGGAGTGGGTCAAGCCCTATCTCGGACAGATAAAGAAGATGATGATGGACACAGACCGCTTAAATGACGCCAGCCTTGTAAGCGCATTTGAGGGCTCGCTGATTGATGTGGAGTTCATAGCTGTGAAGAAGGACCCGAACTACGGCAATTTCAGGCCCTGCGTTGTAGCAACATTCAATTACAGGACAACGCCCTCGCTGAATTACCATGCTGAGGCCTACCAGAGGGGGCCCATTCACGTGGGGCGCGTCGAGTGCACCCTGCGCGGCTATGCCTGGACAGATGAGCAGATTGAGGCATACAGGAGATACAGGGAGGAAGAGGCCTTTGAGGTGCTCACCTCAATTGACAGCTCTCTCAAGGAGGCTATGGACGCCCTTGGAGACAGCATGAAGGATTATTTGAGGGAAGCAGGGGAAAAAATGGAGGAAGAGGAAAAGCCGAAGGAGAAGAAGATAAGGGGCGAGTCAGCGCTTTCTCCATTCCTTTCAATATTTGAGGGTTTTGGCGAGATACTTTCTGCATTCACAGGAGGCATCGGCTCCCTGAAGGGCGGAGGAAAATCCAAGGAAGACGCGTTTAAAGAGGAGACTCAGAAAGAGGAAGCCATAAAGGATGTGCAGAGCAAGCTTGCTAAAACCTACGAAAATTACAAGAGAGCCCACAGCATGCTCATGTGGTGAGTGCAATGGCTGACGAGCTTGATGAGATAAGGAAGCTTTCACCAGAGGAGCGCATAAAAAAAATAGGGGAGCTTGAGAAAAAGCGCAGCAAGGAAAAGCAGGGAATGGAAGAGCTCCTGAAGGAAAGCATCTCCACGATAAAAAATGAGGAGACCATAAAACACATAAAGGTTCCCGAGCAAAAAAAAGTCAATGTTTCAGAGCTTTTCTCAAATGAAGAGGAAGAGAGCCTTGAGAAAAAAACTCACGATGCGCGGCAAGATGAGAAGCCCGAGGGCGTTACTTACAAAATTGACTTTAAAGAAGCAGAAAACATGTACAATGAAATAAGGAACATGGGCGACACAAACTCCTGGCAGGAGGAGGAATTCCGCGAGTTTTACCGCGTGCAGTCAGTCGTGGATGCCGTTGATACAAGGCTTCTCAAGGATGATGTTGCTGAAAGGATTAATTCAACGAGGAGCCTGATACACACCATAAGGAATTACATGAGGGATTAGGATGATAATGGGCGAGGACTACTACAGCTCAATGGACCGCGGCTATGACTCCCAGCCAGAGCCGGGCGAGAAGCCGGACATAGAAAAGCCCCTGGTCGCAATAAGCGAATTAGGGCAGAGCATCACAGAGGGCAGGGCTGGCGGCGGGACACTGCGCGATACATTCCAGGCAGCCATATTCCGGGGAGCAGGAAAGGTGGAGCTTGCGCTGCAGCAGGAGGGCGCTGAGCCCTATGTAGGCGCAGAGGCCTATGGAAAGGAGATGCGCCAGGACATAAGGGACCTCTCAAGAATCAATGAGGTGAAGATAACAAGCATCCACAGCCCCACATGGGTTGGCAACCTGTCAGGATATGCCGGAAAGCAGCAGGGCTTCAGCGACGAGTACAGGGCAATGCAGCTTGAGGAAGTGAAAAAGGCGGTAGATTTCTCTGCAGACACAACAGGCGGCTCTGCAATTGTGGTGCACACAGGAGAGTATGAAAGGCCTATGGCAGGCGAGTCCTGGAACAAGGCGAATGAATTCAAGCAGTATGAGGAGGAGCCGGAAAAGGCAATGTATCCCCTTGTTGACAAGAGAAGCGGGCATGTGATAAGCGTCATAAGGAAAGACACTCCAATAGCAGTTCCAAAGTGGAAAACAAATGGCAAGGGTGAGTATGTCGACTATGAGGGGAATGTGGTGAGCTTCAGGGATCGCGTCCCTGAATTTGACCCGAACAATCCTGAAAAGATAAATATGGAGCAGAAAGATTGGAGCTACTTCATAAAAGAGGCGGAGATGAGGAACCGGGACCTTGAGAAGCAGAGGGGAAGGGCTATCAGTCCTGAAGAGAGAATAACCCCTGAAGAGGCATTTTACATCTCGATGCTTGACGGGCAGGAGAGAAGCGCAAAGGGATGGGCATTATATTATTCGCAGGGAATGGAGGAGGAATTAAAGGAGTTTGAAAAGCTCAAGAAGTTAAGGGTTCATTATGCAGAGCTTGAGAAAAACACTCCTGAAAAGGACATGTGGAAACTCAAGATGCCCCTGGGCTCTGGAGATAACATAATACCGCCTGAATACAAGAAGCCCACTGAATACATTGACACGAGGCTTAAGATGCTTCGCGAAAGAATCAATTCCTCTACAGAAACAATGACAGGACAGCTCCAGAATGCAAAGGAAGCAGAGCTCGCAAAGGAAAACGTTGTTTCATCATGGAAGTTTGCAAAGAACAAGTCCATGCACTCCTATGCAGAACTGGGAATATACGCCATGGACAGGACCAAAAAGGGAATGGAAACCGGAAAAGTCAAGGAGGACATTTTCATAGCCCCAGAGAACCTTTTCCCAGAGATGGGATATGGAAGCCATCCCGAGGAGCTCATAGAGCTTGTGCAGGGCGCAAGGGAGAGGATGGTTGAGTATCTCACAAAGGCGCAGATTCCAGACCCTGCAGGGGCAGTAGACCCTAAGACAGGAAAGCCGAAGCTTATAAACAATCCCTATTACAGGAGCATGAGCAGGCAGGAGGCAGATGAAGAGGCGAAGAGGCACATCAAGGCAACCCTTGACACCCAGCACCTGGGAATGTGGTTCCGCTACTTCACCCCAAAAGAAGGGGAGACAGAGGAGGAGCGCTTCAAGCGCTTTGAGACGTGGTACCTTGACGAGGTGAAGAAGCTGCAGGAGAAGGAAATCATAGGGCACATGCACATAGTGGACGGCTTCGGGCGCGGACACACCCACCTGCCTGCAGGCGAGGGAATCATGCCCATCAGGAGCGCTGTCGAGTATCTCAAGAAAAAGGGCTACACCGGCTCAATGGTTTCAGAGGGCTACGGCGAGCCGGGAAGGCAGCTCACCCAGACCTGGGCATATTTCGGAAGTCCGCTCTACCACATAGGAGCAGTTGAGCCCTCGGCAGCCAGGAGCTGGACAGAGGTTGAGCACTCATATTTCTCAAGGATGCAGTCACCCTACTTCGTGTTTGGTGCATATGCGCCCTCAAATGACTGGACACTCTGGAGCGGCGTTCCTCTGGAATAAATCTTATAAATAACCCGGACTTCTATTCATCATGGCCTTCATAATAGTCTATGTCACGCATGAAAACCTTGGGAATGCGCAGAGGATGGCAGCCCATCTGCTCAAGAAGAGATTGATTGCCTGCGCAAACTTCTTCCCAATTAAAAGTTCTTATTGGTGGAAGGGAAAAATTGAGAATTCCCAGGAAATTGTTTCATTGCTGAAAACAAGAAAAGAGAATTGGGAAAAAGTTAAATCCGAAATCAAGAAGATTCACTCCTACAAAACTCCCTGCATCATAAAAATAGGGGCAGAAGCGAACAAGGATTACGAATCCTGGATTAACAAGGAAACAAAACATTTTCAGTAACCTTTTTATATTCTCAGGAATCTGTTGCGCTTATGGGAAAGAGCAGGGTAAGCATTGTAAGGTGCAATTCCTACAGCCAGAAAGAGGTTTATGACGCTGTAAAGAAAGCGCTTTCTCTAATAAATTTCAGATTCAGAAAGGGCATGACAGTGCTGTTAAAGCCGAATATAATATCCCCAAAAAAGCCAGAGCTTGCAGTCACAACACATCCTGCTGTTGTGAATGCTGTATGCAGAATCCTCAGGGAGAATAATTGCAAGATAGCAATTGGGGAATCAGACGGTGCAGGCACTACAAAAAAGGGCTTTGAGGTCTCAGGAATAGGAAAAGTCGCTAAAAAGTATAGAGCAAAAACCATTGTTTTTGAAACAGATGCGAAAGTAAAGGTAAAAAACAGAAAAAACCTTGTGCTGAAGGAATTCTTTGTTGCAAAAACATTGAAAGATGCTGACTTGGTAATCAATCTTCCAAAGCTCAAAACCCACACTCTGACAAAATACACCGGCGCTGTGAAGAATGTTTTTGGAGTTATTCCTGGGGCAACCAAAACCTTGTATCACAAAAAAGCTCCGGATGTGAATAGGTTCTCGCATCTGCTTTTGGACATCTATCAGAGCGTAAAACCGCAATTAAACATCATGGACGCAATTGTGGGAATGGAGGGGCTTGGGCCTGGCGCAGGCACTCCAAAGAAAACAGGCTACATAATCGCAAGCAGAGATGGTGTAGCGCTTGATTTTGTTGCTTCAAGGCTTGCAGGATTTGTTCCTGAAACTATTCGGACAATTGATTATGCTTTCAAGCGAGGAATCTCCAAAAAAGACGATATTGAAATATTTGGGAAAGATGGAAAAATTAATGATGATAAATTGAAAGGAATGATTGTTCCATACAAAAAGGCGCCTGAGACGAACTACACGCTTATGGCGTTTGGGCAGTGGGTTTTTGCCCTGCTATCGCCAAGGCCGGAAGTCAGCAAGGAAAAATGCACTGGCTGCATGGTGTGCGTAAAGCACTGCCCTGTTAATGCCATAAGCTTCAAAAAATATCCTCAAATAGACAGGAAGAAATGCATAAAATGCTTCTGCTGCGCAGAGCTCTGCGCCTACGGCGCCATGAATGTCGAGGGTCCGAGGATGCTTGAGATTCTGAAGAAGGTTTCAGGCATCATAAGAAGGCGCAAAAGAAAGAAGTGAATAAGGTAGAGAGATTTAATATTCAAAGGGGCAGAAATATGGAAAAAAAGATTTCAAAGGGAGAGTATACCAAGATAAGGAATGATGTCAGTTTCAGATTCTTTTTATTAATCCTTATTCTGGGAGTGCTGTTTTTTCTTCCAGCAGGCACCTTCTGTTACTGGCAGGCATGGATTTATTGCGGGATTCTGTTCATCCCAATGCTTTTTGTTTTTACCTATCTTTTAAAAAATGATCCAAGGCTATTGGAACGAAGAATGAAAATGAAGGAAAGGGAGAGGCCTCAAAAATTGTTTGTCAAATTATCGCTGCTGTTTTTTGTTGCGACATTTGTCGTCCCAGGGCTGGATTACAGGTTTAAATGGTCGCATGTGCCTTTTGTAGTTGTTATTATTGCAGATGTGATCGTACTATTAGGGTATTTCTTTTTCTTTTTGGTGCTAAAAGAAAATTTATATGCCTCACGGATTATTGAAGTGGAAAAAGGGCAAAAGGTAATCTCGACAGGCCCTTACAGAATCATCCGCCACCCCCTGTATTTGGCTGCATCGCTCATCTATGCTTTCAGCCCGTTGGCTCTCGGCTCATACTGGGCAATGCTGCCTCTGGCGCCTCTCGCTCCCTTAATAATCTTCAGAATTCTCAATGAGGAGAAGCTGCTCATCAGAAGCCTTAAGGGCTATAAGGATTATATGAAGAAGGTGAGATACCGGCTAATACCGTTTGTCTGGTAAATAATCATAAAAATCCGCTGAGAGCGTCCTACTCCGGACTAAAGTCCGGAGTTTGACCGGACGCTCTCTTAATCGCGGATTTTTAGGATGCTAAAAGCGGCTTATCTCCAATCTGAAGATTGGAGTTTTGCCGCTTTTCTGCATAATAAAAAATATGTAAAAGAAAATATTAAAAACTGAGGCGTTATCAGCAAATATTTTGAGAGATGAAAATATGAAAAGCATCCTGGTGATAATATCTCTAATCTTTATTGGACAGGTTTTGGGCTCACTAATCGGGCTGATAAAAAGGCCAAATAAAAAAGTGCTATACGGCTCCCTGGCATTTGCTGCTTCAATAATGCTGGGCATATCCTTCTTTGGGTTAATACCGGAAAGCCTGAAAATCACTCCTTTTTATCTGGTGATAATCGCTTTTTTTCTCGGAATAGGGATAATGTGGATTGTTGATAAGATTCTGCCGCACCTGAATCCGCAGTTAATGAAAAAAGAAAAACCCTGTGTTAAAAGAAGTGTAACAATGCTTGTTATTGGCATAGCTTTGCATAACCTTCCTGAAGGGCTGGCTATAGGGGCAGGATTTGCTTTGACTCCCGGGTTCGGGATTATGATTGCATTGGGAATTGCGGCACAAGATGTTCCTGAGAATATTGCAACAATTGTTCCCTTGTATGGATTGACCAGGAATAGGATAAAATCCTTCTTCATAACAACAAGCACAATATTGTTTGAAGTAATCGGCTTTATTTTGGGCTATTATATTTTAAAAGGAATGTTCCTTAATTTACTGGGGGCGTCGCTCGCACTCGCAGCAGGTTTCATGGTTTATATATCAGTAGAAGAACTGATTCCCGGGGCTCAGATAAAACAAAATCCGAAAGCAGGCATTATCGGGCTTGTTTTGGGGATAATCTGCGTCTTACTGATTCTTTGCTTAAATTTAATTTAAAAAATTACAAGCCGGCTTCTTTTCTCAGGATTTCCGCCTTGTCCTTTCTCTCCCATGTAAACTCTGGAAGTTCCCTTCCGAAATGCCCGTAGCATGCTGTCTTGGCATATATCGGCCTCTTCAGGTCAAGCGTCCTTATCATGTCTGCTGGCCTGAATGAGAAATGCTTTCTTATAAGTTCCATTATTTTCTCTTCAGGAATCCTGTTTGTTCCGAAGCAGTCAATTGTGACTGCAGTTGGCTCTGCAATCCCTATTGCATAAGCCAGCGTTATCTGAAACCTGTCTGCAATCCCTGCTGCGACTATGTTCTTTGCCACATACCTTGTCATGTATGATGCAGACCTGTCAACCTTTGAAGGGTCTTTTCCAGAAAAAGCGCCTCCTCCATGGGGAACAATTCCGCCGTAGGCGTCTGCTATTATCTTCCTCCCTGTCATTCCGGTGTCTGCCTGAGGGCCGCCCAGCACAAACCTGCCTGTGCCGTTTATTATGAATTTTGTCCTCTTGTCAAGCAGCTTTCCACAGACAGGAATTATCACCTTTTTTATTATGTCCTTTCTCAGCTGCCCCAGAGAGACCTTCTCTGAGTGCTGCGCGGCAATTATCACATTGTCAATTCTTCTCGCCTTGCCATTCTCATATTCTATGCTTATCTGCGCCTTGCCGTCAGGCCTGAGATAAGGAAGTATCCTGTTTTTTCTCGCTTCAGCCAGACGCATGCAGAGCTTGTGCGCAAGAAGGATAGGCAGCGGCATCAGCTCTTTTGTCTCATTGCAGGCGAAGCCAATCATAGAGCCCTGGTCTCCTGCCCCCTGCTCATGCTTTCCTGATGCAGTTACTCCCTGTGAAATATCCGGGCTCTGGGGCTGTATTGAAACAAGCACGCCTGTTGTCTTTGAGTCGAGCCCGCACTCTTCGCTTGTGTAGCCGATTTTCCTGATTGTCTCCCTCACAATATTCGGCACCTCAACATATGCCTTTGTTGTAATCTCGCCTCCAACAAGCACCAGCCCCCTTGTGGCGTAGCATTCGCAGGCAACCCTCGCCTGGGGGTCCTTGCTGATTATGTTGTCAACAATGCTGTCAGAAATTATGTCGCACACCTTGTCCGGATGCCCCTCTGTGACGCTCTCTGCTGTAAGAATTTTTTTCATTGGAAAAACCTCCTGCTTTTAATTTGATTTAATGTATTATAATAGCAGATTAGGAGAGAATCAGTATAAAAACCTTTTTGAAAAGAATATTCCAATAAGAATATTTATCGGGTGCAGTGCTGTATCTGGGGGGCAGGCACTTTTATTATTGAAGCAATATCTGAATCAGACAGGAATTCCTCTCGCCTTAATTCATCCACTATATAATATACCTGGCGCTCTCTCAGGTTGAACTTCATTTCAAGGTTGTCCAGAAACTCCTCAACTTCCTTTATGTTCCTGAAAATTCCCTCAACAAGGTAGTCATAGCCGTTTGTAACTTTGTAAAGCGAGTTGACATTCGGGTTTTTCATCAGGTAGTTCCTCACGTTTTCCTTGTCCTCCCTCTCAAACTTGAGAAAGAGGTTCGCCTTTGTTGTGTAGCCGAATGCAGAGAAGTCAATAAGCGCAGTGTATTTTTTCACAAGGGTTCCCTGGTATGACTTGAGCTTCTCATATATCGTCGATATCGGAATGCTGGTCCTTCTGCTCATCTTTGTAAGAGAAATCCTCGCATTCTGCCGAAGCTGGCAGATTATTGCTGATTCGTCCTTTTTCATCTGGCCGCCCCCTACAATGTCTATTCTTATTATATGATTAGAAAAATATATATACTTTATTGACTTACTTTCTTAAAATATATATTATATATATTTATCTCTGGTAAAAATGGAATACAGAAAGATTGTCAAGTCGGGAAACACCTCATATGTAGTTTCTATTCCCCGCGATTGGATACTCAAAAACAAGGTGGAAAAGGGCAGCATTATCTCGATTGAGGAGAACAGCGAGAATGCCCTGGTAATAAGGGCGGGCGAGCAGCATGAGATTAAGAAAGAGAAGTCAGTTTCAATTAATCTCGATGAGATAACGCCAGCTACTCTCAGGCGCGAGGTGGTTTCCTGCTACATAAACGGCTATTCAACTGTCGAATTCTTCGGAAAGAGCGCAAAGGAGAAGGCAGAGGCGATAAAAAAGGAGGTTGAGGAGCTCATTGCATTTGAGATAATGGAGATGAGCCCAAAAAGGATTGTTGTCAAGGACTGCCTGAGCGTCGAGCAGATGTCTGCCGAGTCAATAGTCAGGAAGATGGATGTTACAGCAAGGGAGATGATTAAAGAGGCCCTGACTGTGCTGGAAGCAAAAGAAAAAAAGGATGCGAATGCGATTTCTGAAGGGATTGATTCGATAGAATCCATGGACAAGAACATGAACCGGCTTGTTTTTCTCTCCTCAAAAATAGTCAGGGAGGCGCTTGAGAACTCCCTTCTGGCGCAGAAACTGAAGCTTTCCCCCCTCAATATCCTTGTTCAGAACATAATCACAACAACGCTTGAAAACCTCGGCGACAATGTGAAGAACCTTGCAAGGTTCGCAAGCATGCCTGCCTCAGTAGAGGAGCTCCGGTTCATAAAGCATCAGCTTGCAGCGAGCCTGGAGAACTATGAGGATGTCATTAAGGCATATTTCACTGCTGACAAGCAGAAGTCAAATAATGTTTCTGATGTGAAACATATGCTGCGCGAGAAAAATGAGGATTTTCTTAAGGCGAAGAGAAGTGTTGGCGCAGTCAGGATGGTGGAGCGCCTTCAGGCAATAGAAAGTTTCATAGGCATAATCTCAAGAACAACCATAGATATGGCATGAGCATTTCATAAGGCAAGAATGGAAATAGACATTTCTCAGATAAGGGCGCTGAGGAAGCGCCTTGACATAACCCAGAAGGAGCTTTCAAAGGCAGCCGGCGTCTCCCAGTCGCTTATTGCCAAGATAGAGTCAGGGAAGATAGACCCTGCATTCACAAAAGTGAAAAAGATAACAGAAGCGCTTTTGGCAATGCAGGAGAAAAGCTCTCCCAAGGCAGCTGACATAATGAGCAGGAGGATAATAGCCCTGAGCCCTGAGGAGTCGATAAAATCTGCAGTGAGGAAGATGAGTGCTTACGGCATCTCGCAGCTCCCGGTGCTGAGCAGGAAAAGCTGCATCGGGCTTGTAACAGAAGCTGGGCTGCTCTCCTCGAAGAAGAAGCTCAAGAGGGTGAGAGATGCGATGCAGGAATGCCCGCCAATAGTGCCGCCCAACACCCCGATTTCCAAACTAACTGAGCTGATAGAATATTATCCGTTAATCCTCGTATCGGAAAAAGGCGAGCCCAAAGGAGTTATCACAAAAACAGATATAATTAGAGGGCTTTATTCTGGGCAGAGAAAGCTATAAGTTTTAGATAGGTTTTTATATAACTTTCATAAAACCGCAGATGGCAAACCAGCAAACAGCCCCGTGGTGTAGTGGCCAATCATACAAGGCTCTGGACCTTGTGACCGCGGTTCGAATCCGCGCGGGGCTATTGATTGTTTTTTCAAGGGAATACAGCAAAGAACAGAAACATCTCTGGAATTACCGTGCCATTTCGCGAAGCGAATATGGCACTTGTCTTTTTGCCTCAAGTATTTCCTAAATACTTGTTCGAATCCGCGCGGGGCTATCTCTTTTTTCTGAGAAAATAGAGGCAGTAGCCGGTTTCCTTGGAATTTTTCACAAGATTTATAATCTGAGAATATTATAAAGAAGACATGGAACCGAAACAATACAATATATGGCTCTTTGTGCTTGCTGTTGCAGGCACGCTGTTTTCAGGATAGATGAGCGCAACAAAGTTTTTCTCGCAGGCCTGCCCCTTCAACGAGCTCTGCACAGAAGTTTTTGGGCTTCCTGCCTGTTATTACGGGTTTGTGATGTTCGCAGCCCTGCTTGTGCTCTCTGCAATGCAGCTTTTTAATCATAAAAATCCGCTGAGAGCGTCCTACTCCGGACTAAAGTCCGGAGTTTGACCGGACGCTCTCTTAATCGCGGATTTTTAGGATGCTAAAAG
>PEXD01000004.1 GCA_002779235.1 Candidatus Woesearchaeota archaeon CG07_land_8_20_14_0_80_44_23 | reverse complement strand
CATCCTAAAAATCCGCGATTAAGAGAGCGTCCGGTCAAACTCCGGACTTTAGTCCGGAGTAGGACGCTCTCAGCGGATTTTTATGATCTTTTTTTCTATCGTCTCAAAAGATTTTCTTATCATGTGCATCTCGTAAGCCATCCAGATGCATGCAAGCGCAATCGGCAGCTGCGTGTAAAGTATTGACATATATGTTTCCATAAACTTCACCCTTTGTTTTTTCTGTTTAAAAACTCTGAAATCTCGAGAAGCTTCCTCTTCATCACAATCATGTAAGCAAGCAGGCAAACTGCAATCAGCATGTACGGCACATGAGTTATGAAAAGAATGGTTGCTGTTCTCATGCAGGAGGCGAACTTTCCGCTGTTTATAAATTTTTTCACAAGATTTTTATAAGAATGGACAAAAGCAGGGCTGATGGAAAGAGAGTTCACTCTTGAGGATTTTGACTACGGGCTGCCGAAAGAGCTTATTGCCCAGGAGCACGCCATCCCGAGGGACCAATCGCGCCTGCTCGTGGTGAAGGGCGATTCGTTTGAGCACAAGCATTTCTATGACATAATTGACTACATAAGCCCTGGCGATGTTGTTGTCATCAACAATACGCAGGTGATACCTGCGCGCTTAGCCGGAAGGAAAGAGACAGGTGGCAGGGCAGAGGTGCTTCTCGTGAGAAAGCTTGCCGGCGGAAACTGGGAATGCCTTGTCTCGGGAAGAAATATCAAAGTTGGCTCAAAAATAATATTTGACAAATTCACAGCAGAGGTTGAAGAAAAAAATAAGGGGAAGTGCTCCCTTAAATTCAGCGCACCGATTGAAGAAGTCTTGAACTCCGGAATCATGCCGCTTCCGCACTACATCAAGAAAAAGCTTGAAGACCCTGAGATGTATCAGACAGTATACTCAAAGAAAAAGGGGGCGATTGCAGCGCCCACAGCAGGGCTGCACTTCACCCCTGAATTGATGCAGAAGATAAGGGACAAGGGAGCAAAGTTTGTTGAGATAACCCTTCATGTAAGCTTAGGGACATTCAAGCCGGTTCATGATATTGCAAACCACAGGATGGACGCTGAATTATATGAAGTTTCAGCTGATGCTGCTGATGAAATAAACAATGCAGTAAAAGATGGGCATAGGGTATTTGCTGTGGGGACAACTGTTGTAAAAACGCTCGAGACAGTGTCAAAAAATGGCATAGTATACCCAAAAAGCGGCCCGTCCGATATTTTCATCAAGCCGGGATATAAATTCAAATCACCGGTCTCTGCAATGATAACAAACTTCCACACGCCCAACTCAACGCTTATTATGATGATTGCTGCATTCGGGGGCTATGAGAGGATAATGGCTGCATACAAAGATGCCATTGAAGAGAAATACAGGTTTTTCAGCTTCGGCGATTCGATGCTGCTCTACAAAAGAACTGATTAATTTTTTTTGAATGAATACATGCAGCCGCAGTAGTTCTGCCTGTAAATGCCAAGGCGCATGCATTCCTTCCTGCTGAACTCATAGCCGCCGCCCTTCTTGAAATCCTTTGAGAGAAATCTTATCTTCATTTCAGCGGCTATTTTCTCGCCGATTGCATTTATCTGCGATGCCTTCTTGTTCGCCCCTGATGTGAGGGTTGTGCAGAATATGGAAAATCCGTTCTCCTTTGCATAATCCGCTGCCTTCCTCAGGCGGAACTCAAAGCAGGAAGAGCACCTCTCCCCTCCCTCAGGCAGCTTTGCAAAATTTTCTGCTTTTGAAACAAATGAAAGCCATTCTGCAGGATTGAAATCGCCTTCAACAAACCTTATTGAGTTTTCAGAGCAGTATTTCTCAGCATAAGATTTCCTTTTCTGATACTCTTTCCCAGGATAGATGTTTGGGTTGAAATAAAAGACAGTTATCTCATATTCGTCCTTCAAATGAAAGAGCGCAGAGAGCAGGCATGGCGCGCAGCAGGTGTGCAGAAGCAGCTTTGGTTTCATAGGTTATGGTAATTTGAACCTGCTTTTATTGTTTTTGATTGATATTTAGGACAAGCACAATATTTATATAATTGCCCTGCTAGCATAAACTTATGAAGGAAGAACAAAAAAGCCATGAGAGTTTGGAGGACAAGATAGGCTTTCTAGTTGATTTTTATACAAAGGTGCTATATGAAAACTATGAAAAGGGACAGCAAAAGGAAGGGTATTTTAATCATCTCAGAAGTGTAATGACCTTGATAAAGATGTATAATCAGAAGAATAGGAATATGGATGATTTTCAAAGATTTATTGACAAAGAGGTCTATTATCTCTCTGCACTTTATACAGTAGCAGAGGACATTGCAAAAGGCAATCCCGATAACATCCAGTTGATTGAGATGGATAAGTTAAAGGAACTTGAAAATAGGACATTAGAAAAATATAACAGAGTTTATCCTGTGGCATATGCGCTCATGCCTGACAAAAATGATGAAAAGATCATGAAAAAATACCTGATGGTGATTGACTACACCAAGAGCCTTCAGGAAGGCGGGCCTGACATGCTGCTGCTGGACACTAAATCATTAGAAAAAATAGGCGAGCCTTATAAAAAGAAAGGAGATTTCTTCGTAAAGAAAAGGGGAAGATTTTTCAGGGGCTTCAGAGGCTAATTATTCTTTCAGAATTAAAACGGGCGGTAGCCGGAATTTGAATCCGGGCTGGAGGAGCCACAGTCCTCTGTGCTGCCAGGCTACACCACTACCGCCATTTGCATACAAGAAGACTTTAATATTCGTATGATACAAGAAGACTTTAATATTTGCATAAAATTTGTTAAAGTCTTCTGGACATAGGCAAGGCAAATAATAATGAACATTAATTCCCTTGCCTATGAATTTGTTAAAGTCTTCTGGATATAGGTAAGGGAAATAATAACAAATATTAATGTCCTTGCCTATAGAACAGGATTTAAGAGTTTAATATTTAAAGGTTTTGAATAGCATAATGAATCTTGTTATATAATTGTTATATAACTTTTTCACATAACTTTTTGTTATTCTCTAATGGTGAAAAAAAGAAAGGTTTAAATATTGTCGCTATTTCTAATCAGAAGGTGGGGTGTATGACTGACATCAATGACAAATTAACCGATAATCTAAACATTAGGCTTTCTGCCCTGGACAAAAACCTTAAGGATTCTTTTTATTCTGTGAAAAAGGACATAGTGAACCTCAGGGGCGGCTACGATGCCCAGATAAAGAGCATCGTGTCAGAACTTTCAGCGCTCAACCAGATGGCTGAGAACATAAAGGGCGAGGCGGCAAGGCAGGCCCAGCTCTCCCTTGTTGAAAGCAAGGTTGCGCGGCTCGAGCAGCAGGAGAAGGCTATAGAGAAGCTTGAGTCAAGGCTCGCCGCAGAAGAGGCGGCAATAAAGCAGCTTTGGGGCACAAGGGACATCTCAATCCTAAGGAAAAGGGTTGATTCGCTTTCAGAATCAGCAGCATCAAAGCAGGAGCTCTCAAGAGAGCTTGCGTCAATAACAGGAAGGATGGACAGGCTGAGCTCGGTATCATCGCTTGAGAAGATAGAGAAGAAACTTTCAGAGCTCAGGAAGGGCATTGATGATGCAAAGAGAGGGCTTGTTCCGAAAAGCCAGTATAACGAGGAGATTGAGGGAATCTCGCAAACGATTTCCCGGCTTGCGGAAAGGCAGGAGCTTGCAAATGCTGAAAAGAGGATAGCATCTGCAGAGAAATCCCTCGCAGAATCAAAAAAGAGGATGGTAACAAAGTCCTCATTCTACGACGAAATATACTACTTTGACCAGCAGAATGAGGCGCTCTCCAAGAAAATGGCTGAGCTTGAATACCTAAAGTCAGAGGCAGCAGCGCTTTCAGCAGGTGCAAAGAAGACTGCCAAGGATGTTTCAGCCCTCAGGAAGAGAAATGTCTCGCATTCAGATTTCAAAAATGGAGTGAAAAATCTCTCATCGAGGATAGACCGGCTGAAGTCAGAGTCAGACGCTTCCTATGCCAAAGTTGAACAGGAGGCAGGGCTGCTCAGGGCATCAGCTGCATCAAAGGATGAACTCTCACATTCAATATATGAAATACAGAAGGAATTGGAGGAACAGGAGCAGAGCGCAAACTCGTCTGCCCAATCCCTCCTGAGAAAAATAGATGCACTTGCAAAGAGCGCAGTAAAGAATCCTGTTTTCTCAAAGAAGACAAAGGCGCTCTCAGAGCAGCTCGCAAAGGCGAGCAGGGAGTCGCAGGCAAGGGCCGCGCTCCTTGAAAGGAAACTCTCTGCACTTAAAGGCAGCAGCGTAAAGGCAAGTGAGTTCAGCTCAAAGATAGCAGCAATATCGTCGAGAATAGGCGGGCTTGAGGAGGAAGAGATAGAAAGCGAGGAACTGCTCAGGAAATCGCTGGACTCGCTGAGAAAGTCCTCTGTCTCCGGAAGAGAGCTTGCCAGAAAGATAACCTCAGTGAATCAGAAGATAGGCAGCGCAGTTGCAGGGCTGAGGGATTCTGATGCGGAAATCAGGAAATCGATTTCAGAATTTGAGAAGCAGGCAGTTACATCTGATGCCTTATCCGGCAGGAGTGCAGAGCTCAGAAACGAGATGAGGGTAATCAGGAACAAGACAGCAGGGCTCTCAAAGGATGTGGAGAAGCTTGCAGCCACAAAGACAAACGAGGCGAATTTCAGGGAGGAATACTCATATGTTGAGCAGAAGCTTCTAGATGCAGAGAAGAGGATATCTGCAGTTGAAAAATTGAAGTCAGAAATAGCGGGGCTCAGGAGGGCAGAGGCAAGGCTGGCACTGCTCGAGAAGCACTCTGCCACAAAGCAGGCGCTGGGCAGGATTTCAGGAGCCCTCTCAAGAAAGATAAGGACAGTGGAGCGCGAGTTTGATGACGTGGCGTCTGCTGTCAGGAACAGCCATGACGAGCTCTCGGCATTCAAGGAGCAGGCAGTGACCAGGGACACATTCGAGTTCGAGATAGGCAAGTGCGACCTGCGCGCAAGAAGGAGCGTTTCCGAGGCAAAGAAGGCGAAGGACAGCATCACAGCATTTGAGGAAAGGATGCAGTCGGACTATGCCACAAGGGCGGCACTTTCAAACAGCATAAGGGGAATCAGGCAGTCGATTGCCGCTGTTGGAAGGAGGGCTGACGAGACCTCAAAGATACCCGAGCTATATGCCAAGATGGAATCGCTTGAGCGCGAGCTCGCAAGGCAGAAGTCAGCGCAGAGGCGCCTTGTCACAAGGGATGAATTCTATTCAAACGCCAACTCCATAAAATCAAGGTATTACGAGCTGAAGAGGATTCTCCAGCAAAAGATTAACGAGCTCTCAAGGGGCATAAGGCGGGAAAGGGTTTCCTATGAGGAAGTGAAATCAATAGAGATTGCCCCAAAGAGAGAGGCGCCTGCGCCTGCAGTCAGGAGAGAAAAGCCAAAGCAGAAAGGCAGGGGATGGGGATTCTTTTCTGTGCTGGCAAGGATAGTCCATGACTTTTTCACAGTTGAGGAAGAGGAAGCGGCAGAGAGGAAGCAGAGGGAAGCGCCGAAGCTGAAAGCCAGGGAGAAAAAGGAGAAGCGCGGCTCAAGGCTGATTTACCTGATAGTGATTTTCCTTGTAATCTTCGCCCTGGCAGTGCTCATACTATTCAATTACAAGACAATTGTAGGATTTTTCAATTCAACAAGGCAGGCAGGGATGAATGTCAGCATTGCGAAGAACGCCACAAGCATTGCTAAGAATGCAAGTGTTGTGAAAAACGCCACCAGCAATGTCAGTGTTGCAAAAAATGCCACAACTATTGTGAAGAATGTCACAAATATCACAAAGAACGCCACAAACGCCACAAATCAGACAAGCTGGATAGCCGGTGCAGGCAGGAAAGCAGGCAGCTGGTTGTCGTCAGCATGGGCATGGATTAAAGAAGCTGCGATTTCTGTTGGAAGTGCAGTTGCATCGGCAGCTACTTCAGTTTGGGCTTTCATCCTCGATTATCTCTGGTACATAGTCGCTGGAATCGTAATAATTGTTGCAGTGATAGTGCTTTCCGCAGGGAATATTGCGCTGAAGCTCTGGAATGGAATCAAAAAGGGCTTTGCCTGGATAGGAAAAACATTCATGAACTTCTTCACAGAAGAGGTTCCAAAGAACAGCAGGAAGAGCAGGAATAGCAGAAACGGGGCAGGGAAAAGAAAGTAATCCTTGCTTATTCTTTATTTAACCCTTCTTTATTTAATCGCCATTATTATCTTTCTTCTTGATGAAGCACCTGAGATTATCTTAAAATCCCTGCCAGAGGCGCGCTTCAGGAGCTTTATCAGCTCGCAATTGGCCTTTCCATCCTCAGCCGGCTCCTTCAGGAACGCCACTATAACATCTTTTTTATCGTCAAAAAAAAGCTCCTCCCTGCCTGAGGCGGGCTTTGCGCGGATTTCAAAGGAATCCTGGGAAGATATTATTGAAAGGGCTTTTCCGGAAATTTCTGGCTTAGGCATTTTCTATTTTTTGACTTTCACTCTTTTTTCTGCCTTTTTTTCGGGATGCTTCTTTGCATCCCTTACGATGGGATATGGCTCGTATGTTCCCCACCAGAACTCGCACTCATTGCACCAGTAGCCCCAGACGCCGAGCTCCCTGACAGACATCAGGGCGCCGCACTTCGGGCACTTCTTTGGAACAAAGAGGATTTCCTTGCCCTCATATTTCCTGAGGTCCTCCTCATTCATTTTTTCTATTGTTATTTCATCTTTTTTCAAGGTTTTCACCCCTAGTCGTAATCCCGCCATATGTGCTTGCACTTTGTGCACTTGAAGAATTTTGTCTCGGGCTCGTCGCTGGCCCTGGTCTGGACAGTCCAGTAGTAGGCCTCCCTGTTCTTGCACTTGGGGCACTCCGCATCTGTCTTAGGAAGGGCGTTGTCATCTGCCGAGGCGTCGACAACATCTATCTTCACTGCCTTTGTCTTCTCCTTGATAATCATGTGCTCTTCTGACTTGTCAATATATCCGCAGGACTTGCATTCCAGCACCCTTCTCGCGCCGTGCTTCTTTATCATCATTATTGTCCCGCATTTTGGGCAAAACATTTTTTATCACCTTTTTTGAATATCTCTCTTGCTGAAAATCCGAGGCGCATCTTATATTTATTATTTCTGATTTGCGAGCCTGGTGTTTTTAATTATTGGAGTTAACAAGTAGTCGACAAACCATATCTTGATGTAGCCGAGGTAGGGTATCCTGAAAAGCCCGGCTCCCAGCACATTCTCCTGGGGAAAGTTCAAGTCATGGATTATTGAGTCGGGATTGTGGTCGCCCTTTGTTGTGAAGTAATATGCTGTCTTGTTCTGCTCCGGCACGAATGTTGCATTTATGGCAACAACCCTGTGGATTATGGGCTCAAAGTTTCCTGCGCTGTATACCACAATATCGCCAACCCTTATGTCAGCGGGCTTCTTGCCCCTTAATATTATCAGGTCTCCCTTGTTGAAGCCGCGGCTGAAGGGGAACTTCTCAAACTCCGCCTGCGTTATGTTGTGCTGCAGATAGAAGGAGCCGCAGCTCTCCCAGAACAACTCGTCAGTAACTTTGTATTGCTGGCGAAATGTGGTGTTGCAGAGCACATACACTCCGGGATAATATTGTATGCAATTGTGGCTGGAGTCAACTTCCATGCATGCGGGTGTTGTCTTGTGCTCCATGCTCTCTGAGATGACTGCGACAATCGGGTGGCTGGTGCCCAGGGCAAGCCCTATCGCAGGGTAGAAAAGGAATTTTATTATGAGAAATGCGAGGATTATGTTCACTATCCAGCTCCAGACGCTGTCCTCCTCCCAGATGAAGTGCCAGATTCCCTTCAGAACGCCCTTAACGCTGTTTTTCTTGTCCACAAAAAATCAATTAATGCATTAAAATAAAAAGTTATCGGTTTTTGATAAAATCTGGGATTATTGATTATTCGTTTGATTCTTTTAATATTGGAATCAGATGTCCAGCATGCTGACTTCCTTTGAGTGGGCTTTTATGAACTCGCGCCTCGGCTCAACCTCGCTGCCCATGAGCACTGTGAATATCTTATCTGCTTCCACAGCATCCTCCACAGTGACCTTCAAAAGAGTTCTGTTGGCCGGGCTCATTGTGGTCTCCCAGAGCTGCTCGGGATTCATCTCTCCAAGGCCCTTGTATCTCTGTATTGAGGTGTTCTCGCGCCCGATTTCCTTGAGGCAGGACTCTAATTCTGCATCGTTGTAGCAGTACCTGACTGACTTCCCCCTCGCAACCCTGTAGAGGGGCGGCTGGGCGATGTAGACATAGCCCTGCTCAATCAGGGGCTTCATCTGCCTGAAGAAGAATGTCAGAAGCAGAGTCCTTATGTGGGCGCCGTCCACATCTGCATCTGTCATTATTATGATTTTGTGGTAGCGCAGCTTCCTGATGTCAAACTCGTTGGCTATTCCGCAGCCAATGGCTGTGATTAGGTTTGTTATTTCCCTGTTTATGACTATCTTGTCAAGCCGCGACTTTTCAACATTGAGTATCTTTCCTCTCAGTGGGAGTATTGCCTGGAAATTCCTGTTCCTGCCCTGCTTTGCAGAGCCGCCTGCTGAATCGCCCTCAACAAGGTATAGCTCGCAGTGGGCAGGGTCATCGTCAGAGCAGTCCGCGAGCTTTCCCGGGAGGGAGTTGGATGAAAGTATGCTCTTTCTTCTTGCCAGGTCGCGCGCCTGCCTTGCAGCATTCCTTGCTGCTGCTGCATTTGAGCACTTCTCAATTATCATTTTCGCTATTGCAGGGTTCTCCTGGAGATAGGCAGTGAGCTTGTCAAACACAACCGACTCCACAGCTCCTTTTGCCTGCGAGTTCCCGAGCTTTGTTTTGGTCTGCCCCTCGAACTGCGGCTCAGGCACCTTCACACTTATCACAGCAGTGAGCCCTTCCCTGACATCCTCGCTTGAGAGCCCGCTCTCCTCGGGTTTCTTTCCGTTCTTCCCGTTCTTGCCCTTGGACGCCTCTATGTAGTTGTTGACTGCCCTGGTAAGGGCGCTCTTGAATCCTGTAAGGTGAGTTCCGCCCTCAATTGTGTTTATGCTGTTCGCGAAGCTGAATATGTTTTCGGAATAGCCCTCTGTGTACTGCATTGCTGCCTCAACCTCAATTCCGCCGTCTGCCTTTGAGAAATATATCACAGGATGCAGGGGCTTCTTGTTCTGGTTCATGTATTCAATAAATGAGGAGATTCCGCCCTGATAGAGGAATGTGTGCTCCTTCTGGCTCTTCTCATCCTTTATTGTAATCTCAACGCCCTTGTTGAGGAATGCAAGCTCCCTGAGGCGCGAGCTTAGCACCTCAAAGCTGAACTCAGTTGTCTCAAATATCGACGGGTCAGGCCAGAACCTGATGATTGTCCCGGTCTGCTCCGGCTGGGCTGTGCCGATAATCTTCATGTCAGATACTGCTTTTCCTGTCCCGAATTCCTGGAAGAAAACCTTGCCCTCGCGCATGACAGTTGCCTGCATTTTTATGGAAAGCGCATTGACAACCGAGACGCCAACGCCGTGAAGCCCTCCTGAGATCTTGTAGCTCTTCTTGTCAAACTTTCCGCCTGCATGGAGCTTTGTGAGCACCAGCTCCATCGCCGGCTTTCCGTATTTCGGCATTATGTCAGTGGGTATCCCCCTGCCGTTGTCCTGCACGCTGACAGAGCCGTCCGAGTGCATTATGATGATTATCCTGTTGCAGAACCCGCTCAGCGCCTCATCGATGCTGTTGTCAACAACCTCATAAACAATATGGTGAAGCCCTGATGCGCTGGTGCTGCCTATGTACATTGCAGGCCTCTTCCTGACGCCTTCGAGTCCGTCCAATACCTGGATGCTGTCTCCCTTGTATTCTTTCATGGACTGCTTCTCAGATTCCTTTTCAGGAATTTCCTGCACTTTCTTGGTTTGTTCAGGCATGAATCTCTCCCATTTTGAAAAAACTGAGTGTTTTGAAATCAATTGAAAAAGTGAATTTTCCCGACGGAAAATTGCCGTGTTTTTTATCCTTTTTCCAGCATAAAAGCATGCCCCTTTCTTTAAAAACCTTTCGCTTTTATTTTGCCCCTTCAGCGCCTAAAAAGCCCGAATTTGGCGTTTTCAGGGGAACGATAAAAAATGAAATTTTGCTTTTTGAGTGATTAAATCAATTTCTATGCTGCCGCCATCAATATGCGAGGC
This sequence comes from Candidatus Woesearchaeota archaeon CG07_land_8_20_14_0_80_44_23, assembly GCA_002779235.1. GTDB lineage: Archaea > Nanobdellota > Nanobdellia > Woesearchaeales > 0-14-0-80-44-23 > 0-14-0-80-44-23. Next base: position 14,872 of record PEXD01000004.1, on the reverse strand, counting down.
GCAATTGAAAAATTTGGGCTAAGAGTTTGAGGGGGTTGTCCCTTACGGGGACACAAACGCTGCAGTGAGACAATCAACTTGCGCCGAGCCGATGGCGGCAGCAATTTTCAAATTACCCTTTTTTAGTTTTTTAGAAGCCGTTCTGACTCCTGGTTTATCCTGCTGCTGAGAATGTCAATTTTCTGCGCGAGCAGTTCCTTTGAGTCCGCCTCGACATTCAGGCGCAGCAGCGCCTCTGTGTTAGAGGGCCTTAGATTGAAGCGCCAGGAGCTGAATTCCATTGATAGCCCGTCAAGATGCACAGCTTCCCTTATTTTCTCCTTTGAGAGCATCTTTTCAATCTCGCTTATTATGTGCTCCTTCTGCGCCGCATCAAAGTTGAGCTCGCCGCTCTGGAAGTACGGGTTCTTGGCTGCAAGCGAGGAAAGCGCGCCCTGCTCAGAGATTGCCTGCATGAGCTGCAGCGCCGCAATCAGCGAATTCTCAAAATATGAACCCTTTATGAAATAATAGTAATGCCCTGAGAGCTCGCCTGCAAAAATCGCCTTTTCATCCTTCATCTGCCTTTTTATGAACGCGTGCCCCACCCTGCACATGACTGGAATCCCCCCTGCAGCTGTTACTGAGTCAGGCACGAACTTGCTCGAGCGCAGGTCATACAATATTTTCTGCTTCTTGCCCCTCGCGCATACCAAAGAGCCAAGCAGCGCAGTTATAGTGTCGCCCTTTACAGAGCTGCCTTTCTCGTCTATGAAAAAAACCCTGTCGCCGTCCCCGTCAAATATTATGCCCAGGTCGGCGCCCTCCTCAATCACCCTTCTTGAGATGAGCTCCCTGCTCTGCTCCTCAAGCGGATTCGGGCTGTGGCTGGGAAAATCAGGATTTGGCTCAAAGTTAAGGGTTATCAAGTCCACAGGAAGCTGCCTGAAGAACTCAAGGGCTGCGGGGCCTATTGAGCCGGATGAAGCGTCAGCGACTACTTTCATCTTTCTTATCTTGGATGCGTCTGCATACCCTGAGTTCAGGGAAAATCCAATGAATTCATTCCTGAAGCTTCTTCTTTTGACAATGCCTTTTTTGCTTGGGGAGCGAAGCTCGTAGTAGTCCAGGGAGCGCTCCATTATTTCAGAGAGCCCATTGTCCTCTCCTATGGGCACTGCGTTCTTGCCCACAATTTTCAGCCCGTTGTATTCCTTTGGATTGTGCGAGGCAGTCACCATGATTCCCATTTCATACTTCCCTTCAAGGACTGAGTGGTAGAATTCAGGGGTGCTCACAAGCCCAAGCAGCGAGACCTCGCTTCCGATTGAGAGAAGGGCGTTGGATACTGAGTGGGCTATTGAGTGCGAGGCGCGCCTTGAGTCAAAGCCGATGGCTATTCTCTTTGCAGAAAGCTGCAATGCCGCCTCGTATGCTATCACAGAGGCGTCCCTCTCATTGAATTCATCGGGGTAGATTCCCCTTATGTCATATGCCTTGAATATGCCCTTTTCCATTCTGCACTCTCACTCAATGTCTTTCCATTCGTCCAATGCCTGCTCGTAGCGCTCCATTGTGCCAACGTCCAGCCACTTTCCCACATAAGGATAGCCGTATAATTTGCCCTCACTTGCAAGTTTCGGAAAGACATCCTTCTCAAGCATTGCAAACCCCTTTGGTATCATTTTCAGGACTTCCGGCTCCAGTATGTAGAGCCCTGCGTTTATCAGGCTCGAGGGCGCGTTTTCCCTCTTCGGCTTTTCAACAAATGCGATAATTTTTTCCGCATTCATCATTGCAACGCCGTAATTTGATGGGTCCTCCACCCTTGTCAGAACTATTGTTGCAAGCCCTTTCCTCTGCTTGTGGAATCTGAACAGGTGGGGAATGTCTATCTCCATGAGGTCATCAGCGTTGCAGACAAGGAAGGGGCCGCTTATCCTGGGAGCTGCCAAGCGCAGAGCGCCTGCTGTGCCCAGCGACTCCTTTTCCTCGACATAGCTTATCTTAACGCCGAACCTTTCTCCGTTTCCGAAGAACTCCTTTATCTTGTCTGCCTTGTAGCCGATTGAGATTATTATATCAGTTATGCCGTACTTCTTCAGGAGGTTTATTGAGTGCAGGAGGAGCGGCTTGTCATGAAGGGGTATGAGCGGCTTCGGTATCTCTCTGCTGATTGGCCCGAACCTGCTTCCCTTGCCGCCTGCGAGTATCACAGCTGTGCGCGGCACATTGCTGCCGAGGGATTTTGAGAGGATGCTTTCTATTGCATGGCTCCTGTTCTTTATGTTGTTGGTGCCTACGAGCGCGTCAACCTGCCTCAGCGTCTCAGAATCAAGGGTTATTGTAACGCGCTCCTTCATGCCCAGAACATTTTTTCAGCTTGTATATAAATCTTTTCAAAAGTATGACAAAGTATGAGAAGCCTCTGGAAAAAGGAACACGGAAATATGGAAGCCAAATGCCTAAGATTAAATGCTTGAAATTAAATGCCCAAATTAAATGTTTATACCTGCCTAAAATTTCTTGTTGCGGTAGCGCCTCATGGAAAGCGAGTTTGAAACCACGCTTACTGAACTGAAGGCCATTGCCCCGGCTGCTATCATCGGGTTCAAGAGGAATCCTGTTAATGGGTAAAGCGCCCCTGCTGCAATAGGTATGCCTATTGAATTGTAGAAGAAAGCCCAGAAGAGGTTCTGCCTTATCTTCCTCATTGTGTATTCGCTCAGGTTTATTGCGTGCACAACATCCCTCAAATCATTCTTTACAAGGATTATCTGCCCTGTCTCCATTGCGACATCTGTGCCTGCACCGATGGCTATTCCCACATCAGCCCTTGCAAGCGCGGGCGCATCGTTGATTCCGTCGCCGACCATTGCGACAACCCTGCCTTCCTTCTGGAGCTTCTCAACCTGCGCCTCCTTGTCCTTGGGAAGCACCTCAGGGATTATATTATATATCCCGAGCTCCTTCGCAATTGCAAATGCCGTCTTGCTGTTGTCGCCTGTGAGCATCACAATTTCCCTGCCTGACTTCTGGAGCTGTGCCACTGCCTCCCTTGAGTGCTCTTTCAGGGTGTCTGCCGCGGCAATTATTCCGATTACCTCTTTGTTCACTGCAAGGATAAGCACTGTCTTTCCCTGCGCCTCAAGCTTTGAGATTTCGTCGTCATGGTCAGGGCTGATTTTCACCTTGTTCTTGGAGAGGAGCTTCCTGTTTCCCAGGAGTATTGTCTTAAGGCTGTGCTTTGCGACAATCCCCTCGCCGGGTATTGCCTCAAAGTAATAGGGCTCTGTGACGCTTATGTTCTCGTCCTCAGCCCTTTTCAGGATTGCCGATGCAAGGGGGTGCTCTGACTTCTTTTCAGCAATTGCCGCATATTCCATTAGTATCTTCTCATCGCTCCTGCTTCCGAAGCGCTTGTCAGCCCTCTGGAATGGGATTATGTCGGTTATTGACGGCTTGCCCTTTGTGAGTGTCCCTGTCTTGTCAAAGATTATCGTGTTCACGCGGTGGACATTCTCAAGGGTCTCTGCGCTCTTTATCAGTATCCCATTCTCGGCGCCCTTGCCTGTGCCCACCATTATCGCTGTCGGAGTGGCAAGCCCGAGTGCGCAGGGGCACGCTATTATCAGCACTGAAATCATGGCAGTCAGCGAGAAGACAAAGTCCTTGTGTGCGAGGAAATACCAGCCCGAAAATGCCGCCAGGGAAATCAGGATTACAGTCGGCACAAACACAGCGCTCACCCTGTCTGCCAGGCGCTGGATTGGAGCCCTGCTGTTCTGCGCTTCTTCAACCATTGCTATTATCTGGCTTAGCATTGTATCCCTGCCCACTTTGGTGGCCCTGAACTTGAAGGAGCCGTTCTGGTTTATTGTGGCGCCTATCACCTCTGAGCCCTGCCTCTTCTCCACAGGGATGCTTTCGCCTGTTACCATGGACTCGTCCATAGTTGAGGAGCCGTCCAGCACAATGCCGTCCACAGGTATCTTCTGCCCTGGCTTGACTATCACTATGTCGCCCACGACAACCTCATCAATCGGAATTACAGCTTCGGCGCCCTTTCTCAGGACAATTGCGTTCTTCGGCTGGAGCCCTATGAGCTTCTTTATTGAGTCAGAAGCCCTGCTCTTGCTCGCCGACTCCATCCATTTTCCAAGCAGAATCAGGGTAACAATTGTCACAGATGTGTCAAAATAAACCTCTGCGCCCAGCTTCTGGGGCATGAGCACTGCCGCCATGCTGTAAAAGTATGCTGCTGAGGTGCCCACTGCAATCAGGGTGTCCATGCTGGCCATCCCGTGCCTGAGTGCGAGGAACGCGCCCCTGTAGAACCTTGCGCCGATTATGAACTGGACAGGCGTGGCAAGGGCAAGCAGCAGCCACTGGCTGTATGGGATTTTTATGCCAGCCCAGTCCAGCGGCATTGAGATTATGACAACAGGAAGGGAAAGCAGAAGCGACCAGAGAAAAAGCTTTTTCAGCATCTTTGTCTCCTCGTGCGAAGCGCTCTCCTTTATCTCCTCAATATTTGAACCCTTTTCCTGCCTTATCGCTTTGTAGCCGAGCTCGTCTATGGCGCCGTATATCTTCTCTATTGGCAGCTTTGATGCGTCATACTCTACAACAGCTTCTTCAGAGGCGAAATTCACCTCTGCCTTTGAGACCCCTGGCAGGCGCCTCACATTTATTTCTATGTTGTGGGCGCAGGATGCGCAGTGCATTCCTGAAATTGGGATTACTATTCTTCTCATTTTTTCTCCTATGCTGGGTTAAGAGCCGAATTTATAAATTATATCAATTATATCAATTAAATCTATATATATTAAATGGGGCTTCTAATTAAATTAATAAAAAAAAATCCAGAAAATTCAAAAAAATTTATTTTGCAGGCAGTATCAGGTTCTGCTGGGCAAACCTTATTTTGTTCCTGTTAAGAGCATTATAAATCTCAATCTTCAGGCGCTCTTCTGCATCAAACATTTCGCTAAAACTGGGGAACCAGACAAATACTCTGAAGTTTATGCTATATTCCGCAAGGTCAGTCATGTAGATGGATGGCTTGGGGTTTGAGAGTATTATCTCCTTGCCCTGCTCTTTCTTGAGCTCCCTTGCCACCTTTTCTATTGATTGCATGCAGATTTTTTTCACTTTCTTGACATCAGAGCCATAGGCGAGGCGCAAAAGTATTGTGATGCGCCTCGGCTTGAGCGCAGTATGATTTATCAGGTTGCTTGAGGAGAGGCGCGAGTTTGTCAGCACAACAATGTCGTTGCTGTATGTCTTTACTTTTATGCTCCTGGCGCTTATCTCCTTTACCACTCCGAAGACATCGCCCACCTCTATTACATCCCCCAGCTTGAACTCTTTGTCAAAGGCAATTGCCACCCCTGAAAACAGGTCTCCAAGCGTGGTCTGAAGGGCAAGTCCAAGTGCGATTCCTGCAATTCCAAGCCCTGTTAGGAGAGGACCGATCTCTATCCCCCATATTCTCAGCACAACTGTCAGGCAGAGGAACCACATGATTGCCTCTGCCATGTTCCTCATGACGCCAAAGCTGGCTTCCTTGAACTGCGGGCTCCTTATCCTCTCACCCAGCCGGTTTATTATCCCCACTATGAAATTGTGCAGCCCGGCAAAGAATATGATGACTATCAGGGAATCAATTGTCCTTGTGAGAGTGAGAGGAACTGAGAAGTGGAAGATTGAGCTTATCTCAACGAGGACCAAACGAGCGCCCAAAACCGCAAGCCCTATCAGCACAAATATCCCAACAAGCCTGACATGCCTGGACTCTGCCTTGAAGACAAAGCGGTTAAGCAGGTATTTGAAAATGCACACTGCAACCCAGCTCAGCAGGATGAAAAAGAGGAAGCGCGCGATTGGGTGGACGAGCTTAAGCCCGGTTCCCTGCACAAGCCCTGTTGAGTTCAAAAGCGAAGTAAAATCCATTCCAAAACCCCTTTTTTAATTTTTTATGCTTGGTTTGAGAACTTATTTATTTAACTTTTGGAATTTTCAGGTTACAACCAGGTAAAGAATCTGGCTTGCGCCGTAAAGGTTTCTGCTTTCATCAGTCACATTTACCCTGAAGGAATAGGTTCCAAGAGCAGCCCCTGCTTTTGAGTGCAGGGCGATTGGAATCTTCTTTGACTCGTCTGGATTTATTGAGTAATTGTTGTCAGGCGCCCTTGGAAAAAAGTTCAATTTTAACAAATTGTCAGGACCGCCAGGACCAGCCCTTGGCTCAACAGTCACGTTGAATGTGTAGGTTGTATCATATGCATTTAGAATTACCAGCGTGTAAACCGCTGTCTGCCCCTGCCTTGCTGATTTTTCAGTGATGCCGACGCATACATACTCATTCCCGCTGCAGGCAATGTCCTCCATCTGGCTGTTGAAGCTGTCAAACTTCTGGTTCAGAAAGTTGTCAGAGGTGGTTGAAAGCGATTTTAACAGATAAAGCCCTCCCAGGAAAACAACAATTGCAAGCACCAGCCCTACTATAAAATTAACAGAAAGTTCCACCCCTTTTTTGCCGGATATCATTTTAATAACAAGAATAAAAAAAAGAATTTATCCTGTCAGCTGAATTGTGAATTGCTTTGTGCCGTAGAGCGTGTCGTCGAGATTGTTTATTGTTATGCCGCACTCGTAAATTGTCTCTGGCAATGTTGCAAAGTTCTTTATTTGTATTACTTTAACTTCAATGGAGTTGTTTTTCACAATTATTGTTGGGAATACCTTCAAAATGTCATGTGAAGTTGAATCATCTATTGAAATGCAAGGTTCTGCTATTACATTATAAGTTGCATCATCCGCGCCTAGATTTCTCACAGCAAAATACATCGTGGGATTTTTTGTGGTTTTTGTCAGTGTGTATTCAATAGGTTGTACGCTGACAATATCAGTGCTCTGCTTCATACTGTTTATCATATCATTTTTCACTTGGTCGCTTACTACATCAAATTGTGCTGTGGCTTTTGCTATAGAACTCCTGATAAATGAAAGCCCTATGCCAAGAATTGCTATGGCAAAAATGAGAATTATTATTGTATTTATGGAAACCTCAATTGCGCCCTTTTTGGACTTCGAAAATCTCATTGCAGCACCTCTTAATAATTTTTAATTAGTATAGGTTTTAATATACTGGCAAAATGGGAAACACATTTATAAAACTTTCTATGGTTTCAGCTTTTTCTCAAGGGCAGAAAAGGAATTTTGGGATTTCACATTTTATTCTGCAGAATACAAAACTTTCGCCATTTAATAGTAGTTAAAATAAAAAGATTTATAAGCAGGAAGGCATTCGCACATAAGCCGGGGGTGCATTATAATGAGCGTAAAAGTGTTTCCTGATGTGAAGGTCAAAATCAACAAAAAGGCAAGCGAAAATTCATATTTCAGAGATGCTATTCTCAGCCCTGCCAAAGATGCTTCGGATTATATTGCGCAGATGATGGTGCCTTCAATAGAAAAAAATGAGAAGCTTATAGGCGCAACAATTGACGAGTATCTCTCAAGGGCAAGGGATGATGCAGAAGAGCTGAATTCGCCATTCCCATTCAATGAAAAGGATTTTCTTGATGCAATGGTAAAGTATTATGCGAAAGAGCGTCTTGTATATGCTGTCGTTGAAAAGAGCGATGAGAAAAACGGGATTGAAAAGATAATGGACAATTATAAGGAGATTCAAAACTTCCTGAAAAACAATTCTGAAGAATACGATCCTGAAAAGGTTTCGAGGACAATCTTTGTCCCCTCGGATACAATGACCAGAATTGCATGGAAATTCGCATACAGCAAAAAAAACCTTGGCCATATGGTAAACTCTGTTGAACAGAAATTTTGAGCAAGAACTGTCTTTGCGCACTTTTCGGGACAAAGCCCCATACAAAAGCTTTAAATATAACCTCCTTCTTCTAGAGAAGGTAACTGATAAACTTTCTCAGTTAACATTTGTTTCCGACTGAAACCAACAGTTTCAGTAAAAGAAATGTGTGCTTGACAGATTTGTCAAGTGCGAAGATGGATACGGAAGATTGTATAAGAAACCTTGTATGAGTGTTTTATATACGATATTCCTTTTAAGTAAGAGTTCTTTACGACGTACCAAAACCGATAAGATCAAAATAAGAATTTTTTAGGTTAAATATAAATCCCGTTGATCCTGCGGGAGATTGCTGCTATGAGGGTTGGAATTAGCCATGCAAGTCCAAGGGTCGCAAGACACTGGCAAACTGCTCAGTAACACGTCGATAATCTGCCCTTAGGTCTGGGATAACCTCGGGAAACTGAGGCTAAACCCGGGTAGGGAAATTCCTCTGGAATGAGTTTTTCCTTAAAGGCAACGCCTAAGGATGAGTCGGCGGCTGATTAGGCAGTTGGTGGTGTAACGGACCACCAAACCGAAGATCAGTAGGGGCCTTGGAAGAGGTCGCCCCGAGAAGGGCACTGAGATACTGGCCCTAGCTCCACGGAGTGCAGCAGGCGCGAAACCTTTACACTGCACGAAAGTGCGATAAGGCAACCCTCAGTGCTTACGCTACATGCGTAGGCTTTTGCCAAGAGCAAGAATCTTGGCGAATAAGTGGTGGGCAAGACCGGTGCCAGCCGCCGCGGTAACACCGGCGCCACAAGTAGTGATCACGGTTATTGGGCCTAAAGCATTCGTAGCCGGCTTGGTAAATTTCCTGTGAAATCGTCTGGCTTAACCTGACGGCGTGCAGGAAACACTGCCAAGCTTGGGACTGGGAGGAGTGGAAGGTATTCTGTAGGGAGCGGTAAAATATGCTCACTGGCGTTCGCAACTGAAAATGCCAGGGGCGTTTACAGTGCTATAATCTACAGAGGACCACCTGTGGCGAAGGCGTTCCACTAGAACAGGTCTGACGGTGAGGAATGAAAGCTAGGGGAGCAATCCGGATTAGATTCAACCTTTGCAAAAGCTTGAATGGAAAGCACTTAAGTGGGATGTTCACTTCGTGAAATCCCACGAACTATGATTGTTTGAGAAAAAAAATACTGTAGTTCAAAGCGTCTGTTCATTCTTTATGATGTGCAATGGTTGTTAAAGACCCGAGTAGTCCTAGCCGTAAACCCTGCGAGCTAGGTGTTGCACATTCTTCGTGAATGCGCAGTGTCGTAGTGAAGGCGTTAAGCTCGCCGCCTGGGAAGTACGGTCGCAAGGCTGAAACTTAAAGGAATAGGCGGGGGAATACTACAAGGGGTGCGGTGTGCGGTTCAATTGAATTCAACGCCGGAAATCTCACCAAGGCCGACGGCAAGATGAAGGTCAAGCTAATGACTTTACCTGATGAGCCGAGAGGTGGTGCATGGCCGTCGTCAGCTCGTGTCGCAAGATGTCCTGTCAAGTCAGGCAACGAGCAAGACCTGTACTCATAATTGCTAACGAACTCATGTGATCGAGCACATTATGAGGACTGCCCGGGAAACTGGGAGGAAGGTGCAGGCTATGGTAGGTCTGTATGCCCCGGATGCCTTGGGCTACACGCGCGCAACAACGGTTGAGACAATGGGATGCCACCCCGAAAGGGGAAGCTAAACCTCGAAACTCAACCATGTTCAGATTGAGGGCTGTAACTCGCCCTCATGACGTCGGAATCCCTAGTAATCAGAGTTTATCACACTCTGGTGAATATGTCCCTGTTCCTTGCACTCACCGCCCGTCAAACCACTCGAGCAGAGTCTAGACGAGAACTAATGATATTGATTATTTCGAATCTAGGCCTTGTAAGAAGGGTTAAGTCGTCACAAGGTAGCCGTAGGGGAACCTGCGGCTGGATCACCTCCTTTTTTTTATTTTAATAATTAATATGCAATCTTCTGTATCCATTTTTTATAATCATATGGGCCTGTAGCTCAGTCTGGTAGAGCACCACCCTTGCATGTTCCAGCTTTGGAGCAAAGAACGGCGGGGGCCTCGGGTTCAAATCAGCCTTTTGTGCAAGGAACGGTTGGCCTGAACCAGAAAATCAGGCTGGCTCAAGAATCATAAATGGCTATGAAAGTCCCGACGGGTCCATTCATTTTTTCACAAGTATCAAAAATAAATCATGCTCATAAATTTGAGTGCAGCTGAGCGTCAAAACCTGATGCTTAGCCAAAGGTTGATGTTAATGAGACCATGCATAAAAGCAGAAAAGGATGAAACTGCTAGATGGATGACTTGGCTTAAAACGCCGATGAAGGATGCGACAAGCTGCATTATGCTCCGGCGAGCCGCACGTAGGCTTTGAACCGGAGGTTTCCGAATGGGAATCCTAGCCCGCAAGGGCTGGTCCGAAAGGACTGGGAACGCAGGGAACTAAAACATTTTATTACCTGCAGGAAGAGAAATCAATTGAGATGCGGTGAGTAACAGCGAGCGAAAACCGCGTAGGGCAAACTGAATTTCACGCCGCAAGGCGCGAAAGATGTGGTGTTATAAGACCGCCTGCATGTTTCTTCTCTTGGGAATCCAAACTCCACTGGAAAGTGGGGCCATAGAGGGTGACAGCCCCGTAGGAGTATCTGAGAGGAGATTCTGGCGAGTTCTTGAGTACCGCACATCGAATATTGTGCGGGAATTTGGGAGGCATCAACTTCCAACCCTAAATACGTTTTAAGTCCGATAGAGAAGAAGTACCGCGAGGGAAAGTTGAAAAGAACCCATAACAGGGATTTCAAAGAGCCTGAAATCTAGCAGTGAAATTGAGCTAGGGCATTACGGTGTTCTAGCGTTCGTTTTGAATAACGAGCCAGGGAGTGTATCTGAGTGGCAAGGTTAACTGATAAAGGTAGCCTAAGCAAAAGCAAGTATCCCGCAGCCCGCAAGGGCGAGGGGACGGGTGTGAAAGCGCCTTGAGTCATTTGGATATGACCCGAAACCGGGTGATCTATGCCAGGGTAAGGTGAAGCGCGGATAAAACCGCGTGGAGGCCTGAAGAGGTTCTACGTGCAAGTGTTCTTGTAACTTTGGTATAGGGGTGAAAAGCCCATCGAACCCGGTGATAGCTGGTTCCTATCGAATCTGGCCGCAGTCAGGTCTCATGCGAGATCGCTCAAAAGGTAGAGCTACGGATTGGAGATTTAGGTCCTGAAAGGGATCGGTCTCTTGTCCAACTCCGAATTTTTGGGCATTGTAGACCATGGGAAACGGGGTGTCTGGGTTAAGCTTGACATCCGAGAGGGGAACAACCCAGATTGTGGTTAAGGTCCCTAAAATAAGCTAAGTGTCAAAGGACGAAGAGTGTCTACAGCCATAGACAGCTGGGAGGTTGGCTTAGAAGCAGCAACCCTTTAAAAAGTGCGTAACAGCTTACCAGTCAAGGTTATAGGTCTCTAAAACGGACGGGACTAAGCTTATTACCGATACCACAAGCAATGAAAATTTGCGGTAGATAGGTGTTCTGTAAGGCTAGAAGCGCCTTCGAGAGGAGGCGTGGACCTTATGGAAATAATAATCCTGGCAATAGTAGGATCCTAGCAGAGTGAGAATCTCTGCCGCCGAAAGGGCAAGGTTTCCTTGACAATGCAAATCAGTCAAGGGTTAGTTGGTCCTAACTGCGCTCCCAATTGGAATGCGCGGGAAAGGGAGACAGGTTAATATTCCTGTACTATTCGAGTATGTGCGGCGACGCAAGTTGGATTTTTGACATTTCAGGCTAGGCTGACATGAACCGTCGTTCATGTTAATAAGAATATGTCAGGGGAGTATCATAACGATGAGAACCTGAGAAAATCTTAGAACAGCGGGTGCATGCCCGTTCAGCTGATGCCCGGAATCCGTGAAAAGAAAATCCAAAAAAATCTTGAATAACCATACCAAGAACCAGCACAGGTGCCCCTGGGTGAGAAGCCCAAGGCGTGATAGGGATAATTTAGGTAAGGGAACTCGGCAAATTAGCCTCGTACCTTAGGTATAAGAGGTCCCTGCTTTTGTACTCTCAAGAGTGCGAAAACAGGGCGCAGTGACTAGGGGGGTTCGACTGTTTAACAAAAACACAACATTCCGCTATCCCGAAAGGGTTTGTATGGAATGTGACATCTGCCCAGTACCTGTACTTCAAACTCCGGTTCAACGGAGCTAAGAGCAGGCAAACGGCGGGGGTAACTATAACTCTCTTAAGGTAGCGAAATACCTTGTCGTTTGAATGACGACGCGCATGAGTGATGTAACGAGACCCTCACTGTCCCTACCTAAAACCTACTGAACATCCTTTTCTGGTGTGGAGGCCAGAGTTTCCCAGTGGGAAGTGAAGACCCCGTGAAACTTTACTGTAACTTGTAGTTGCAATACAGACTTTTTTGAATAGAGTAGATGGGAGTTGTTTGAAGACCTGATCGAAAGGTTGGGTTTAGACGAAAGTGTAACACCATCCTGAAAAATCAGTGTTGCTAACCTGTAAAAAAGGGACAACTATTGGCGGACAGTTTGGCTGGGGTGGCACTCTGCTGAAAAGATATCAGCAGAGCCCAATGGTCGGCTCAACCGGGTCAGAAATCCGGTGTGGAGTGCAAAGGCAAAAGCCGGCCTGACTGGATTCCCGACAAGGAAGAATCCAGAAGAGAAATCTGGGCTTAGCGAACCTCAATGTCCTCCTTGGTGGGGGCTTGAGATGACCGAAAAGTTACTCCGGGGATAACAGAGTTGTCCCGCCCGAGAGTTCATATCGACGGCGGGGCTTGCTACATCGATGTCGGCTCTTCCTATCCTGGCTGTGCAGAAGTATGATTTTGCTGGGCAAAATAATGCCCAGTAACTTGTTACTGTAGGCAGCCAAGGGTGGGGGTGTTCACCCATTAAAAGGGATCGTGAGCTGGGTTCACAACGTTGCGAGACAGTTGGTTTAATATCTACTGGGAATGCATTAGTGTCTGAGGGGAAGGATCCTTTAGTACGAGAGGAACAAGGGTTCGGCGCCTCTGGTCCACCGGTTATCCGACAGGGTAGGCCGGGCAGCTACGCGCCAAGGGATAAGAGCTGAAAGCATCTAAGCTCGAAACCCGCCTCAAAAAGAGACACACACGGGATACTCATAGAAGATGAGTTTGATGGAACTGGGGTGTAAGTGCGAAGGCATACGACGCATTCAGCCCGCAGTCACCAACAATTCCACCACTTTTTTGCTTTTATGCATGGTCATCATTTTTTTTCACTATAAATTACAAATATTTTTTCTCATAATCGTTGAGAAAAAACTTAGTGTTCTAATGATAACCTTAAATATAGACAGAAGTCTATCATTTCTAATTCAATAATTATATATATAGAATAAGTATACATATTATTCATGTCATCCCTTATCGGTATTGATTCTAGAATCTTTATAAGAGACAAACAGAAAAAAGATGGAACATCAGGACATTTTGAATCAGTGATTGGAATTGGTATAAAAACGAGAGATTATGCTTTGTTTGATTCAAAATACCAAGAAGCTATAAAATATGCCTTTTCTGAAGCGAAGACCCAATTAGATCCTGATTACAGATATTATTCTACTCATGATTTAAGTAATTTTCAAGAAAAAGAAAAAATAATAGAATGCTTTTTCTCAAAAATAAACGAGTATATAGAGAAAGTCCATATTTTTTACACCTTATTTTCTAAAAAATATTTAAAAGATGGAGGTATTAAAGTATATGGAAGATACGCAAAGAAAAATCATTTAAAACTTTCAAAACCCACCATGACTGTGTATGAATTGATATCTAAACATCTGGTACAATGTTTTCCAATAATTTGTGCTTGGAGATTAACTCCATATTTTGAGCAAGATAATATATTATTCCAGTTAGATGCATATGAAGGCAACATTTGTGAAGCTCAAGAAGAATTTGAGAAAGAAGGATATCAAAAACAAGTATACCCAAATGGGGATTGCGCTAATCCTTTAATATCAACAGCAGATTTATTTTTAGAATATTTAGATAACCGATTTAAAAAGAAAGATAAGCTTTTACTTTTCGAGAATTTTAGAGAAGTTTTGCCTGAGTTGGGAGAAAAAGTTTTAGTATATCCTTTTTTAGATAAACATCTTAAAAAGATTACACCAATTGATGTAGATAATATGGATGTTTTCTCATCAATCAAACATCCCGTTTTTTGGTTTTTTAAGGGAAATGAAATGATTGATAGCGATACTATTACAAAATCTAGTTCTTTTAGAAATCTTATTGATTATGCCTCTAATTTAAATGCGGTAGTTAAAAAATTTGATAAAGCAGATATCAAAGTTTTCAGGAAAGGAGATTACGGAGTATATCTTAACGAACAAGCAAAACAGATAATTCAGAGTTACATACTTATTGGAAAAAAATTTAAACTGATAAATTTTAAAAGGTGTGTACCTGAAGAATATCTTGATTTATTAAAAAAAGAACGAAAACTTTAAATACTAAGGCATTTCTTATTACTATCACAGCATTAACCTACAGGTTATGCTTACTGCGTAGAAAGAATTGATAACCATTTTTATTTAAATCTAGTTTAGTTTTTTATATCATTAAAATCGCTTACTCGGAGCTATCTCCACACTAAAGTGCGGAGCTTTCGGCTTATTTGAAGTAATAAAAATTTTATCATCAACTTTAGTAACTACTAATAAATAGTAATAAATCGAAAGGTTTAAATACTAGGGCATTTTTACTACTATTACAGCATTAACCTACAGGTTATGCTTACTGCGTAGAAAGAATTGATAACCATTTTTTATTTAAATCTAGTTTTTTTATATATCCTTATTTCGTTTTGTGGCTAATTAATAGTTTAATCTAAATATGTAAAAAAAGCCTTATTTTTCGTTATAGTGACCTCCTCCCCACCCTAAAAGGTTGAGCGCTTCCGCGCTCAACTCCTCGCTACGCTCGGAGCGGGGCTTCCCGCGAA
>PEXD01000047.1 GCA_002779235.1 Candidatus Woesearchaeota archaeon CG07_land_8_20_14_0_80_44_23 | reverse complement strand
AAGGGGCGCATTAATCCAAATATTGTAGTTCCTTAAATTAATATTCACGGGAAACAAGGAGGAATAAAGAATGAAGCCAGTAAAGGAGCCAACTTCAAAGTTCGTGAAGGTGAGATGCCCGAAGTGCAAGAACGAGCAGATAATCTTCGGCAAGGCGACAACAGAGATAAAGTGCCTGGTGTGCGGCAAGGTTATTGCCCAGCCCACAGGCGGCAAGACAAAGATAAGGTCAAGAATACTAGAGGTTCTCGAATAAAAAAATGCTATACAGAAAAGAGGGGCTTCCGGATGAGGGGCAGATTGTCATCTGCACAGTCACAAAGATACAGTTCCACTCAATATTTGTCAGGCTTGACGAGTATGACAAGGAGGGAATGATTCACATCTCAGAGATAGCCGCGGGAAGGATAAGGAATATGCGCGACTATGTCAAGGAAGGCAAGATGATAGTCTGCAAAGTGCTTCAGGTAAGCTACGAGCGCGGAAGCATAGACCTCTCATTGAGAAGAGTCACTGAAAAGGAAAGGCGCGAGAAGACCGAATGGATGAAGAAGGAGCAGCTCGCCGAGAAGATAATTGAGAATGTCGCCCACATACTCAAAAAGGACTTCAACCAATTGTATGAGGATGTGACAAGCAAGGTGTTCAAGAAGTATGAAGACCTCAACTCATGCTTCGCAAAGCTTTTGACAGACAGCGAATCGCTTGAGGCGCTCGGAATTGAGAAGGCAGTTGCAGATAACATAAAGAAAATAGTGCTCCAGAGGATGAAGCCGGAGTTCGTCCACATAAAGGGCGAGCTAAAGCTGATAAGCTACGAGCCGAACGGCGTGGAAGTCATAAAAGAGGCGATAAGGCGCGGGATTGCCGCGAACAAGGACCCTGATGTCGAGCTTGAAATAAAATACGCAGGCGCAGGAATCTACACTGCGAAATTCACTGCCCATGAATACAAAGAGATAGAGAAGGCGATATCCGCTGTTGCCGAAGAGGTTAATGATTTCATGGAGAAGAACAACAGCGAGGCAGAGTTCATAAGGAATGAAGAGTAAATTTTTTCTAAAATGAAGCACATCCTCAGATGCCCAAAATGCGGGACTTATACCATGAAAGAAGAGTGCCCAATCTGCGGCGCAAAGGCAGCCACTCCCAAGCCGGCAAAATACAGCCCCGAGGACAAGTATGCCTCATACAGAAGAGAGGCGAAGAAGAAGGAATTCTCTGATAAAGGACTGATATAAGCATTATTGATATGATTATTCTTATTTGCACCTTGAAATTATTTATCGCCGGCGATAAGTTTTTATATCTCACAGAAAAATAATTGTAAAGCGCAGAAAATGGAATCAAAAGCAAAAAACAAGGAAGCAGCAAAGGAAGAGGATGAGCGGGATTCTGTATTCTGGGCAGACAAATTAGCCCAGAAGATAATCGAAAGAAGGAAATTCTACTATTCAGACAAAACATTCCCTGAGCCGAAGGAATTTGTGGTTAAGAGCTCGGCCTCAATCTCGGGAGTGCTCCACATCGGCAGATTGAGCGACACCATAAGAGGAAACTCTGTCTACAGGGCATTGAAGGATGCTCGGGTGAAGGCGGGGTTCATCTGGGTGGCAGAGGACATGGACCCGCTGAGAAAGGTGCCTGCGGGAGTTCCAGAGGATTATGTGAAATACATAGGGACTCCTATAACCTCTGTGCCAGACCCGTGGGGCTGCCACAAGACATATGCAGAGCACCACAAATCAGAATACCTAAAAGTCATAACCCAGTTTGTGGACTACGGAATGGAAATCTATTCCATGCAGGAAGAATACGACAAAGGAAACTTCAGCCCTTACATAAAAAAGGCGATGGAGAGCATTGATGCAATAAAGGGGATAATGAACAGGTACAGGACAACTCCCCTGCCAAAGGGCTGGAGCCCCTGGGTTCCAATCTGCCAGAAGTGCGGAAAGATTTCAACCACAAAAGTCATAGAAGTCAAGGACGGGCTCGTTCATTATGAGTGCTCTGACTACAAGTTTGAGAGCCAGACAGCAAAGGGCTGCGGCTACAAGGGAGTGGCTGACCCATTAAAGGATAAGGGAAAGCTGATGTGGAAGAGCGAGTGGGCTAGCCAGTGGGCGCGCTGGAGCATCTGCGCAGAGGGCGCAGGCAAGGAATATCAGGTTCCAATGAGCGCGTTCTGGACAAACGGCGAGATTGCTGAAAAAATCTTTGAGTTTCCGATGCCAGAGCCGATATTCTACGAGCACCTGATGATAAACGGGACAAAAATGTCCGCTTCCCTGGGCAACATCGTGTATCCCAAGGACTGGCTTGAAGTTGCTGATGCCGACCTGCTCAGGTATTTCTACAACAAGCGCCTAATGAAGACAAGGAGCTTCTCATGGACAGATCTGCCGCAGCTCTATGACGAGTTTGACGAGGTGGCAAGGATTTACTTCTCTGAATCAAAGATGGAAAATGAGAATGACGAAAAGCACATAAGGCGCATTTATGAAATGAGCGTAAAGAGCCCTGAAAAGCCGCTGAAGATGAGCTTCTCCCATGCAGCGATGCTCGCCCAGATATTCAAGGACAGGGAAATGATAATTGCCAGCCTGAAAAAGACAGGGCAGTATTCCCCTGAGCAGGAGAAGCGCATAATGGATAGGATAAAGAAAGCAGGATACTGGGTAACCCATTATGCCCCTGAAGAAAGCAGGTTTGCGCTCCAGGAAAAGGTCAATCCTGAATTAAAGCTTTCTGAAAAGCAGAAGAAGGCGCTGAAGGCAGTCGCAGCGCTTCTCAGAGAAAAGCACGCTGACGAGAAAGAATTTTCGGAAAAGATGTACTCTGCTGTCAAGGCAACAGGCATTGACACAAAGGAGTTCTTCAAAGCAGGATACCTCGTGCTGCTCAGCAAGGAAAGGGGACCCCGCCTTGCGCCTTTCCTGATGGCGCTTGGGGAAAGAGCTATAAAGCTTTTTGAAGAAGCGTCTGGTTAAAATGGCAGAGATAAGTGCGGGCATCAAAAAACTGATTGAAAAAAATGCAATGGCGCTGGCAACAGTTGATGAATTCGGAAAGCCCCACTGCATTGCTGTCGGATTTGTAAAGGTTGTTTCAAAAAATCAGGTTCTGATAACTGACAACTACATGGCTGAGACTTATAAAAACATAATGCGTAACAAAAATGTTGCATTCGTAGTCTGGAACAGGGATTGGGAAGAAAATGCCTCTGGCTATGAATTGAGAGGAAGCGCCAAATATTTCAAAAAAGGCAGGTGGTATGAGGCAATTAAGAGAATTCCCGAGAATAAAGGAGAGCCGTGCAAGGGTGTGATTCTCGTAACTATCAGCAGGATAAAGAAGCTGGCTTAGAAAAATTACAGGTTTCCAGCATCTGATTTGTGAAAATCCTTCAATTTTTCTTGGTTAATGCTTATAAAATCATTTGCCCTGTTTCTGATGCATGGAAACAGGCGAGCTTGAGAGGATTGTGTCTGAATCTAGAAAAGAAGCAGATTCTGTCCTGGAAGCACTCAAGCAGGATGCTGGGAAATACAAGATAAGGCAGAGATGGAATAAAAGGGCGAGGAACCTTATCATAGCGGGGCTTATAGGCGCATCAATCTGGGCTTTCTACCCGCAAATCCCCTATGTTGCAAGAAGGGCGTCTGAATTTGTAAAAGAAAAAGCGTCTGAGATTGCAGATTACATTAAAGACAACAATATTATCTATTCACCGCCCTTTCAGGATTCGCTAAAAAAAGACGCATACGTAACTCCCTCAGCAGAGCCGGCAGTTCAGCAGGACAACGAAGAAATAATTGTTACGCAGAATCAATCAGATGCAGAAAAAGCAGCAGATGAAAGAAAAGAAGCAGAGAGAATAGCTGCCGAAAAAGAAGCAGAAAAAATAGCAGCTGAGAAAAAAGAAGCTGAAAGGATAGCGGCGGAGAAAGCAGCAGAGCAGAAGGCGGCTGCAGAAAAAGCTGCGCAACAAAAAGCAGCAGCTGAAAAAAAGCAGGCAGAGCAGAAGGCAGCCCTCACAGCTGCGCAGAAGAAATCTGCTTTTGAGAAGGAGCTGCAGTCCAGGTTTGACAGCATTTTCACCCCGGACAGCCAGAGCCTTCAGCAGTATCTCCCAAGCATGTACAAGAAATACGTGAGCAAGACAGAATGGACTCAGTTTTACACCATGCTCAGGGCAGTTGACGTGCTCACATCCGAGCAGGCAGATTCACTTGCCACCCTGGTTGACGGCACCCTCTCAAACGGGGAGCTGAGCAACATCCCAAAATTCTACATGACAACAGACAGGGCAGCCATCTACACTGAGCTGAAAAGCTCCTACGGCAACTACGTTGTCAAGCTCGCAATTAAAAATGTGAGCGGCAACTGGGCCATCTACAACGAAAAATGCGACCTTGCAAAAAAGCTTTTGTTCGGAGGAAATTAAAAGTTGAAAATCCTTCAATTTTTCTTGGTTAATGCTTATAAAATCATTTGCCCTGTTTATGATGCATGGAAGAGAAAGAGCTGGAAAAGCTGATAGCCGAGGCGAAATCAGAGGCATCAGCAGTCCTTGCAGAATATAAAGAAAAGCATGAAGAGCAGGAACCCAGCAGGCTACTTAGAAAAATAAGGGAAGAAGAAAACAAGAACAAGAAAATCAGAAAAAGAAAAAGGGCATGGTTTACAGCACTGACTGTTTCTGTTGTAGGGCTTTCCTGCGTTGTCGGATGGTTCCACACTCCAGATTACAAGCAGATGATGATTAGCAAAAGCCCCCTTTATCAGAGCTACTCAAGCGCTCTTGAGCAGGCAATCAGCAGCAGGGGCTCGGCTGATTATCCAGAACTCATCAGAACTCTTGAAAGAGAAATATCAGAGCATAGCTTTCCCGGAAAAGTGCCTCTTGAAATCATGGTTTTCGGCTATGACAGGATTATGCTGAATGATACTGCATTAGAATACAAAAGCCCAAGCCCAAAAAGCAAAGAGGAAATTATTTCATTTTTAAAATCAAAATTTTACAATGTGTTGACAGAAGACAGCCCGACTATGAAAAAGGCGATTCCAACAATGGAGCGCCTTGACACAAACCTTGAACAGTGGCTGTTGCTCTACCAGCGCCTCAAGGATGCCGCTGTGCTGGACATACCTGCAATAAACTCAATAGACATGCTGATTGACGGCAGCATTGATAACGGCGAACTCTCTGATGCTCCAAAATTTTATCTGACAAAAGACAGCCAGCTCTACACCGAAGTGAAAAGCGCTTACGGAAACTATTTTGTCAGCATAAAACTGGACAGTGCATACAAGATTGGGATGTGCCAGACAATACTCTTCAAATGAGCCGGAAATCTTCCGGAATTTTAATGCAAAAGATTATAATTGGAAAAAACAGCGGTGAGAAAAAATGAAACTCAATGAAAGAGATATACAGCTTGTCAGGGAACTGAGAACAAATTCAAGGAAAAGCATTGCGCTCATCTCAAGGGAGCTCGGGATTCCAGTGTCAACAATATTTGACAGGATAAGCCAGATGGAGGGCCCTGTCATAAAGAGGTATGCAACCCTTCTGGACTTCTCAAAGATGGGCTACTTGCTAAGGGTGTGCTACATGATAAAGAGCAGCGAGTCAGCAAAGGATGAACTGAAGGATTTCCTGCTCATGTATCCGCGCACAAACACCCTTATGAGGATAAACAACGGCTTTGACTTCTATGCTGAGATGGTCTTCCGCAGCATGTCTGAAATGGAAGATTTTCAGGAGCGCCTGAAGGAGCAGGGAGCAGTTGCTGCAGAGGGGCACTACATCCTAAGCGAGATAAAGCAGGAAGCATTCCTCTCAAAAGAGCAAACCAGCCCGTAGAGTAAAACCGGGGGATTCATACTGCTTCCTAAAAATACTTTTTCTATAACGAATGCGATTTAACGAAGTCAATATAAGCACAATTTTGGAAAAAATTATATATTAGTTTTAATTACTGGCATTAATGGAAGATAAAAAAGTAAGATCTGAATTGGAGAGTTATATTGATTCTTATATGAATTTGTTACCAGACATGTTGAAACAGCATGAAGGAAAATGGACTGTTTTTGCAGGAAAAGAACCTTTAGGATTCTGGAATAGTTTAGGAGAAGCAGCTGAAGCGGGTTATGAAGCATATGGAAATGTTTCTATGCTTATTAGAGAAATAAGTCAAGAATATATTAAATATGGTAAATATGGAAAACCTGTTATAATTCCAGCGAAATATTTGAAAGATTTGGAAGACAAGTTAAACTAATTCTAAAGAGATATTTGGAAGGCCGTTATAAATATTCATGCTAATTCTCAAAAATACTGTTTATCAAAGCATATGTGATTAAAAGAAGTTTTTATGAAGTAAAAATTTAAGTCGAATCGAGCGAATGTGAAGATTTGCTTCTTAATTGCTGTTATACAAGCTTTCAAAGAAAATCAAAGAATTTCTTTCAAAAAATTGAGTGCGAATGAATAACGCTATTCTACATATAAAGCTTCAATTCGCTCTTTCAAATTTTTGTTTTTCTCTCTAAATTCATCATCTTTCTTTTCTGTAATTAAGATTACGGTTGCCTTTTGGTATTTTAGCCAGAGCTCTGTTGGTTGCTCGTATGGATCCGAATAGTCGAGATTATGAATTATTTTTTGTTTCACTTCTTCTTGGTGCGGTATACCAAAAAGTTCAGGCTCATCAATTTGTGTCGGAATTTTTTCTTTGTAAGCTAAAATGTATTCGGGAAGTCCGCGTTCACCGATTGCAGTATCACCTTCATCCTTAGGAACAAAGGCCACTCTAGTTGGCTCTACTTGTAGTTCAAATATACCTACGAGGCTATCATCCAAATATTTTCTATTTAAGCGGATTTTCATAATAACTATGTAATAATAACATATATAAAAAGCTTTCTTTTTGCCACCTGGAATGGGCATTTCGCACAACGTATGCGCTGTTATGTACCCCAAAGGAGCGAAGCGACTGAAAGCGCAGCGTGTTCGAGCGATAGCGAGAAAGTCCGCCATAGCCCGCCGTTATTCTAATGTTTTCAGATATTCCAATAATTTGGGGTGTAAAGAAGTAGTAAAGTATTTTTGCACTTCTGTTGGTTTTACCCATTTTATCTCGACAAATTTTTCTCCTGCTTTTTCTTCTCCACTAATAACTTCGCAATAAAAATAAATTGAAAGGAACTCTCTTTTTTCTGAATAAGTTTTAGCGAAAACTACTTTCTTAACATCAACATTGAGTCCTGTTTTAATTTTGATTTCATGTTTTAAGTAAAATTCTAAATCTTCTTTGTAAGCAGGTCTTCCTCGGGGGAATGTCCAAGAGAGTTCCTTTATGTAAGGATCATTTTCTCTTTTGCCAATTAAAATTTGTCGGGTTTTAGGATTATATACGATGCCTAGAACATTAAGCAAAAATACCCCTCTATCAAACTGTGCCCAGTCCATATGGTTATGTAATTAAGAATCATAAAAATCCGCTGAGAGCGTCCTACTCCGGACTAAAGTCCGGAGTTTGACCGGACGCTCTCTTAATCGCGGATT
>PEXD01000018.1 GCA_002779235.1 Candidatus Woesearchaeota archaeon CG07_land_8_20_14_0_80_44_23 | reverse complement strand
AAGCAGCACAATCACAATAGACACAACAGCGCCAGTAACAACAGCAGCAGCAGTCACAGACACAGGAGCATCATACACATTCGACACCTGGGCAAGAACATCCTACATCAATGTAACACTAACATGCAACGACGGCTCAGGAAGCGGATGCTCCACAATCCAATACTGCACAGACACAAGCAACACCTGCACGCCCTCAACCGCATATTCAGCACCAGTCCAGATAAGCACAGAAGGAACATCATACATAAGATACAAGAGCACAGACGCAGTAAGCAACACAGAAACAACAGCAAGCAGCACAATCAAAAAAGACACAACAGCGCCAACAGGTTCCCATACCTCAAGCGGTTATTACGGAAACGCTACAATAAATGGCACGCTGGAGATAATTTTCAGGGAAACTCTTGTTACATTGGGAAAAAATGGGTATTTGAGATTCCCAATAAAGAATCTCTGGCACAGATGCACGCTTATTTCAGTAGGCAACGGCTCTGTTACCTTTAGCGTGGAGTCCACTCCTAAGCAGGTTACAGTGAAAGAGGGCGAATATGCCTTGGTTGATGTTACAGATGACGGAAATGCTGATGTCAACATAACTGTTGTGAAAATTTACTCCAGTGGCGCAACAGTGAGATTCAGCCCAGTGGAGCAGCAGCCTGTTGCAACAACTCCGGTGACTCCGCCCATTGTAACTCCGACAGTTCCGCCGGTAACTCCTCCAGCGCAGAATGCCTCAGTGGTAAAGAATGAGACAACACCTGCACCTTCAGGAAGAAAGCTGCCACTGGTTTGGGCATATGTGATACTTGTTGCAATCCTTGGTATTATCGCATTTTTTATATACAGCGTAATGTCAAGGAAGAAAACAGAGCAGTAATTTTTTTAAATTTATTTTATTTCTATTTTCATATAGTTTCCTGGGTTTATTATTGTGGTCCTTCCTATCTTCTCAATAATTCCTGCGTTCTCGTGGAGATGCCCGCACAGCAGCAGCTCCACCCTGTGTTTTTTTATGAATTCAGAGATGTCCCTGCTTCCCCTGTGCTCCCTTCCTATACGGTCAAGCTTTGTGCCGTACGGGGGAGTGTGCGAGAGCATTACTACTTTTTTTTCAGGATGCTTCCTTATCTGCTCTGCAAATTTCCTTGCTGTCCCAGGAAAATCCGGCTCCCTCTGCAGAAAACCGCCTGAACCGTAGCCAATTATCAAAAGATTTCCGATTATGCAGCTTGACTTGTGGATTTCTTTTATGTGAGGGAAGCGCCTTGAAACTTCTTTTAAGTATCTGGGACCCTCGTGGTTTCCCGGGATTATCACAACCCTTTTGCCTGTCCTCTCAAGCTTCCTGAGCATTCCCACAAGCCCTCTCTGAAAGTTTGTCAGGTCCCCTGCGCACAGAAGCAGCTCTGCCTTTTTTGAGGTGCGGATTATCCTGTCAAGCTCTCTCATGTTCCCATGCAGGTCTGCAAATGCGATTGCCTTCATGATTGCAAAAACCGCCTTGTCATATATAAATATTAATGGTTATTATGGAAAAGAATCTGACTACTCAATTGCCCTGTAATAGTCCTCAAGCACAATCCTGTCCAAGTTCGCTATCTCTCTCGCCCTGTAGAACCTGCCCTTTCCCATCAGCACAATCTTTTCCGCAAACTCCTCTGCCTTCCTGTCAAGCTTGATTCCCACTATTGAGATTGTTATCCCGGCGCTCCTCGCAGCAGAGGCAGCCCTTTTTGTGTCCTCTTCAGGAGTCTCGCCCCTTGTCGGCATCGCGTCAGTTATCAGTATCAGGTGCTTTGCAGAGTTCTTCTCCTGTGAGGAGAGAATCCTTGCCGCCTCTGCAATTGCAGACGCAATGTCAGTCTCTCCATGGGGCCTTATCGCCATTATCTCCCTGAGCAGCAAGTGGATGTCCTTTGTTGGGGGTATGCTCTTTTTCACATCCCTTCCGAAGATGACAAGCCCAACAGAATCATTGTCGCTTATTGCCTTATGGGAGAGCGCTATCCCCGCCTTCTTGCACTGCTCTATCTTCTCTCCTGTCATGCTTCCCGATGAGTCGAGGGCGTAGACAATCCTTATGGCGCTCCTGCTTTCGCGCTCTGACGCCTTCAGGTCCTTGCTCTCTATTGACTGATGGCTCCTCCTTATCGCCAGCTTCACAGTGCCTGCGATGTCTATGTCACGATACCTGTCCCTTTTGTAGAGATGGCTCTCTGTCCTCTCCCCCTCCTTCGCCTTCTTCATCGAGGCCTTCTTTCCGAATAGCCCCCTTGATGCAGCAGCGTCAATCTCCTCAATATAGTTTATGTATGCAGCGAGCTCAAGCCCCTTTTCAGTTGGTGTGTCATTCTCAATCAGCCCGCTTTTTTTAAGGAACCTTATCCTGTTTTCTATCCTCTTCTTCAGCTCTGCCCTGAATTCAGGGATGCGCCTGTTGTTTTCAACATACTCTTCTGAGAAGCCGGTTATTTCCCTGATGAATATCTTTCCATAGAGGGATTTTGCGAGCTTGTAGTTGCTTACGAGCTCCTCAAGAATGGAATCGGCGTTCAGTGGGATGCTGTAGTTCAGGGACTCGGAGAGCAGCTTTGCAGCCCCTATGCTTTCCCTGTCATTCTCAAGGACTGAGTGCATCAGCCCCTTCTCGTCGGAGCGCCCCATCTTTCCGGAGAGCTCCTCAATTTTTTCTGCCTCAGAAAATTTTTCTTTTTTCTCTCCTTCGCTGCTAAAGGCAACCGCCCTTTTCAGAGAAGTCCTCTTTCGCCTTCTCAAATTCTTTCCTTATCAGCTCTTCAGGGGATGTTATGAACCTTGCAGCTGGCTTCAGGGCAATCCTGTGCGCGAGCACAGAAACCACAACCTCATCTATCTCTTCCATGGAAACAGCCCGCTTGCCCTTCAGGAACGCGTTTGCCTGCGCCCTCTCGTATATTCCCAGCGATGCCCTCACGCTGGGAAGCTTTTCCAGCTCCTTGTTTTTCCTCAGCTCCCTTATGAAAGTAATGGCAAATTCCAGCAGATTGTCAGGAAATTCAATTATCTTCTTCCCCTTTTCAAGCACTATCCTCTTCTCTGTTGCGAGGTCCTCTGGATATCCCATGTAGGTCAGGTCAAACCTGTCTATGAAGACATCTGACAGCGGCTCTGTGCTCTTGTCCTCGGGATTCATCGTGCCTATGAATATGAAATTCACAGGAAAGTCAATATCATAGCTTCCTATTGTTATCTTGCTCTCCTCAAGAACCTGCAGGAGTGCATTCTGAAGCTTCTCAGGGCACCTGTTGACTTCGTCAAAGAAAAGGATTCCGTTGTTTGCCTTGAAAATCTTTCCCGGCGAGAACGCCTCAACAGAAAGCGGGCCGAATTTCATGGCCTTTATCGGGTCTATGTCCCCGAAAAGGTCCTCTGCAGAGAGGTCCGGGCTTCCCTGCACCCTTATGAAGCGCTGCGTGCCTGGAATCTCCTTTGTCTTGACATTGGCGCCTGCCCTGCAGGAGGGGCAGATTGGCATCTCAGGAAGGCAGTTGTATCCGCAGTCATTAACCCTTATTTTCGGGAGAAGCTTTGCAATATTCTTGGCAAGGGTTGTCTTGCCTACTCCGGGAGGCCCCACAATTATCATGTGCCTGCTCATAACGAGAGCTGACTTTATGTCCCGCTTTGTGTTGTCCTGGCCGAAGATGTCGGTCAGCGGGTCCTTCCCGGCAAATATCCTCCTGAAGTCTTCCTTGAGCATTTTGCAAATATGGTTCTCTCCTGATTTATAAATGTTTTTCTGAACAGGATGACTAATCAGCCAATGACAAGTTTTTTATAATCCCTCTTTCTAATTATTAGTATGCCGACTGAGCTGAAGTTTCTTAACAGCAGGGAAGCAAGAGAAATACTTTCCCTCATAAAAGAGCAGTGGGGGTGCGGGCTCTATGAAGAGGGGTTCCTGGACAGGTTCAGCATCATGAAGAACAAAAAAGGCAACCTTTTCATAATCTCAAAAGACATCGCGAGGATAATCAATCCTAAGTTAAAGATAGATTCAGCAGGGCTGTATTTTGCCGAGATGAAGAACAACAGCATCCGGCTAAGCATCGAGGGCTCGCAGATTGTGGGCAGGGGAGCCGGCAGGAATATCATTGACTTGTCAGGGGCGGAATGCGCGGCCTGGATGAAGGGAGAAGAGATTCCTGTGGATGAAAAAAGGTCAGAAGGGCTTTCCGGCTACCTTCTTGTAAGGTTTGAAAAGAAGTTTCTGGGAAGCGGACGCCTGAAAGAGGGAAATCTCCTCAATTTTGTGCCGAAGGTGCGCCGGATAAAGGAGATGTGGTGAGCTTCCTGAGCCCTGAAAGAATTCTAAGGTAGTGATTGTAATTGAGGTTCTCAACATGCCTGGAAAGCACTGCAGTGCTGATGCCCATTGCAGCAACCATTGAGCCCGCCTCCCTTTTTGTCTTTCCGAGGAGCGCGCACAGCGTCTCGCGCAGGGCGTTTTTCAGCTTTTTGTCCCTCTGCTGGAAAAGGCTTGCGAGTGCAAAGCGCTCAAGCTCTGCAACTGATTTCAATGCCTCGCCTTTTTTAGGAAGCTCCCTCTTTTTCACCATCAAAAGCATTGTCCTTGCTTTTGGGACAGGGCTGAAGGAGTCGGGGAGGATTTCGCGCACGCGGGTTATTTTCAGGAAGGCGTCTGCAAAAAGCCCGAGCTTTGTGCTCTTTGAAAGCACATTGTCAGTGAACTTTTTCGGCAGGAGAAGGATGCATTTCTCATAGTCCAGCACGAAAAGCTCCTGGAGCAGGGGCTCGCATATTGAGAACGGCGTGCTTGAGACAATCTTTGTGAACTTAAGAGTTCTAATGTAAGAGAGCGCATCGCCGTTTATTGGCTCGACATATGGAATTGCTGAAACTTCCTGCTTAAGTATTGAAAATGTCTCCGGCTCTATCTCAACTGCGAAGACCTTCCTGCATTGCGGTATATTCTTTGTTATTGTCCCGATGCCTGCGCCCACCTCAAATATGATATCCTCAGAATGAACTTCAAGAAGCGCAATTATCTCCCTGATGTCATCAGGATTGTTCAGGAAGTGCTGGTCCATGGCAGGGTCTGGAGAGAAGGTGTATTTTCTGAAAACAATGTCCAGCCCGTTTTCCATGCTAATATGATTTAGAACGGGATTTTAATAATTTTTTCTTTTTTTGAGATGGGGCCTTCTTCAATAGTGACTTTTATCCTGCAGTTCGGGCTTCTCATCTCTGAAACAAGAGTCCTTGAAAGCTCATTTGAGGACTTGTCAGCCCAGATTCCAAGGGTTCTTTCTGAGAGGAATCCTGTCTTGCGCACAACAATTTCTGAGTCAGATGAGAAGTTGAAATTTGGAATGGCAGAAACCTTTTCAGAAATTCCTCTTGCCCTTATTGTTATTACGATTTCACTCTTCGGGTTTATTGAGGAGAGAAATTTTCTTATTTTTTCCAGAGAGAAATCAGAGCGAACCCCGATTATGCAGTCGCCCTCACTTGAAAGCCCGCTCTCCCTGGTGAATTCAAGGGTGTTCCTCTGGGTTGACAGGATATTCTTATGCCCGAATGAAGAGAATGAGATTTTATTGGGCATTTTTAAAATGAGATGCTTAAAGCATCTCATCAATTGGGGGCTTCTTCTCTTTTTTCTCAGGCACTGCTGCCTGGGCCTCCTTTGTCAAATCAACTCCCAATTCCTGAAGAGCCTTTATGTGCATCTGCATGAGCTGCTCCACAATTGAGAGGGTCTTCATGAATTCCTGCCTTTCCTTTGCAAGGGTTGAAAGAGAGCCCTTATGGAACCCTATCTGCTCATCCTTGCTCATTGAAACTTTCTGTTCTTTTTCTTTTGCCGGCATGTTGTTTACCTCCTGAAAATCATATACCCCAGAGGGGGTTCTCCTTTCTCATGATTGCGGAAATCTCCTTGAGCACTTCAATTTCATCCTTCTTAAGATATGCCTTGGATTTCTTGAGCTTTACAAACTCGCTCTCAATTATGTATGAAAATAAAATGTCCCCGGGATTTATCTGCCTTCCAACTGTTACCCCTTCAAGGCTTACTGCAACCTGCTTTCCGCGCCCTGCAGAAGACATGCTTTCCTTGTCTTCCTGGATTCCTTTAACATAAGTTATATTCTTCCCTTCTTTCATGAACGGCATCCCAACTTTAAGAGTTCCTCCAAGTATGTCCACTCCTACAATTGCGGGATTGCTGTTCCTGAATATAAAATTGGGCATCACCTGTATCTTGCAGGGCGACGCGAGCGAGTCCAGTAGCGAGCTTTCAATCTCACTGCTCCTCGCAGCCCGCCATTTCTCGAAGTCATCAAGAAGCGTGTAAATTATGTTGGACATAATGAGCTTGACCTGCGAGTTCTTGAGCTGCTCCTTTGCCTCTGTATTCGGGCTGGCCTCAAAGCCGACTATCACTGCGTCAAGGGGGTTTTTTTCAATGTTTGACTCTGCTTCCATGATATCGCTCTTTGTGATTGCACCTATGCTCGCCTTCCTTATCTTTATGCCCTTTTCTTTGAAGAGCGAGGTTATCGCCTCAAGAACTCCCAAATTACCTGCCTTTATGATTATCCCGCTCGATTCTGTTTCTATGACCACATCATCCACTTCCTCCTGAACCTGCAGCTTCGCCTTCTCAACATCTGCCTCTGCGCAGGAGAGAAGCGGCATTCCTGAGAGAACTCCCTCTGTCTCTGAAGCGATTATGCTCACTGATGCAGCTGCAAACGCCTCGTCTATCTGGACAAAATCATATTTCCTGTCCTTCCTGTGAGGGACTGTCTTTTCAAGGAGCCCCCTCACCTTTGCAACAACCGGCTTTCCCAAGCCGCCAATGACAATAATGTCGGTCTTTTTGAGCGAGCCGTCGTAGATTATGGCATCAATAACGCTCCCCACACCGGGCTCCTCCTTAACCTCAAGCACAGAGCCCTTTGCAGAGCCCTCAATATTGTAGTGCAGCCCTGACTGGAGATAGCGCTGGGCAAGCCCGATTATCAGGCTCAAAAGCTCAGGGATTCCTTCTTCTGTCCTTGCCGAGACAGGCACGATTGCAATCTGCGTAGTGTAGCTCTCAACTCTGTCAAAGCGCTCAGAAGTAAAGCCCACTGCATAGAGCTTCTCGACAAGCTTGTAAATGCGCTGGTCAAGAAGCGCTTGGGTTTCCTTCCCCTGCAAAGAAATATCTTTGATTAAAAGAGAATCCTGATTGGGCTGCCAGCCGGGAATAATGTCAATCTTGTTTGCGGCAACAACAAAAGGCGTCTTGTTTGCCCTGAGAATTTCTATTGCTTCCTCTGTCTGAGGCATGAAGCCCTCATTTATATCAACTACAACAACTGCAAAATCAGCGAGGGAGCCGCCCCTCCTCCTTATGTTCATGAATGCCGCATGCCCCGGAGTGTCAATGAAAAGAAGCCCTGGAAGGGAAAAGCTTGCATTGATGGAGCAGAGTATCGGCCCGCACAATTTCTTTATGGAATCAATTGGCACAAGATAAGCCCTGATTTCCTGGGTAATCTTTCCCGCCTCTGACTCAACTATAGTGCTGCCCCTGATTCTGTCAAGAAGCGATGACTTTCCGTGGTCAACATGCCCCTCAAAAACGCATATGGGGCTCCTTATGAGGCATGCTCCTTCCTTCTTCTTATTCCTTTTTGTCTCTTCAGGCATGATGAATGGAATAAAAGTCCTGCTTTTAAATGTTTATGAAAAAGAGCAAAGCAGTTTCAGCCGAAACATTTAAATATAAGTTATGAATATATATTCATAATTAAATGATTTGGAGGTGAAAAAAATGCCAAATGGAGACGGAACAGGACCTTTAGGAGAGGGCCCGATGACAGGACGCGGCTTTGGACAGTGCGGTCATGGAATGAGAAGGGGCTTCAGAAGGGGGTTTGGATTCAGAAATGAAATACCGAATATCCTGACTGATGCAGATGAAAAGCAAATCCTTGAAGCCCAGCTCAAGCAGCTTGAAGCAGAAAAGCAGGCAATAGATAGAAGGCTGAAGGAGCTGAAGTAAATTATTTTTTTTATGCAGAAAAGCGGCAAAACTCCAATCTTCAGATTGGAGATAAGCC
>PEXD01000013.1 GCA_002779235.1 Candidatus Woesearchaeota archaeon CG07_land_8_20_14_0_80_44_23 | reverse complement strand
TGCCTTTTTCTGCGGGAAAAGCGCGGATGGAAAAGAACTAAAAAATATAAAACGCGCCTGGGGAGCAACCCTTTAAGAAAGCGATTGATGGAAACAGATGCGGCGCAACAAAATCTCTGCGAGATTTTGTGCGCAAGAAATGCCTTGCATTTCTTTGCATAAAGCCGCATGACCGCGATAATTATGAAAATCCAATAATCGCGGCAGCCATATCATGCGCTTCAAAGAACAGGAATATAAAACGCGCCTGGGGAGATTTGAACTCCCGACAAACAGCTTAGGAGGCTGTTGCCCTATCCAGACTAGGCTACAGGCGCATCTGCCTGCTTTTGGGATTAAATCATCCCTTTTAAATATTTCTGAAAAAAGAAGTGGCACTCCCAGCGCGCTATTCATTTTTATTGGTATTCTCTTTAATCAAATATATCAAAATGATATATTGATGGCATTGCCGATGCATGATTAGTCGTTTTTTATTGATTATTTCCTCACTAAACTGACATATTTCTAATACTAGTATACTAAATAGAAACATTTATATATCAAAATGATATAGAATGAATTGCCAATGAAAAAAGACGAGCTCATTCACATACGAGTTGGAAAGCAGCTCAAGAGAGACATGAATTCTTTGATAGAAGAGGGAGTTTTCTCAAGCCATACCGAGCTCGCCCGCGAGGCAATAAGGACACTTATACTGAAGTACATGGAGCACTACCCTGAAGGCCAGAAGGCAAAAAAAGAGAACCAGAAATGAGCGCTGAAAAAGAAGCGAGGAATGTGAATGCCATGAATGACGGCGGAATCTCGGCTAATGTGCTTTTCATCTTTGCGCTGGCATTTTTCGGAATAGTGCTTCTAAACTTTATCAGCATCTATTCAATGGTGCCAAGGCCAATAACTGCACAGGCAACAACCAGCGAAGTCAGGCTTTGCGTAGGGCCTCCCTCAAGCGTCTGGTTCATCACTCCCGGGAACTGGGCTATTCTGAACGGCACTATTCTCGTTCAGGTCTCAGCCAACAATGTTTACAGCATAGACACTGTAAAAAATGTGAGCGTTGGAGGCCAGATGGGGCAACAGCAGTACTATTTCGGGACCATCTACTATGACGGAGACACCCTCTACACCATGGACGTGAACACAACCCAGGTTCCCGACGCAAACTGCAGATACAGCTTCTTCGCCCAGGCAGAAAGCATATGTGAAAAGAAGATAGCGTTTGTCGGGAAGATAACAATAAACAACATAGACGAGCCCCCAATCTGGGACAGCTACAAAAACAACCTCACGACAAACTTCTCACAGTTCTCATCCTGGACAGTAATTCCTGACGTGACAATAGGAAAGCCGGGAATCGGGCTGATAAACTTTTCCGGCAAAACCCTGAACTTTGACAATGCAGACCTCGACTCAAACGTGATAATCACGCACAATAATATAAGCGTCCTTTCTGGAAACGAGGCATGCCTTGAATCATCAGCAACGCTCTCATTCTACAACATAACCCTCATAGCTCCCAAGCCAATGCTGAACGGAGATAACTGCCCCGAATCAGTGTGCTCATACCTCAATTATTCAAACTACACATATATCATGAGTGTTACAAACTTTGGCTATGGAGTGCCATCTTACTTCTCAGTGGCAGAGAACCTCTCGCCAAGGCTCAACATATTTGATGACACTGACTTCTTTGAAAGGTTCATAAGGCAGAATGTAACATTCTATGCAAACTTCACAACAGCCAGCAGGCTGATTCTCAACGGAAGTCCCTATTACTGCGAGGTAAGTTTCAATGAAGCCGGCAATTACTCACAGCCGGTCAATATATCCTACAATCCGAACAGCACTTTATATGAACACACAACATATTTTACAAAGACCGGCGTGCACCCCTGGAAGGTTACCTGCTACTCGCCAAACCTGGAAGTCCCGTATGTGACTGAATATGACACTTTCACCATAACCAACAGGCCCCCTGTCCAGATAGTGACAATACCAAACATAACATGGCTTGAGAACAAGCAGTTCTCAGGCATGATGCTTAACGACTATTTCATGGACCCTGACGAGCAGGAACTAAGCTATGATGCAAGCCCTGTACCCAACATACAAGTAACCATAAGCAACAGCAGCCTTGTCACTTTCATACCGGATTGGTTCTGGTTCGGCAACAGGACAGTGACATTCTATGCCCACGACCCATACGGGCTTATTGCGGAGAGCAATGAGGTGCTGCTCACAGTAATTGAAGTTCCAATTCCCCCTCTGCGTGAAGAGGGCGAAGGCGGCATATCCTGCTATCCCATCTGGAACTGCACGCAGTGGGGGCCCTGCCTCTACAGCAACATTTCCCTCAGGACATGCACTGACCTAAAAAACTGCGGAATAAACATAAGCAAGCCCGCTGAGTACCAGTCATGCTATTACATTGCTTCTTGCAACGACCTCATAAAGAACAATGGCGAGACAGGAGTGGACTGCGGAGGCCCCTGCAAGTCCTGCCCGAGCTGCCGTGACCTCATGCAGAATGAGGGTGAGGAGGGAATTGACTGCGGAGGCCCATGCCTGCCCTGCCCCAGCTGCCACGACGGCATACAGAACGGGAATGAGACAGGCATTGACTGCGGAGGGCCCTGCCAGAGCTGTGCGCATGTCGAGATGCCAGCTTATATTGGAAAAAAATCCAATATAATATTTTTTGCAGCAGCGGCAATAATTTGGGTGGTTTTTGTAATGGCTGCATCAAAGGCAGTCAGATCCGCGCTGTCGCGCCTGGGCAGGAAAGCGCCGCATGAATCAGAGATTGAGTCCGCAGAGCAAAAGGCGCTTCTCCAGCTTGAAGCGCTTTCACGCCACCTGAAAAACAAGTCGTCGGCAGAATCTGCTAAAGAGCTCTCTTTCATCCTACGGGAATTCTTCAAAGGCGGCTTTGGGCTCAAATATGAATTTACAAGCGATGAGCTTTCAAGGGAGCTCAAGAAGTTGCCCCTCAGCACGAATATCAAAATAGCTGCTCTAAGCTTCGCAAAAAAGCTTGAGGAACTTGAATTCTCAGGATTCAGGATAAAGAAGAGTGAGATTTCAGAGATGATAACGCAGGCAAGGCGGATAATAATAGAGCTCACAAGACAAATAGAAGAGGCAAGCAAGAGTGGGCAGGAAAACCGCGCCCAGAATGCAAATCTGGATGTGAATGCAAGAAAAGATTTGCAGAGCCAGGACAGCGCAGGCAGTGCGGGCAGTGCAGTTGAGGAGATATCCCGCATGCTGGATGAGGGCCTTTCAATGGCAAAATCAGGCAATTATGCCGCTGCAAGGGCTGCATACTCAAAAATATCCGCAATTTATCTGAAACTTGATGATTCCTCAAAGAAGAATGTAAAGCCGAGCATAATCGAGCTTTACCGCATGATAGGGCGCCTGGAAAGCTCTCAGAGGCAGAAATCAAAAGTAACATTTGATGCCAGGAAGGCAGGAATAGCATTCCTCCTCATTGGAATAGTTTTTGCAATGATGTTCCTTCCCAAATCCCCGTTTTTCAGCAGAAGCATTCCCATAACTGGCTATGAATTCGTATGCACAGGCAGCATCTGCTTCAGCCCGGCACCCTCTGACGTGACAGTGAACCAGAGCGAGAATGTGACAGTGTATGTGTATGTCACAAACCCCTCTGACGAAAACATAACATTTGACACCCTTGCCGGAAATCCCCTCTTCTCTTCAATAGCGAAGATAAACAATACAGAAGGAAAAATAACATTCAATCCCACAAATGCAGATGTGGGCGCGCATGTGGTAACAATATCTGTAAAGAATTCTGATGGATTGCTTCAGGACCAGAAGCAGCCAACCTACACTGTCGTTAATGTCAATGACCCGCCGAACATAACCGGCTGGTATCCCCCTGAAGACAATCCAATTATTCCAGAAAGCAACACACTCGGCTTCAGATTCAACTACAGCGCAAGCGACCCTGACATAGAATATGGGGACTACCTTGTTTCCTATTGGTATCTGGACGGACTGCTGAATGCAACAAACCAGAGCAGCATAAATTATACAACAGGATTCTGCGATGCAGGGAACCACAGCATATCTATAATAGTAAATGACTCTTACGGGCTTACTGCCTCGCATAACTGGACTGCGAATGTTACAAATGTCAACAGGGCTCCTGTGCTCAACAAAAGCATGGAGAACTTCTCCTGGAATGAGGACTCTTTCATAAATAATGCATTGGACATTGACAATTATTTCTATGACCTTGACGAGCTTCAGTGCAACAACTCAAACAAGGACAACCTGACATTCTTAGCAGAGCTCTCTTCAGGAGGAACCCCCTCAGTTACAGTTGCAATTGACCCTGCTTCAAGGATTGTCAATTTCTCTGCACCGGCAAACTGGTGCGGGAATGAGAGCCTGCGCTTCATCGCAAATGATTCCCATGACATCACATACAGCAACAATTTCACGCTTTTAGTAAACTGCACCTCAGACTTGCCAATCCTTGCCCCAATTGGAACCCAGGAGCTCAGGGCAGAGGCGCCTTTCCTGCTTTATGTGGATGCATCAGACCCGGACACTCCTTATGGAGATTATCTGAACTTTTCAGCAAATGACACCTCACTTTTCAATATAACAACAATAAACTCAACATCTGCCAAGGCAATGATAAATTTCACTCCTACAAATGACCAGCTTGGCATTCACTCAATAAGGATAAACGTGACTGACTCAACAGGGCTTTCAGACAGTGAGGATGTGATTTTTAACATAACCACCAACCATGCCCCTGTAATAGACGCTGTGCCCAACCAAAGCTGGAATGAAACTGACAATTTCGAGATGCAGATTAATGCAACTGACAATGACAGCGATAGTTTTACAATCTCAGGCTATTCCAGCAACTCATTCCCTAGTTTTTCAATATCGCAGTCAGGGCTGATGAACTTCACGCTCCAGCAGGCTGATGTTGGAAATCATACCATAACAATAACAGCAACTGATTCCTGGGGCGCGCAGAGCAGCATAAGCTTTGCTTTTGAAGTGAAAAATGTCAACCAGCCGCCTGTGCTTGCAGACATTCCAAACAGGCGGGCGAAGATAAACCATGCCTTCAATATGATAATCAGCGCTTCAGACCCTGACGTTGATTACGGGGATTCGCTCTCATTTGAAATAAATGACACATCGCTTTTCTCACTGCAGCCATACAATGACACGGCAGTGCTGATAAACTTCACGCCAAATGAATCGCAGATAGCAAATTATTCCTTCAAAGTAAATGTTACAGACCTCTCAGGGGCGAGCGACTCAAAGGACTTCAACCTGACTGTTGACTACAATTTCATACCCCAGATACTCGTGGACAGCATAAATGCAACTGAAAACGACCATTTCTTCTTCAACATAAGCGCAAACACAACCGACCTTGACTATGACACGCTCAGCTTCTCATACCTGCTTGTAAATGAGAGCAGCAGCACATTCCCTAACTTCAACATGAGCAGCGACGGAATAATGCAGTTCACCCTCAACAAGAGCGATGTGGGCAACCACACACTAAACATAACTGTCTCAGACGGCGAAAACCAGAGCAGCAAGCTCATACCCTTCAAGGTGTTGCCTGTGGACAATCCGCCCGTGCTTCTGCCAATAGGGAATCTCACTGCATATGAGGAGCACCAGTTCCTGCTACAGCTCAATGCAACCGACATTGAAAATGACAGCCTGGAGTTTGTCTATTTACTAAACGGAAGCTTTCCAAGCTTCAACATGTCCACTTCAGGGCTCCTGAATTTCACCCCAAACACCTCTGAGATAGGGAACCACACCGTCAACATAACTGTTCGGGAGGTTGCGAACCACTCGCTGATGGACTGGGAGATTGTGAGAATAGAGGTAAGGCACTGGAACCATCCCCCAAACATAACCTCATATTCGCCAAACTCAACAAACCTGAGCATTTATGAGAACGAATCCATAAACTTCAGCCAGACATCAACAGACGCAGACAATGACACCCTGGCATACTCCTGGCTGATTGACTCAGCATTAAACGCCACCACAGCCAACTGGACATATGTTCCAGGCTACTTTGCAGCAGGAAACCACACCATAACATTCATTGTTAATGACAGCATCAACACAAGTTCTGTATTCTGGAATGTGACAGTCATAAATATCAACAGGCCCCCATACTTCGGGAATTATTCTGAGGGATATGCAGAATTCCTGAACAGCACCAATTCCACAAACACATCCCTGGCTTCTGGCGCAGTAATGCTTTCTTCCAGCAATTCCAGCTATTCACTGAGCGGGCAGTTCATCTCGCAGATTATAGACCTTAAGGAGGACAACACAGAGTATATGCACTTCGGCATCTCAAATGCATATTATTATGGAACAGTTCCTTCCGGAACCTCTGCAAACATCCTGCTCAGGACATCCTCAAATGCGGCAAGCTGGGGCAACTGGACGTCATGCAGTCCAGAATGCGCCAACCTCACAAGCCAGCGCTATGTGCAGTACATGCTCAATCTCTCGACATCAAACACATCAGTAAGCCCTAACATAACAGGGGCAAGCATATTGTATTACATAAGCAACATAAGCCTGCCCGAGAACCTGAACCTCTGGTGGATACTGCTGCCTGACTTTTTCAAAGACCCCGATTATGAAAATTTAACATACAATTATACTATGCTTTCAGGGCAGGGCTTCCTGAACATTACACTTTCGCCAAGCGGAAGGGTGCAGCTGGTGCCTCTTGCGCAGGGCAATGCAGTAATTTTGTTCAACGCCACAGATCCTTACAATGCGATGCAATACAGCAATACAGTCAATGTCACAATCACAAGGATTTCAGTCCCGGTGCCAGTGCCTGAGAGTTCAGGGGGAAGCTCTACAACAATAATAACCAAGATTCCTGAGGAAATCCCATATTCAATGAACATAATTGTGCCCCAGCCAATAACAATATACAGGAACGACACGATAGTTGTGCCGGTGAAGATAGTTAACAGCGGGAATGTCACCCTCAATAATATAAAGCTCTTCGCCTCAGCAGAGAACAAGAACCTGAGCATAACCCTGACCACCAACTCAATAGATAAGCTCGAGCCAGGAGAGGAGGCCTCGACAAGCGTTATAATCCAGTCATACCAGCTCTTCGGCAGCTATGAGGTGCTGGTTTCAGCCTCAGTCGGGACACCTAAGTTCAACGAGACAAACAAGATATTCATTAGCTCTCTTGAAAAGGGCTCAGTGGACAAGAACACAGTAAACACCAAGATAGCCTACACAAGAGACCTTTTATCGCAGAACAGCGTATGCCTTGAGCTCAACGAGTTCCTGGCAGAAGTTCAGAAGCAGATTGAGGGCCAGCAGTATGACAAGGCCAACCAGATGCTTAACTCTATAATAACTGACTGCACCTATCTCATAACGCAGAAGCAGCGCATTTATGAGAAGCCGTCGAGGTTCTCGATAGTGCTCAGCAGGAACCTGATAATAACCCTCTTAGCCCTTGCAGTGGTTGCAGTGCTGGCCATCTCAATAATATTATACAGCCGAAAGAAATTCAGGTGAAAGCTAGGCTGCTTTTTTCATAATCTTCTTGTAAAAATAGATTATGTCTGGGTGGACCTTCTTCTTGCTTTCCTCTGAAAGCCGCGAATACGCAAGCCGCACCTCTGAATAGATGGGAACAGAATTTGAAATCTCTCCTATTGAGAGGGCTTTATGCCCGAGCAGCAGGAGCTTGTATATGCGCTCAAGCGCCTCATCCTCCTTTTTTTTCTTCTCCTCAGTTATCCCGAACCTGTCCTCAAAAGCCCTGATGCCTTTTTTTATTACTGAGCCCTCACCCCCAGGTCTTGCCCTCACCTCTGCAAGGGAGAGAATGGAAAGAAACCTTTGCGAGAAATATGAAATTTTCCTTCTTGAGAGGGTGACGCCTCCAAATTCCATGACAGAGACAGATTTAAGAAATGAAGCCAACGCCTGCTTGAGCTGCTCATTGCTGACCTTTCCTTCAATCTCGCTTTTCATCTCATTATAAGAAAGGTTGTAATCTATCCTGAAGAATGAGGAGAAAAATTTTTTTACTATGTGCGAAAACTGTATTGCATTGTCCTCAGGAAGGTGGAGTGCAAAGCTTTTTTTAAGAACAGCAATCTTGTGCCTTGCATTCTCGATTGCCTGCAGCCTGAAATCAGAAGGCCTTCTCCTTCTTCCAATCTTTTTCATGCGCATGAACATCAAGTTTTCTCTTCTTTTTATGATATTTAAACTTTCCCAAAGGTTTTTTACTCTTATAAAGTGGGACAATAAAAATTTATACGCTTGAATAGAGAGAAGAACCCATGGCTGAACTCGGCTCCATGGTTTCAAGGGACAGAAGCACAATAAACAGGATAAAAGAGGAAATTGCCAAGGTAATTGTTGGGCAGGAGGATGTGGTTGACGGCTTCATGCGGGCTCTCATGGCAAACGGGCATGTGCTCATAGAGGGCGTTCCCGGGCTCGCCAAGACGCTTATGATAAGGAGCCTTGCGAAGGCAATTGGCTGCGACTTCTCAAGGGTGCAGTTCACCCCTGACCTTCTTCCGACAGACATTGTAGGCATAACCGCATACGACAAGCAGAAGGGATTCTACGTGGTGAAGGGACCAATCTTCAGCAATCTTGTGCTTGCAGACGAGATAAACAGGGCGCCCCCAAAGGTGCAGTCAGCCCTTCTTGAGTGCATGCAGGAGAAGCAGGCTACAATAGGAAACCGGACATTCCCGATGAAGCAGCCCTTCTTTGTCATGGCGACACAGAATCCACTGGAAAACCTCGGGACATACCCGCTGCCTGAGGCGCAGATGGACAGGTTCATGTTCAAGCTCAACATCGGCTACCCGACCCTTGACAATGAGGAGGAAATACTCAAAAAGAACATAAGCACAAGAACATTTGAAAGCTTTCCCCTCAAGGCAGTAACCTCCCCCTCAAAGATACTGACAATACAGAATGATGTACAGAAGATATACATTGACAAGAAGATAGAGAAATACATAGTGAAGATTGTAGATGCGACAAGGCATCCTGATACTTACAAGATAACCCTTGGAAAATACATAGAATGGGGCGCCTCTCCCAGGGCGTCGATAGGAATATTCATATCAGCAAAGGCGCAGGCGCTCATGTCAGGAAAAACATTTGTCATTCCAGAATATGTCAAGAAAGTGGTTCCTGATGTTCTAAGGCACAGGCTAATCATAAACTATGAGGGACAGGCAGAAGGAATAACCCCTAACAAGGTGATTTCAGAAGTTCTAGAGAAGATTGAAGTCCCGTAGGCCCCTAAAATGTATGAGCTCAAGCTTAATTTCAAGCCGATACTTAAGCAGCTTGAGATATACACAAAGAAAGAGGCAGCCAGCATGCTCTCGGGCGGATATCTTTCTTCAGTAAAGGGGAAAGGGCTTGAATTTGACTCATTCAGGGAATACGTACCTTCTGATGACGCATCCAGGATTGACTGGAAGGCGAGCGTGCGCTCCCAGAAGACGCTTGTCAGGGAATTCAGGGAGGAGAGAAACCTGGAAGTGATAATTGTCCTGGACGTCAGCTCAAGCATGTGCTATGGCTCGACAGAGCAGTCCAAGGCAGAATACTCAGCAGAGCTGGCAGCAGCAATTGCCTTTGCAATACTCAGGGCAGGCGATGCAGTGGGGCTTCTGATGTACAGCGACAGGGCTGCCGCAGAGATAAAGGCAAATTTTGGGATAAAGCAGTACTACACAATGCTCAAGGAGATAAGCAGCCCCAAGTTTTACGAGGGAAAATTTGACTTTGCGTCACTGATGAAATATATTAATGAAAAGTTTAAAAAAGGCACTGTGATAATATTCATCTCGGATTTCATAGGGCTGAAGCAGGGCTGGCAGGAATCCCTCAAGGTGGCATGCAGGAAATTTGAGTTCATAGGAATAAGCGTGAGGGATCCATTGGACGATTCAATGCCTCCTGGAATAGGCAAGGTGGTTGTTTCAGACCCATTTTCAGGGGAAGAGCTCATGTTTGACGCTGAAGAGATAAGCGCGAGATACGCAAAGATAAACCAAGAATTCATGAAGTCGCTGGAC
This sequence comes from Candidatus Woesearchaeota archaeon CG07_land_8_20_14_0_80_44_23, assembly GCA_002779235.1. Classification (GTDB taxonomy): domain Archaea; phylum Nanobdellota; class Nanobdellia; order Woesearchaeales; family 0-14-0-80-44-23; genus 0-14-0-80-44-23. Next base: position 3,295 of record PEXD01000013.1, on the reverse strand, counting down.
AACGCCTTCATTGAAAACAGGGGCAGCATCCTCAATCTCTCCACTGGCAAGCCCTTCATGAACAAGACAAACGAGTTTTTCATTGCGAGGAAAAAATGGAAATAGTTTTCTCAAACCCCCAGAACCTCTGGCTCCTCCTCTCAGTTCCAATACTTATAGTAACCCATTTTTTTGTATTCAGCTTTCTTAAAAGAAGGGCGATGCGCTTCGCTAACTTTGAGGTAATCAAGAGGATAGCGGGTCCCCAGGGCAGCACCACAAACGTGCACTTTGTTTCCAGCAACATCTCCCTTCTTGTACTCAGGGTGCTTGCAATAGGGCTTCTCGTGCTTTCCTCTGCAGGCGCAACCCTGTGGTACACAGGCAGGGCTTCCGGCTCGAGCTTTGTGATTGCAATAGATGCGTCATCAAGCATGCTGGCAGGCGATGTCAGGCCCAACCGCCTCGATGCAGCGAAAAGCGCTGCCATAGAATTTGTTAAGGGGCTTCCCAATGCAAGGGTTGGAGTGGTTGACTTTGCAGGCGCGCCATTTGTAAAGCAGGCAATGACAGATGACCTCTTTGCTGTCAGAAGTGCAATACAAAACATAGATGTTGAAAATGTCGGCGGGACAGCAATAGGCGATGCGCTTATAACATCCTCAAACATGCTTTCTGGAGAAACAAACTCCAGGGCAGTAGTCCTTATTACTGACGGGCAGAGCAATGTGGGGGCAGAGCCCCTGGAAGGGATAGACCAGGCAAACAATTACAACATAGCAGTTTACACAATAGGAATTGGCACAGAAGAAGGCGGCTCCTTCATAAAGACAAACCTGCTTTCCAAGCTTGATGAGCCAACCCTTATCCAGATAGCAAACAGCACAGGCGGAATATACTTCAGGGCAGGCGATGCCGCATCGCTAAAGAAGGCATATGACCAAATCTCTGCCATAACAACAAAAAAGATTTCCCTCGGACTTTCAGGAATCTTCCTGTTTGCCGGCATAGTCCTGATATTTCTCGAATGGGCGCTTCTCAATACAAGATACAGGACCCTTCCCTAACTAGAAATCCATAATCTTTTTCTGCGCCTTCTGCTCCCTGCGCTCCCTTACAGGAGCCCATGACTTCCTGATTATTTCGGAAAATGCCTTTTTTTCCCAGTTTTTTTCTATGAATGCCTTTGTCAGCGGGTCTGATGGATATCCTGAGCCGAAGTCGATTTTCATCTCTGATTTCATCTTTTCTATCTCGCGGTCCCTGATGACCTTTGCAAGCACGGAGGCAGCGCCCACAAATGCATAATTAAAATCAGCTTTGTGCTCTGCAGTTATCTTGACCTTAATCCCTGCCAGCCGCTTTTTTATGTAATTCTCATAAACCTGGCAGTTTGGGTTAGGGCAGTCGATTATTGCCTCGTCAGGCGAAAGGAAATTGATTATCTCGGCTGTTTTTCTCGCTTCCAGCCAGTTCAGGTCATTTTCAGAAACCACGGCGTCTATCTCTGAAGGGCTGACAATTATCGCGTAATACCTGCCCTTGCATGTCTCCTTGATTTTCTCAAAGAGGGCCTCCCTTTCAGCAGAAGAGAGAAGCTTTGAGTCCTTCACGCCCATCTTTTTCAGGACTTTTTCCTGGGCTTTCTCAAAGCAGGCGCCGCAGATAACCATAGGACCTATCACCGGCCCCCTGCCGGCTTCGTCAATCCCGCACACAACTGCCATAGAAGCATTGTTTTTTCAGGGCGGTTTTAAAACTTATCCAAAAATCAGGAAAAAATTAACCACTTTTTAGTAGTATTTTTAGAAAAATTTAAATATTCCAGCGTACGCTGCATCCCGTTGGGGTGTTTAAAATGCTTGATGACATAATCACAATGGTTCTTGCAGGAGGAACAGGCACGAGGCTGATGCCGCTTACAGAAGTAAGAGCAAAACCAGCAGTTCCATTTGGAGGAAAATATAGAATAATAGATTTTACGCTAAGCAATTGCATAAACTCCAAACTTTTCAAAATATATGTGCTGACCCAATATAAGTCACATTCTCTAAACAATCATCTAGGATATGGCTGGTCTTTTCTTCCAAGAGCGCTTGACCAGTTCATTGAAAACGTGCCTGCGCAGATGAGAATTGGTGAAACATGGTATTTGGGCACAGCAGATGCTGTAAGGCAAAATATTGATCTGATAAAAAGATGGAGCCCAAAGCATGTGCTAATACTTTCAGGAGATCACATCTATAAGATGGACTACAGAAAGCTGCTTGATTTCCATGCGGAAAAAGGAGCAGATCTAACTATATCTGCAGTAAGAGTGCCTGTCAAGGAAGCTAGTGGTTTTGGAATCCTACAGACAGACAAAACACAAAAAGTCATTGATTTCGAGGAAAAGCCAAAAGAGCCTAGGCCAATGCCTGAAAACCCAAATTTTGCGTTCTCCTCAATGGGTATTTATGTATTTAATTATGAAACTCTTGAAAGAGTGCTTCAAGGAAATGAAATGGATTTTGGGAAGAACATAATTCCAAAGATGATTAAAACTGACAGAGTTTATGCGTTTGATTTCAACAAAGACAACAAAATAAGCGATTACGAATACATAACTGAAAATGGAAAGAGGAGGAAAATACTTAAGGAAAGAACAGAAGATTCTGGTTATTGGAGAGATGTTGGAACATTAGCTGCTTTTTGGAATGCCAACATGGATTTAGTGGGCATAAAACCTGAATTCAATTTGTATGGAGAACTTTGGCCTATACTCACATATCAACGAGTTTGTCCGCCAACAAAAACTGTTTTTGACGAGCCCGGCAGGAAGGGAGAGGCAATAAATTCCCTTGTATGCGACGGAGTTATAATAAGCGGTTCAAGAATTGAGCAATCAATAGTTTCTTCAGAAACATATATTCATAGTTATTCTGATATAATTGCTTCTGTGATTATGGGAGGAGACCCGGGCAAGGAAACATCAATTGGAAGACACTGCGAAATAAAAAATGCAATCATAGACAAGAATGTGGAGATAGCCCAAAATATAAGGATAGGATACGACGTTGAAGAAGACAGAAAGAGAGGGTTTGCAATTGCAGAGCTGGACAACAGGGGCAACTACGTAACCGTAATAAGAAAGGGGAGTGTCATAAGCAAATAATGTTATTGCCATAAATCTTTTTCAGAAATCAAGAAATCTTTCCTCTCTTTTAAACCTTTTCTTACTTCATTTAAATGCTTGATACATTCTTGAAAACCATTCTCGGAAATTTTCTTTGCTTTTTTGGTATAAAATCCTTCTTTAATAAATTTTCGATATTTT
>PEXD01000025.1 GCA_002779235.1 Candidatus Woesearchaeota archaeon CG07_land_8_20_14_0_80_44_23 | reverse complement strand
CGTGCACACAAAATCATAGATTTTGTTGTGCAAAGAAAACCTTAGGTTTTCTTGCACAAGAAATGCATAGCATTTCTTTGTGCCAAAAACGGCGCCTTATCTCTAAACTAAAGTACCAAAAATTCGCCAAGCGAATTTTGGTACATGAAAATCAAAGATTTTCAGTTCAAGAAATGCAAAGCATTTCTTTGTACAAGAAATTTCTTTAGAATTTCTTTGTATTGAGTTTTAGCGCCGTTTTTTAGCATAAATATTTTTGGGGAATACTAAACTTATTTCTATAAAATGTTTTCCATAAAATGTAATTAATCTTATTTCTTGTAAACCTCTCTTATCTTTTCATCAAGATAATGCGCATCATCTAAGAATTGCTTCATTTGAGTTCTCTTATGCTCTTCGAGCAATGCGTCTCTATGGAAGAGAGTCATGCCTAATACTGCCAAAAATGTAACAACTGTGCCTGCTGCCACAATCGGGAATATAGAAAGGGGAGTAGTCGCGTAAAAAGATGCGAGAACAGTCAAAAAAATTGGCGGACAGCTGCTCATAATGCTCGTAGATAGTAATTCTCTGCGTATTTTAGAAGGAGTCCTTTTGCTCAAGTAATTGTGCAGAGGCAGCAATTCAGATATTCTTCCAATGTCTGCCTTGTCAAAATCAAAAAATGAGTTCTTCTCAAAAAAATACCCTGCGAACTGCGTGTATATCAGCTCTGAAACAACATCATAAAAATCCGCTGAGAGCGTCCTACTCCGGACTAAAGTCCGGAGTTTGACCGGACGCTCTCTTAATCGCGGATTTTTAGGATGCTAAAAGCGGCTTATCTCCAATCTGAAGATTGGAGTTTTGCCGCTTTTCTGCATCATAAATGCTGCTATTCCCTTTAATGACTTTTTCAAGCACAGGATTTTCTTTATAGTTTTCAAAGATTTTTTCCAGTTTATCAAACTCGGTCCCGGATTTCTCTTTATATTTCTCACTCTCTTTCAGCAGTTCCAGAAGAGTTTTGTCGCCCCCCATTTCATGCCCATAAAGCATCTGCCCTTAAATATTTAACCACTTTTTCAGGCAGTATTCAGAAAGCATTTGTCCTGTAGACAGGCTCTATGCTCTTTATGTATTTCTTCTCTTTCATCTCTTCCAGCTTTGAGAATGCGCTGTCATAATCTTTTTCAGGCACCTTAACCTGATATACGCCGGTAATGTAATGGTATATTATCTCTATTCCTGCTGATTCAAGAAGCTCCCTTGCCTGCTCTTCTTTCAGCATTCCCTCGTCAAACCTTATGAAAAATTCTCCTTTCACAATTTTTTCAAGCCCTGTCATTTTCCTGATGCACCCATTATCTTTCCAAGTAGCCCCCTGCTGCCCTGCATTTTGTACTGCTCCCTGAATGTCCTGATGATTTTTGATTCTGCAGATGACACCATGCTGTCTATCCTTATAAGCCCTGCGCCGAATGCCTCTGCAGGCACGTTCTCTTCATAGAGATGCTCTGCCCTTGATTTCATCCTGTCTTCGCAATACTGATTTTCAATCCCTGCTGAAATCGCAAGTGCAATGCAGCCCGCGACATGGGGAGTTGCCATTGATGTGCCTGAGAGCATCCTGTAGCCGCCTCCCATGTATGATGAGATAATGTCAACTCCAGGCGCAGAGATGTCAACCAAATCATTTATGTTGCTGAAGTACGCATGCTTGTTCCTTTTGTCAACTGCTGCAACAGAAATAACCGGTTCAAATGAGGATGGATAATTATAAGTTGGTTCGCCGTCGTTTCCTGCAGCTGCGCAGATTATCATTCCTTGCGATGATGCATAGTAGCACATCTCCTTGAACGCCTCTGAGTATTCTGGGGAGCCAAGGCTCATGTTAACAATTTGAATATTGCTTTTTAGTGCCCATTCTATGCCCTTCATCACATCTGCCTCGCTTCCAGAGCCGTCCTCGTCAAGAACCCTTATTGCGTAAAGCCGGGATGCCCTTGCAATCCCGCAGTATGAGCCAGCAACAGTTCCTGCAACATGGGTGCCGTGCCCATTCCTGTCCATGGGATTTCCTGTTTTTTCAACAAAATCATATCCCTTCTCTGAGCCGAACCTTGCTGAGATTTCAGGATGTGTGTAGTCGCAGCCAGTGTCAATTATGCCGATTGAAACTCCCGAGCCAGAAGCCCTTTCAAGCGCAGAGTAAAGCCCTATATTCTCAAGGTTCCAAAGTTTTTCCTCATCAGCCCTTCTATAATAGTTTATTCCAGGCCTCATGGGCGGTATCGAGACCTTTGCAGCCGGCTCTATTGAAACAATGTGCTCTATGCTGTCAGAAAAGCTCCTTTCAAATGTCCTGTCCTTTGCCCTTCCGTATTTCAGTTCAGAAAGCTTTCTCGCGTCTTCAATACTGCAGTCAAGCGAGAGATACGGAATGAATTCAAATGTGTGGCACTCCCCAAATCTTTTTAATGCCTTCAGGGCAGCGTTTTTATTGCTTACCTCAATGATGAGCTCTATGCCCTTCACTGCCCTTTCAAGTTTTGAGAAAAGCCGCCCCTGATTTTTCATAAATAGATGTTATGCTTTTTTCTTAAATAACGCTTTAGAAGTTTTTTCCGGAAGCGCTCCGGACTCAGCAGGAAATAATATTGAAAAAAGAGAAAGTTTTGAAGGATTTCCGGCTTAGCAGTTCAGCCTTATGAATGCCCTCACTGCATCAAAGAAACTGTTCTCCTGCTCCGGAGTCATCTCAACCTCTCCGGTTGCATAGCTTGAGTTTCCCCCGCCCTTTCCTGGGAACTGCCTGAGGATTTCATCCTTTAATAATGAGAGCATGTCAAGCCCGAGCTCCTTTGAACGCATCACATACAAAGTCGCCTTGCCCGGCTCTTTCCTGTTTATGAGTGCGACAACTGACTTTTCATTACAGAGCTTTGAAGCTGCCTTAACTATGACCTTCTGCTCCTCGTTTTCAAATGAGTGTGAATAGAATAATATCCCTGAAATGCTCTCTGGCCTGAGGTTTGCTATCCTCTCAAAAAGTGCCTGCTGCTGCTTCTCCTCAAGGCGCTTTTTATCGTCAAGAATCTTAAGCATCAGCTGGAATGCCTCCTCACCATTTGTTCCCAGCAGCGCCTGCTCCTTCCTCAGAATCCTTGCCTGCGAGAACAATTCCTGCCTTGCAGCTTCACCTGCCTTGAACTTTATCTCAAAATGCCCAGAACCAATTGCCTTCAGCCCTGTTGCGATGAAGAAGCCAATCTGAGAGGTGCTTTTTACATGCGTTCCTGTGCATGCAGAGAGGTCTGCCCCTGAAATCTCTACTACCCTTATGAAGCCATCCTTTATCCTGTCTGCTTTTATCCTCAGCCCATTTTTTGAAAGCTCCTCTATGCCTTCCTTTCTGACATAGCTCACAGAGACAGCCCTTGCCTCTGATATTATCTTATTGGCAAGCTCCTCTGCCTCGAATATCAGATACCAGTTGAGCGAGCTTGCCTTTACAAACAGCGCTGACTCCTGCTCGCCAATCGCCACCTTTTCTACTTCTGCAGGAATCCCCTTTTCTCCCAGAACTTTTTTCAGGCAAGAGAAGAACAGGTGCTCTCCAGAATGCATGAGCATAAGGCTCTTTCTTCTTTTGAAATCTATTCTTGCAACAACCTCATTCCCTACAGAAACTGCGCCCCTGACAATCTTGCACTTGTGGATTATCTCTCCCTCTTTTTCAGAGGTGTCAACTACCTTTGCGCTAAAAGAATCATTCTCAATTGTTCCAAAGTCAGTTGGCTGCCCCCCAGAGGCAGGCCTGAACGGCGTCTTGTCCAATGTTATGATGGTTAGGCTGCCTTCCTTTGCAATCTTTTTTACTCTTGCAGGCAGCTCAGTAATGCCTGAATCATATGTCTCAAAGAACTCCTTTTTCATCAATAATGCCTCATCTTAGCAGTATAAAAAAGTATCTGAAAATCTTTAAATAGTTAAAAGGGTTAAGCAGCTTTTGGGGGTGAATCTCTTGGAGAAGGAGGTTGGAAAAATAACGCACTATTTCTCGCATATAGGCGTTGCCGTAGTGCTTCTCTCAGGAAGCATAAAGGCAGGAGATACAATAAAGATAAAGGGGCACGGAACCGAGTTTGCCCAGAAGGTAGCTTCAATGCAGATAGAGCACAAGAATCTGAAGGAAGCCAAAGCCAAGCAGGAGATTGGGCTGAAGGTTGACTCTCCTGTCAAGGAAGGGGACATTGTCTATCTTGTGGCCTAGGCATAAAGCCCCTTGAGCCGCATTATTGCACCTCTTTTTTCATTATTTCCTATTCTCGCCTGCCTGAGCGCTTCTCTCAGCAGCTCTGCATTCTGGTCCATCAGCTCCTTATTCACAGGGTATGGAATTCCGTCCTTGCCGCCGTGGGCGAAGCTGTTCAGTGCCTTTTGAGAATTAGACTCCTAATCTTGGGCAGAGATTCCTTAAACTGCAGGTTTCGCACTTCGGCTTCCTCGCAGTGCAGACAGCCCTTCCATGAAATACAAGAAAGAAAGAGAGTGCGCGCCAATCCTTCATTGGAAAGATTTTCATTAAATCCTGCTCTATCTTTACTGGCTCCCTGTTCCTTGTGAGCCCTAATCTGTAGGACAACCTTGTGACATGGGTGTCAACCACAATGCCCTCAATCTTTCCATAGCCCTCTGAGAGCACCATGTTTGCTGTCTTCCTCGCAACTCCCGGAAGCTTCAAAAGATTCTCCATACTGTCAGGCACTTTTGAGTTGAATTCATTTACAATCATCTTTGCAGAGTCAATTATGTGCCTCGCTTTCATATGATAGAAGCCGGTGCTCCTTATAATCTGCTCCAATTCCTTAAGATCTGCATTTGCAAAGTCCTCTGCAGTTCTGTATTTCCTGAAGAGCGCAGGAGTAACCATATTCACTCTAATGTCAGTGCACTGGGCAGAGAGCATTGTAGCGACGAGAACCTGAAGCGGATTTGAGAAGCGAAGGGCGCTCCTGGGAACTTTGTATTCTCTTGTCAGAATCTGCATTATTTTTGCAGCATTTTCCTTTGTTGCGTATTTTGGCTGCATGAAAAGATATTATCCGTTTAGAATTATAAAGTTTTGTGCATTCTTTCTGCAAGCCCTGCTCTTATTGCTCTAACCTGTTTTTCTGTTATCTTAGAAATTATCATTTTTGTTTTAATGTAAAAATCCCCGCATCCACGCTTTGAATTTTGTATTGCCGTTGCATCAACCGGGCGGTCTGAATAATACTGCAGGTCTATCCTTGAAGAGAATGCAGAAGAGATTGATTTAATCTCTTCCCTGCTGTAAAAATTCACCAGGAACTGTTTCATAAATTCAAGCGAGCAGGTGTGCTTTTCAGATTTCACTCCAATTTTAAGCATTAATGCGTAAAGTGAGTAATAAAAAATGTAATAGCTGACTGTTGCTGTCCAAATCCTACTTTGAGAAACATTTGGAAGAATTTTTATTGATTCTTCTGCCATGTTCATGTATGATTTGCACATGTTGTCATTTGGCTCAGAAATTCTAATCCCACTTTTGTTTGAAATGCACCAGTCAATCAAATCCATAAAAATCAGCCCAAGCAAGATTTACAAACTTTTCTGCGCCTGAAATGATGATGTGCGCAGAGATAATCTCGCTTGCGAGGGTGTTTTTTTGCTTAATAAGAGTTGCCCACTCTTTTTCGGAGAATTTTCGGACGCTTGCCTTAATTCCAAAAACAGATGCGTTTTTTGCAATGCTGGAATAATCAGCGCCGATTGCAAAAATGTCTATGTCAGAATCAGCTCTTTCTTTTCCTCTCGCATAACTTCCGAATATCCCGGTAATTCCCGAATTTTCCCTAAAAATTTCCTGAATGTTTGGATGCTTTTTAAGGAATAATATCTTTTTTTTAATCTCAGCAGAAAGGATTGTGTCTTTTATGAGCGGATTTTCAGAATTAAGAAAGTAAAGCTTTGTCCTGCCCTTTTCCTCTGACCTCAGGATTCCATCGGCTTCAAGGCGCAGGAGTGAATTAGCGACTGATTTCTGGCTCATTCTGCAGATTCTTGAAATCTCCCTGCCGTAAGCCCTTTTATTATAGTCTCCAAGAAAGAATTCAATCACAGAATAATCCTTATTGAGTATCATTTTACTCATATGAGTAAATAATTACTCATTTAAAAAACTTGCGGTAAAAACTGCAGGGAGCATATCTTGTTCTTGGCTTCATTGCAGGAACCCTTGCAGGCGGCAGGAAATATTCTTTCGGCGCAGGCTACATTGTTAAGAATGAATAAAATACTCATTGCTTTTTCTTGGGAAATTTATTAACTAGTTATTTATTACTCCCACGCCACATATTAAATTAGAATAATGCGTTATTTCAAAGATTATCAAAAATCTCTTCTGCGCGGTCTACAAAACTTCGGGCATCTGATTTTGTCTGCTCTGCTATTTCCTTGGTGGTTCTTTTTGTTACGGAATACTGGGCAATTTCTCGCCTGTCTCTTATGTCTCTCAATGTTTCTATCTCACCTTGTCTCATCCTTATGCTCTCAAAATTTGCCAGATGTTTATTTTCAAGTATTTTATTCTTGACAAAAAACTCCTCCAATGCAGCAGATGTTGCCGTATGTGATTTGCTTCGGTATCCCAATTTTGCCAAAAGGCTTAATGCAGCCATATACATTGCATAATACGCAACAGAAACCACCCACTCATCGGTTGTATGCTCTTTTGGAATAGCAAGCATGCTTTTGTATTTGTCAACCTTGCTTAATATTTCCATTGTAATCAGGTTGGCGTGGGCTTTTTCCAAATATGATGCTGCAAGGTTCTTTGCAGTGCTGTCTTGCATTAACTGTTTTGAACGAATGAATCTTTCAATCATTTAAATACGCCTCTCGGAAAAAGATATCCAGACCATCCAGAACTATTCCAAAAATGATTAAGTCATTCCAGAAAACAGGATTGTCTTTCTTGATATTTTTAAAATCTGAAGTTTTAACAACTGCCGGCTGTATGTTTATTCCATACTTTGTCTTGAATGTTCTGGATACTTCTTGAATGTTTTTCGTGTTATCAACACAGAGCAAGTCTATGTCGCTGTTTCCTGTCTGAGTTCCCTTGGCAAAAGAGCCAAAAATTATTGCAGGGCCTTCTGGATTGATTTCATTAAGAAACGCATATAATCTTTTATACATCAGTAAGTGCTTTTTCTTGAAACCCAGCCTTTTTTCAGTCATATAACTTACAAAGGGCTGGTATAAAATATCCCTGTCCTTGACAATTTCATAAACATTTGTCTTGCCCACTTTTCTTTTTGTAAGACATCCTTTGTTTACCAGCGCCTTAAGCAATCTGAAAATTGTTTCATGGGAAAAACCGGACTTATCTTCAACGTCCTTGGAGGCGAGAGGATCTAATTGCGGGAAGAAGCATTTGAGGATTTCAATTTCATTCTGGCTCATCATGTTGTAAAACCAACTACGTAGTTGATAATCCAACTATTTAAGCTTTTCGCTGATTTTCTTATTTTCGGCGCAGGCTACATTGTTAAGAATGAATAAAAAAATAATTAAGAGGGATCTGATTTATAAACTCTTTATGACTTATTTGCTTCATGATAAAGGGAGGAAAAGGCGGTTCCAAAACATTGACCGGCTTGAGATTTGAAGAAAGAACAGATCTCCGTAGTGTTTTTAATCAAATTAAGAATTATAACGTCAAAGGAAATGATTTATTTTTTAATGACGCTTTAGTCGCTTCTTTTTATAAGAAACATAATTTATACTCAAAATTATTAAAAGATCTAAAGATACATAGCGAATCAAGATTATCTAAAAAGCTTTTGCCAGATGAAACAATATTTGTTCGCTCAAATAATATTTTATTTATTGTTGAAATGAAATTTCAGAACGTAGCTGGCTCTGTTGATGAGAAACTTCAAACGTGTGATTTCAAAAAAAAGCAATATATTAAATTGTTTAAGGGTTCAAAAATTACGATTAAATATGTTTACGTGTTAAATGACTGGTTCAAAAAGAAAGAATACAAGGATACTTTAGATTATATCAAAGCGGTTGGTTGTGATTATTTCTTTGAAGAATTACCTCTTAATTTTTTAGGATTGCCTAAACCTTAAAATTGGTTATTACGATTTCGTTTATTTCTCCTCTTTTTGTTGCGTCGCAGTTTATCATTCTGTTTGCTTTTACAATATCAATATGAAAAGTCGGATATAACTTTTTAATAAAATCAGTATCGCTATTAGAAAGCATAAGCAAACAGCCTTTTTTGTCTAATTCTTTAAATACCTCGGCTAAGCTTTCTTGTTCTTTCTCCAAAAAATTAGATTTTGCGTATTTAGTAAAACTTTTACCTTTTTTAAGAGGATAATATGGTGGGTCTAAGTAAATGAAATCTCCTTTTTTTGCATTTTTAAGAACCTGCTCAAAAGATTTTACTTCTATTGAAACATTTTGTAGTAACTTAGAAATTTTTCTCAGTTTGTCCGCTTGAACAACATCTGGATTTTTATAACTGCCTATCGGAACATTAAACTCTCCTTTAGAATTAACTCTGTATAATCCATTAAAACATGTTTTATTTAAATAAATAAATCTTGCAGCTTTCTTCAGATTATCAAAATCATTTGGATTTTGTTTTCTAATGGAATAATAATATTCCTTGCCTTGATTCACATGATTCTTTTTATGTTGCTCTAATTCACAAATAAGGATTT
>PEXD01000024.1 GCA_002779235.1 Candidatus Woesearchaeota archaeon CG07_land_8_20_14_0_80_44_23 | reverse complement strand
TAAGAGAGCGTCCGGTCAAACTCCGGACTTTAGTCCGGAGTAGGACGCTCTCAGCGGATTTTTATGATTATCCAAAATGGTATGAGGAAGAAGAAAAGAGATACGTCATACCTGAAGAGCTGATATCAAATACAGAAAATGTTATGAAAGCTTTGAGATTGAAGAGGATTGAAGAATAAGAAATTTTTAATAAAGAAGTAACAGTGCCCAACGAAATGTTTTTATATTCTCTTTATAAATCAAGCTGAGGGCAATAAAAAAATGAAAAATCCCATTTTTTCAATCAAACCGCTTAATGTGCTGATATTAATCGCGGTTATATCCTCCCTGATTTTTTTGTCTTCGTGCACATCCAAGCGGCCAGAGAATAAAGTTCTCTTTCCATTTTATGCAGCTGTAGGCAAAGAATTTGACACAATTCAGTATGCAACTGGGTATATGGATGAAGAGGGAAATGTGATTTTCAAGCCACAATTTGCTCCAGGAGGAAATCCAGGAGGAAATCCAGGAGAAGATTATTATTATCATATATGTGGAAAGTGTATTTATGATTATGAAAAAGATGATGAACGCAGAAGTCTTGCAACAGCAGAGTTTCATGAAAATCGCGCTGTTTTCAAAAATTTGTCAAATTGGCTTTATGGATATATTGACAACACTGGAAAAGTTGTTATTCTGCCGCAATATGCAAAAGCCCTTCCTTTTAGTGATGGACTTGCAGCAGTAATAATTGTAAATAAAACAGCTGATGGAAAGCCCCAAGTAGGTTATATTGATATTAATGGTAATATGATAATTAAGCCTAACGAGTCTCTTGTTCCTAATCCTTTTTCAGAAGGTCTTTGTCTTAATGTTTTAGAAGTGAATTATTCTTTTCCCGTTTATATGAACATCCCTTATCTTGGTTATAAATATGGCATTATTAACAAAAAAGGGGAGATTGTGGTTCCTCCTAAATTTCATGCTGGTATGCCATTCTCAGAAGGAAGAGCAGCTGTATTCACTGAAGGGGAAAACAGAACTGTCGGATGGGGATTTATAGATAGCACAGGGAATATAGTTATTCCTCCAAAGTATATGGAAGTGCAATCCTTTTCAGAAGGGCTGGCTGCAGCATTGACTGTAAAGCCGTTCAATTTCAGCGATTTCAGCGATAATTCTAGTGAGATTGGCTATTATTTTAGGAGACAGCAATGGCAGTACATAGACAAGAACGGAAAAGTTGTCATTGAACCAAAGGTTGATTTAGCTCTGTATAACATATCTTATCCTCTTCGTTGTCCTATAGACCTTTCATTTGGTTCATTTCATGATGGACGAGCAAAATTTACTGTAACTTACATTGATAAAACATATACAGAGAGATGTATGGATAATGATTATCAATTAAAACATGCCGAAGATTTTTATATTGACTGCGAAAAAGACCCTGCACCATTTTTCAACAGGGTGGGCTACATCGACAAAACAGGCAAGGTTGTAATTCCACCAAAGTTTAGTGACGCAGGAGATTTCTCAGAAGGATTGGCATATATTCGGGAGACATATCCTGGCACATATAAGCATTTTAGTTTGTATGGATTTATAAATGTGGATGGAGAAAAAGTTATAGATTATAGGCTCAGAATGCCGGCAGATTTTCATAATGGACTCGCAATTTTTGAAACAATTGATTATGGCCGTCATATGACCTTGTATATCAATAAGAATGGAACAGTTATTATTCCAAAATACACTATAAATGCATCCATTTAAAAGTTTTTTTTGTGGGAAGGTTCAAGAAAAATATTTTTGTATCAATCTCTTTCTCTCACTCTCAAACTTTCAACTATCTTTTTCATCTTCAGCGAGTCCTGCCATGTTATCGGGCTCTCTGATATTATTGTTATGTCTGCGCCCGCTTTAACCACTGCTCTGATAAGCTTTTTTATTTCAGATGCTTCCATAATCTTGTGGTAGCGCTCCCCCTTTGCACTATACTCTATTCCTGAAAAGTGGCTGTGGATGTGCTCTATTCCCTTTAGTTTTTCCAGCACCTCGTCATAGTCAATCTTTCCATTTCTGGCGAGGATGTGCGCGAAGTCAATACACAGCCCGCATCCTGTCTCATTCCTCAGCTTGAGAAGTTCCTCAACTGTGCCGAACTGTGAGCACTTGCCTGTTGTCTCAGGCGCAAGCTCTGTGTGCCAGCCATTCTTTCTCATTGTTTCCTGAATTTCAATTATCGCATCCCTGACTATTTCGTAGCATTCCTCTTTCGGCATCTTCCCGTAGTATGCTGCATGGAAAACCACAGGCGTCGCCCCCATTATTGAGGCGAGCTCAGCGCTCTGAAGTATCCTCTGCTTTGACGCCTCCCTCTTTTTAGGGTCTTCAGAGGCCAGATTGATAAAGTATGGGGCGTGAACGCTCAGCGCAATCCCGAATTTTTTTGCAGCCCTCCCAATATCTTCTGCTGTTTCCTTTTTCATCCTGACGCCGTGTGTGAACTCAACTTCCAGCGCAGAGAGCCCCATCTGGCTTACAGAGGCAACTCCCCCAATTGTTGATGGCTCCGGGCTTCCGGCAGGCCCGAGCATTATCCTTCCTTTCATTTGAGAATCCTTCACTGCCATTATAATCCTGCAGAGTCAATTTTTCTCTTAGCGAGCTGCGGCTTTCCAAGCAATCTTTCAGAATTGCCCTCTGCAATCCTTGAGGAGATGATGCTGCAGAGCACGCAGACAAGCATCACTGAAAGCATTTCCTTCATCCCGTTTATTGCATAAATCGAGAATGCCAGCATCAGCGCTGCTGTTGCAACCCCCTTTCTTGTCGAGAGCGCCATGAATGCCTTTTCCTTGAATGAGAACTCATCCTTCAATGACACCTCGAGCGCCAGATACCTTATTGCGAGCAGCGCAGCGAAAAGCAGCGCTGTCTTAGCGAAAAACGCAATGCTGAAATTTATCCCTATCAGCACTCCAAGCAGGAGGAATACTGTAAGCCTCACAACTGAATCTAGGGAGCTGAAGAATTCTTCAAGATGCGCCTTTCCCTTGACATAGGTGCTTGCGAAGATTATCCCGAGAGCAGTAACAGCAAGTATGCCGCTTTCGTTTATGCCCTGCGCTATGAAATAGGTGATGAATATCGAGGCGAGAAGCACTACCGGCGAGAATTTCTCGGAATAGCGCTTTTTCATCGCCTTCACAAATATCAATGCTATCAGCACTGCTGTGCCCAGCCCGATTATTGCCTGCTGGGCAAGAACTGAAAGGTAAGACAGAAGCTGGCTCATTATGATTGTTGTGCCCAGGGTCGCTTTTGTCTCTATGAAAAGGAATGGTATTATTACAAGGAAGGGCGTGCTGACTATTGATTCTGCAGCCAGGAAGCCTCCTGCCCTGTACCTGTCCCTCTTGAAGAGCATTGAAGTGAACTCGCCTGCTGTCTGGGACATCAGTGCAGAGAGCATGAGCGCCAGGAAGAAATCCATGTTGAAGAGCTTCATTGCAATTGCGGAAAGCACTGCTAAATTCAGGAATGTGAAAAGTATTGAGAACCACACTGCCTTCTTTGAGAATGTGTCGCTCTCCTTCAGCTTCAGGCGCGAGCTGCTGTCAAAAACCACGAGGGCGAGCGCAACCATGCTTATCCCTGCAGCCAGCAGGGGTGAGAGCTGGACAACCTTCACACCCTCATATTTTATCTGGGAAAGCGCTATGCCTGCGAGAATAAGAACAATCGCCCTCGGCACTTTTATCCTTCTGGCAAGTATAACAGATACAGCGCCGGCAAGCACCAGAATCAGGGCAGACACTATGTATAGATACTCCAATTTTTTACCTCTTTTTTGTAATATTTTGTAATATAATCAAATATTATTATTAAACTATTTGGTAATCTATTTCATTTTTATCACAATTGCCGGCTTTCCCGGAAGCGCCTGCTCCTTCTTCCCTTCAGCAGAGTCCTCTGCCCTTTCAAGCGCTATTTTCAGCGAGAGCTCATCTTCAAGGAATTCTTTTTCATCCTTCAGGAATGAAAGCTCGCCTTCTTGCGAGAGCTCTGCCTGGATTATCAGCTGGGAATTTTTCATCAGTTTCCCGACAAGGTTGGGGACATCCTTTGCATGGCTGGAAATCTCATTATCTTTCAGGAGCGCCTTTATTATATCTCCAGTATTTCTTGTATTCTCCATCTGCTTCTTTGCAAGGAATACTGCCTTGTATTTCCAGGAAGGTGAGACAATTAGTTTGGCTCCAGTTGCCTCTGATTTTTCATCCTTCTGCTTTGCAATATGGATTATCCTTCTGATGTCATCCTTCAGGATTTCCATCCTCTTTGAAAGCTCCTCAAGCGCCGGCTCTATTTTTGAATAATCATATTTCGGCCAGCGCTCTGCGCTTATGAAGCTGCTGTTCCCAATCTGGTGCCAGAGCTCTTCTGCAATGTGCGGGCAGAATATGGAGAACATCTTCAGCAGTTCCTCATAATGCTTCTTCGGAATGCCCCTTGCGTAATAGTCCAGCGCCTCAATAATTGCTATCACAGCTTTCGGGTACTGGAAGCTCTCGACTTCCTCTGTGACTTTTTTTATTGTTATGTTTATCCTGCTCTCATCCCTTGCAGTGCTTTTCTCCTTTATTTTTCCTGCAAGCGCAGCCATCCTCATTATTATCCTGTAGCTGCCCTCAACGCCCTCGTCAGACCATTCCATCTGCTTGTCAGGAGAGGCCACGAACATCAGGAAAAGCCGGGCAGTGTCTATCCCGTATTTCTCTGAAATGTCTGTCTGGAAGACCACATTTCCGAAGCTCTTGCTCATCTTGTGCCCGTCCTTATAGACGATTCCCTGGTTGAACAATTTTGTAAATGGCTCTGAGAAATTGACATAGCCAAGGTCGCGAAGCACCCTTGTAAAAAATCTTGCATATATCAGATGCATCACTGCATGCTCTGCTCCCCCGATGTACTGGTCAACAGGCATCCAGTATTTTACATCATTCTTATCAAACGGCTTGTCCTTCTCATCTGGTGAGCAGTATCTAAGGAAATACCAGGAGGAATCAACAAAGCCTCCCATGGTGTCTGTCTCTCTTCTCGCAGGAGAATTGCATCTGGGGCATTTTACTTCCAGAAATTTCTTGTTGCTCAGCAAAGGATTTTCTCTTGCTTTGAAATCCACATTTTCAGGAAGCAGCACAGGCAAATCCTTTTCAGGCACAGGGACTATTCCCAAATTTTTCTTGTCCTTCATCAACTCATTAAATAATTCTTTGAATTCCGGCTCCAAGATATGCCCCCTCTCATGAAGCACTATTTTCTCCCATCTCTTATCATCAAACAATTTTTGCGCCTCCAATGGAATGTAAGGGTCGTTGTCTGAAAGTATGAGCACGCGCCTCTCGCTATTGTCCTCTACTTTGGCGAAATTGACTTCTGCGTCATGAAACTTCTTCAGCGCATCAATATCTGAATTAGGCCATTCCTTTCTGAACCAGTCCCAGCGGCTCTTAGGATACTGTACTGGCGGAGCTGGGGCTATGAGATAAAGCGAGCTGATTTTTTTCCTTTCAGCAAGGTGAAGCGCTGCATTTCCTCCCAGGCTATGCCCGATTATTATGTCGTTCCCGTCGAAGTCATTGGCAATTTTTTCAAGCGCAGCCATCCATTCTTCAAGCCTTGGATGCGCAGCATTGGGCATGTCTGGCACAAGCACCTCAAATCCCTGCTTTTCCAGCTCCTTTTTGAGCCAGGGGAACCAGTTGCTGTTGCTCTTGCCTTCAAACCCATGAATGATAAGAACTTTCTGTTTTTTCTTGGCGCACCTCTCGCAGTATATAACAGGAATCGGAGTTCCCCAGTAGCGCTGCCTTGAAATAAGCCAGTCCCTTATCTTGTAATTGACAGTTCTCTTTCCAAGTTTTTTCTTTTCAATATAATCAGAAATCTTTTCAATTGCCTCTTTGCTGTTCATCCCGCTGAATTCCCCTGAATTAACCAGCACCCCTTCATCTACGTATGCTCTCTCTTTTATGTTGCCTCCCTTTATCACTTCCCTGATTTCAAGTTTGTATTTTTTTGCGAAATCGTAGTCGCGCTGGTCGTGGGCAGGGACAGCCATCACCATGCCGCAGCCGTAGTCAGCCACCACAAAGTTTCCTGCGTATACAGGCACTTTCTCTTTTGTAAGGGGATTCACCGCGTATTTTCCTGTGAAAACGCCCTCCTTTTCCAGCAGGTTCTCCTCTTCTGCGCTTGCAACCCTGCTGCACTTCTTTGCGAATGCCTCGACTTCCTTCCTCTGCTCCTTGCTGCACAGCGAGAGAAGCTTTGGGTGCTGTGCAGAAATCACCATGAATGTCACCCCAAATATTGTGTCTATCCTGGTGGTGAACACAGCCCAGTCCTCACTGTCTATGCTGAAGTTTATCTCAACCCCGTATGACTTTCCTATCCAGTTCTCCTGCATTGCCTTTATCTTATCAGGCCAGTCCAGATTCTTCAGCCCTTCCAGGAGCTCATCTGAATAAGCAGTTATCTTCATGAACCATTGCTCGAGGTCCTTTTTTACAACTTCTGTGCCGCAGCGCCAGCACTTTCCGCCCTCTGCCTCCTCGTTTGCCAGGACTGACTCGCAATTCGGGCACCAGTTGACAGGGGCCTTTTTCCTGTAGACAAGCCCCTTTTCCATCATTTTTGTGAAGAAGAACTGGTTCCACTTGTAATATTCAGGCTCGCAGGTGGATATTACCCTGCGCCAGTCATAGCTGTTGCCCAGCGCCTTCTGGTACTCTATTATCTTTTTTATTGAATCATTAGCATACTTTCTAGGGTGTATGCCCTCTTTTTTTGCAGCGTTCTCTGCAGGAAGTCCGAAGGAGTCATAGCCCATCGGGTAGAGCACGTTGAAGCCCTGCATGCGCTTGTGCCTTGCAAATACATCGCCGATTGTGTAGTTCCTCACATGCCCCATATGGAGAAAGCTTGCGCTCGGATAGGGAAACATCTCGAGAACATAGTATTTCTTCTTCTTGGAATCCTTTTTTACATGAAAAACTTTATTCTTCTCCCATTCCTTCTGCCATTTCTTTGCAACAGCATTAAGGTCAATTCTTTCTTCCTTTTCTCCCTTTTCCATTTCAATTCCTTCCTTGAACTATGATATATCCCTAGATTAAGCAAATAGTCTTTAAAATACTACTCAGACTTGATAATCTTATCCACTAAAATCGGCACTGCCAGCTGCCCAAGATATTTCTTCTCGCATTTTGGGCAGTAATAAATCCTTGTTCCCTCATTCACCATGTTAAGCAGATGCCATGGGCCGGTCTCATCTCTTGATATTCTTCTGCCATCTTTCTCTATCATTAGGAGTTCTCCAACATTGTATATGTAGCCGTATTTAATCTCCTGAACGCTCACAAGAGTGTCCAACCCATCAATTCCAGGTCCCTGCTTATGGCGCCTGAGCAAATACTGCTGTCCTGTCTCATCCTTGAAATACAGTTTGTAGTTTTCTTTAATTGCATTTTCCGACATTTTTGCTTCATCCCCCTTATGTTTTTTCAAGCTGGTTTGAATACCTGAACTCCACAACATCACCATCCTTAAGCAGGTATGAGCCAGCACCCAAACTTGCGCTCTGGTTGTTGATGTAGAATGCCCAGAAGTACTCGGAGTTAGAGCAGACAGAATCTATGCACTTCACAAACTCTCCAAGCCCGGGATATCCGCTGATGGTTACATTGAAATTCTTTGACAGGGCATCGAGGGCGCTCTCATTCTTGAAAGTAATATTCCTGTATTGCGTGCTTCCTATGGTGCTGACGACAAGCGTTGCCTTTCCTGCTGAGTGGGCTTGCCTGCTGCAGCCGAATGTTAACAGAATTATTAGAAGCATCAATGCGAAAGCAGTTATTTTACTCGTCATCTTCAATTCCCGGAGCAGATTTCTTCCCCTTCTTTTCCTTCATCTTCTTTGTTATGTCTATGTTCGCGCCGCAGAACTGGCACTGCACCCTCAATGTCAGTATTCCCTCTATGTTCTTCCTCTTGAACGGCGCAGTGAGCTTGCCCTTCTTCCTGCATGACGGGCAGGTGTATTCCACATTTG
>PEXD01000011.1 GCA_002779235.1 Candidatus Woesearchaeota archaeon CG07_land_8_20_14_0_80_44_23 | reverse complement strand
AGTTAGGGTAGAACCGTGATGAGAAAAATATTATAACTAATGCAAGGATTGACAGGAGAATAGCAGCCTTTTCAAAAGAGGAGCGCTTCTGCCTCGACTTTGCAAACTCTCTGCTAACTTTTTTCATATTCCTAAAAAAAAGTAGTGTGCTGTACACAATGCCTATTGCCGCCCCTGACACCAGCATGCAGAAGAAAGCGACTGCAGGGAATGGGATTTCGCCCTGGATTATGCTTTTCAGCCCAACCCCTGCAAGGGCGCCAAAGCCCATCATAATCTTTGCATCCCCGCCCCCCCACTGGCCGGCATAATACATGATTATTCCTATCAGGCAGAAAGCTCCCAAGCCGAGAATCCCGTCAAGCAGGGTAAAAAAATTGTTTTGGAGAATTGAGAATATCAGGCGTATTCCGATTCCTGAGGCAATCATGAAATAGCTGGCAAAATCAGGCACTTCAAGCTTCCTGATGTCAGATATGGAACTGAAAAGCATGCATGCCAGCGCTACAGAATAGAGGATGAATTCAAGCATTCTCTCTCAAAAATCTCAAAAAGTTTATAAATTTTCTTATATATAGTGGTAAATTGGTGTGAATTGGCTGGAAGAACGATGAATATCCCTGAACATCTTGCAATAACCCTCTTTGAGAAGCCGTCCTCAAAGGATGCATACTTGAAGAGAACAGAAATAGTTGAGATGCTGCTCAGAACGCAGATAGAGCTTGGCATCAAGGTCATGACTGTTTACCTGCTGGACACCGAATCAAAAAGCGAGGAATTCTCAGAGTCAACTTCCTCAATCTCCTCAATAATTGAGAAGATAAGGCCAATTGTCGAGAGCAATTCAGTGCGCGTTTCTGTGTTTGGAAAATGGTACGACCTCTCGGGAGCGCTTGTTGATTCAATAAAGAATATAATCTCCCTGACAGCTGAAAACAGCAGGTTTTTCCTCAACCTGTGCATAAACTACGACGGCAGGGAGGAGATTTCAGACGCCTGCAGGCTAATCGCGCTCAAGGCATTCTCAGGAAAGATAGAGCCCTCCTCTGTTTCAAAAGAGATGATAAAGGAGAATATCTCCAGCTCATACTTTGCAAGCCCCTCGCTGATAATAAAGAGCAATCCGCCCGAGGCGTCAGGGCTGCTGCTCTGGGACTCCCCAGGGGCAAAGGTTGTCTTCTCAGGCAAGAGCTGGGAAAGGCTTGAGAAGAGGGACTTCATCAATGCGATATCATTCTATTCAAAACTAGGCGGGCAATAAATTTTCTGTGCAGCACCAAATTCATCCCTAAGATTTTTAAATAAGCCGGCCATATCGGCATCACATGGGAAAAAGAGGGGTTCTTAGAGGGCATAGCGGGCAGGTTAGCCTTGAATTCGCGATAATAATGGGATTTGTCACTCT
This sequence comes from Candidatus Woesearchaeota archaeon CG07_land_8_20_14_0_80_44_23, assembly GCA_002779235.1. Classification (GTDB taxonomy): domain Archaea; phylum Nanobdellota; class Nanobdellia; order Woesearchaeales; family 0-14-0-80-44-23; genus 0-14-0-80-44-23. The sequence continues at coordinate 10,115 of PEXD01000011.1, read as the reverse complement.
CCTTATCATCCCCCTGATATCTGTTTTCTATTACCAGGTCAAGGAGACCAACGACAGGATGATAGTCGAGCAGTCATACAAGGTGGCAAAGGAAATAGTTGATGAGGCAGAAAGCGTTTATTACATGGGCGCCCCGTCAAAGAGCATGATAAAGGCCTATATCCCGAACCATGTTCAGAGCATAGAAATATCCGGCAGGAGCGTGCTCTTCAGGATTGAAATCTCAAATGCTACCTCTGATGTGGAAGCCATCTCGCGGGTGAACCTCTCAGGAAGCATAAACAGCGCCGAGGGGCTGCGCTACATCCACCTGCAGGCAACAGGCGACAGGGTTGAGATAATCGGATGAAAATGAAAGCCATAAACAAGCAGTTCTCAAGAAGAGCCCAGCTTTCAGTGGAGTTTGTGATTTTCATAGCAATGGGTCTTCTCATAATGGTGTCATTTCTTTATCTTGTGAACGAGAAAGAGTCTCAGCTCAGGGACAAGAGGCAGCTTCTGCTGCTTAAAGACCTGGCATACAAGATACAATCTGAACTAGATACTGCTTCAATTGTGGAGGATGGATACAGCAGGAACTTCACACTTCCCATAAGCCTTGAAGGGCTGGATTACGATGTTATCATAACAAATGGATATCTCGCGGTTTTTTCAGAAAAGTTTGATGTTTATTCAAGTGTGCCGCTTAATGACAGCATACTCATCGATCCGAATATCAACCCGAACGTTACAATAATGAGGGAGAACGGCACGATATGCCTCAACAGGCCATCCTGCCCGTGAAAAATGAAACATATTAAAAGCAGAGGAAAAGCGCAGGTCTGGTCCCTTGACTTCATAGTGGCAGTTGTTTTCTTTGCCATAGCGCTGACCATGTATTTCAAGTATGCCGGCAGCATATTCAATGAGGATGAGCTTGACCTTGAGGGGCTGAGAATAGAGGCAGCGTCAATATCCAGCGGGCTTCTGACTCCAGGCTACCCCCAGAATTGGAATGAGAGCACCGTATCAAGGATAGGGATAAGCGACGACGGAAACAATATAAATCCAGAGAAGCTCCAAAATTTCCTGGCTCTCTCATCTGACTATGAAAGGACAAAGAAGCTCTTCAGTGTCACCAATGATTTTTACATACTCCTCAGAAGCAATTCCACAATAATCGCGCAGGCAGGAGTAAACAAGAGCGCCAACCTTATCGCCACAGCTGAAAAGATAGTGCTCTACAACAGCACCCTCTCCCGCCTAAGCGTATACAGCTTTGGAACCTAAAATGTGCAGCTTTTTTAAATCAAGAAAGGCAATATTCTTTACAGTTGACGCCCTGCTGGCCTCATCCCTGATACTCATAGGGCTCCTGGCAGCATACAGCCTCTATTCAAGGCAGATAACCCCTGATAACATATGGTATTCCTCATCAAGCATAATGGAAAGCCTTTCAAGCATAAAAGCGGGGCAGCTCAACATTTCCTACATCAGCTATCTCGTCTCATCCGGAGCAATAAAAAATTCAAGCCTCAACGATTCAGCAGTTGAGCTGATAGGCGAGCTCTGGGCAACAGGAAAGGCAGACGAGGCCAGGGAGCTGTCGCAGGAGCTCATTGACTCATCCCTTTCAGGCGAGCTTTCAGGGATGGGCGCTGCAATATATGTGAATGGGCAGGAGATATACTCACGGAATTCATTCCTGAGTTCCGAGGAGAATTCAAGCTACCTTTCAAGCTCTTTCCGGCTTGTTTCAGGGATAAAAGAGGCAACGCCGAAGGAGGGATACTCTTCAAGGGCAATACTCTCGGCAATCTCCTCAAAGATACAGCCGTCATACGCGTATTTCGGCGGGCTCGTCGGGCAGGGAAACATAACACAGTTCATGATGCTGCCCCAAACTTATACAAACATCTCCTCTGCCTATCTGGAAATGGATGTGCCTGCAAACTTCACATTTAAAATAAATGGTAATAATTCTGGGACATACCCCGCCGGCTGCTCAGGAGGGGGCTTTATGAGGGCTTACCAGTGCAGCATCAACTCTTCCTATCTCGGCAATTTCAGGCCAGGGCTCAACACAATAGAATTCATATTCTCCAACTACAGCAGCGCATATCTGAGCGGAGGCTTCCTGAGGGTAATCACTTCTACTTCAGATTTGAACTATTCTGATGTTTCATACGACCCCTACTCAAACACAGCGTCAAAGACGGAATACCTTCCAGGCATAAGCTATGTTGTTAACCTTTACTCGTCAGTGTATGCGCCGGGGAACATAACAAATCTTGAGATATTCCTTAACTACACTACAGACCTGCCACTTTTTGTGAATCTCGCGGGAGTGCCCGTCTACTATTCTGAGGCAGAAGGGAGAATAGCAGTGACAATTGACAATGCAACGCTTGCATCAATGCTGAACTACAGCGCGATAAGCGACAAGACACTTCCATTAAAAATAGGGCATTACGCACTGAACAACACAGGCAACATAAGCGGCGGAAACGCAGATGTGGCCATAATAACAGACATTTCAGCCAGCATGAAGGGGCGCATAGGGGACAATGACTCCAACGGAGATGCAAGAACCTGCGACCAGGCAGATTATTTCACAAACCCCCATGTCAGGAGGCTCAATGTCGCAGTATGCCTTAACGAGATATTCATCAACACCATAATGAACCTCTCAGGAAACAGGATTTGGCTTGTGACATTCAATGATGCAGCAGTATATTATTACAACCAGAGCTCAGGAGTTCTAATTGAATATGTGAATAATAAAAATTATTATCCCTGGAATAACCCTTCAGGAAATACCTGCACATGCTGCGCGCTGAACAGGGCATATGGAATACTCTCCCAGAACAGCAACTCGTCAAGAAAGAAATATGTTATCCTGATGACTGACGGAATCCCTAATGAATGCTGTGGGCTGAACAGCACAGGGGGATGCAACCAGAGCGGACTCTCAAACTCATCCCAATACAAACCTTCCACGTGCGATGAAGATTATGTCTCAGACTGCGCAGGAAACGACTGCACAGGACCCATGCAGAGCGCAATAAACGCAGCAGCAAGGATTGGAAGCATAAACCGCTCGTCAATATACTCTATCGGGCTCGGGCCGATGGGCTCATGCACAAACGCCAATTACACAATGACACAGATTGCTGAAAAAGGAAACGGAACATTTTTTGGAAGCACAAATGTCACTCAATTAACGCAATTTGTGCAGCAGCTTGCAAATGAGATAGTCAACCAGTCACTTGTCTACCAGTACCAGATAGTTGTGATAAGCGGGGTGAACTCAACGCTTTCCCCGAATTCCTATGTAAAGCTGAACTACACACCTTCAAGCCCTCCATTTATTTTCGGGAAGATACCAATCACACTTGAAAGCCAGTCATTCGGGAATTATATTACCTCAGGAATTCTGCAGATTCCTGAAGGGGTTGCGGTTTCAGACGCCAAGGTTACCTCATACTCCGGCGTTTACTGGACGCACAATCTCACTGTGAATTCAGTGCGGGTTTTCAATCTTTCAGACTTTGGGAGCAATTATCAGTCCCTTGGAGACCCATTCCTTGTAAGCATACCTATTAATCAAATTAATTCCGGAAACAATTCAATATTGATAAGCACAGGCACCTCCTCAACAAGTGATTTCGGCGGAAGCCCTGATGATAGAGTAATATACACTCTGCTTATGAACAATTCCGTTTCATATTCTGCTGTCGATTCAAACGCATTAGGGTGCAACTGGACTCTGGAATTCAATGACGGCACAAACACCACAATAAAAGTGCCCTCTGACTATTCCGGGACAAAGAGCTGCTCTTTCAGAACAGCATCATATGACCATTCTGACTCAACAGACCTTGCTGTTTACAGCATGCTCTCCCAGCTGGACCTTAACAAGGATGGGCTCCTAGATGTCAACATAAACCAGCAGTCGCTCTCAATAGAAACTTTCGCAGTAGGGGGAGTGCCCTCAATGTGGGGGCCTGCGAAGGTGGAGGCAAGGGTGTGGAAATAAAATGAGAAGCAGAATCATGAGGAACAGGAAGGGGTTCTTCTTCACAGTCATAGCAATCTATCTTGTTGCAGCGCTTATGCTTTCCGCATTATTTTACAACAAATACCAGATGAGAAGGCAGGCGGCTGTTGACAGCTCAAGGATACTTGCAATGAATGACTTCATAAAAGATGTGGACTCAGACCTTGAGAGGGGGCTTTACATCTCCGGATTCAGGACACTCCTCGGGCTCGAGGAATACATCTCCCAGACCGGGAATTACCTGAATAATACAGAGGATGCATTTCAGGAGGCATTCTTTAACAGGAGCATCGGGAATTACACAATAGGGCTGCTCAATGACAGCAGCTTCTCTGACTGGGAGCAGAAAATACAATCCCAGGCAGAATCCCTGAACATAGGGACAAATTTCACAGTAAACTCTCTTGAGATAACGCAGGAGAGCCCCTGGAATGTTGAGCTATACATAAACCTGACAATGCTCGTCTATGACACAACAGGCATGGCATCCTGGACAAGGCAGAAAACAATCCATTCATCAATATCGATAACCGGATTTGAGGACTCTCTCTACACAGTAAATTCATACGGCAGGGTTGCCCAGACAATAGAGCAGGACGAGAATACCGCCTTTGTGTCAGGAAATAACACCGCAGTGCTTTTGAACCATTTGGACAATTCGCTTTACACCGCCTCGGCAACTGCGCCCAGCTTTCTGATGAGGCTTGCGGGAAACCTTTCCCCATCTCCATATGGGATTGAAAGCCTCGTGAATGTCTCAAAGCTTGCAGTGCAGGGCATACCTGCAAGGAGCGCGAGCATTGTGGATTATATCTATTTCGGGACAAGGACAACCTCAAACCTCTGCATTGACAACTCAAAGGCAGAGCCAGACCTTCCGTCCTGGTTCATGCTTGACACCGACGATTCCCATGCCTCAAAATACCAGATAACAGGAATAAGCAGGGTATGCTGACTTCAAAAAAATGCCGAGTCGAAACATTTTTAAAGTTGCCAAGATATTTTTTAAAGGATGCCTGAGATAAAAACTGACGTGGACAAGCTGGTTGCGCTTGTGAGGGAAAAGAAAGCAGTTTCAATAGATGCAGCAGCCAAGATTCTTGGGCTTGACCAGAAAACAGTGCAGTCGCTCGCAGAATCCCTTGAGGACAGCGGCATACTCTCAATAGAATACAGGTTCACAAAGCAGTTCCTTATCAACAGCTCGCTGCAGCCGCAAAAAAAGGCAGGGGCTGGCAGTGAGGCGGCAAAGCCAAAACCTACAAGGCCGCTGAGCCCTTATGAGAGCGTGAAGTCCAGGATAAGGTCAGTGCTTTCTGAGATTGAAAGCGACCAGCAGGCAACAATCAGGATAAAAAGGGAGATTGACAAGATATTCAAGGAAAGGAATGAGATTATCTCAATGATTGAGCGCCTTCTGAAAGAGGAGGCAGAGATAAAGAAGAGCATGGCATCCCTCATGAGAAAGGCAGAGCTGATAAACATAATGCCGGGCTCAAAGGACAAGAGAGTGAAGGAATTGGAGAAGCAGTTCCTGGCTCTTCACAAGAAGAAATTATCAGTTGAATCAGAAATAATATCCCTGCGAAAGCTTATCAAAATATAAAATTATATATAAAATTATATTTTTAACTTAATGTAAAAAAGGGGTGATGGAAAGGGCTCGCAAGCTCAGGAATAGGGGCAAGAAGCAGCTGAGGAAGCATCCAAGGCAGCAGCTGGAACAGGAGAAAATTCCCGCAAAAAAAAGCGGGAATGAGCAGTTTGCGAAATACTCATTTCTTTCAGACGGCATTCCAATAGACATAACAATAGGCAGGAAGGAGGGCGAGTTCGTCCCGGTATACCAGGTGTCCATTTCAACAATAAGCTCAAACACCCAGATAATTCTTGAGAAAATAAGAAAAGAGCTTGTTGAAAAAGTAGACCTTGGAATAAGCGAAATGACTGACGTGAAGAAGGAAGACCTTGTTGAGCAGAGATTCAAGGAATCCATAAAAGCCCTTGTCAACCGCTATTTCTCTGATGCCACTGAAAAGGACAAGGAGTTCATGATAGCATACCTCATCCAGAGAAGCCTTGGCATGGGAAGCATAGAAATCCTGATGGATGACAACCAGCTTGAGGAGGTAGTTATCAACAGCGCAGAGGAGCCCGCCTGGGTATACCACAAGAAATTCGGCTGGCTTAAGACAAACATAAAAGTCGAGAATGAGGAGCAGATAAAGCAGTATGCAGCACAGATAGGAAGGAAGGTTGGAAGGCAGATAAGCATCCTAACTCCCCTTCTTGACGCCCATCTGGGAACAGGAGACAGGGCAAATTGCACTCTGATGCCCATCTCATCAAGAGGAAACACCATAACCCTGAGGAAGTTTGCGTCTGACCCTTGGACAATCACAAGCTTTCTTGAGAACAAGACAATAACTGTGAATGTCGCGTCTGTTGTCTGGCTCGCGATGCAGTACGAGCTTTCAATGCTGATAACAGGAGGAACCGCCTCTGGAAAGACCTCAACGCTAAACGTTGTGGCAGCTTTCATACCCCCAAACCAGAGGGTAATTTCAATAGAGGACACCAGGGAGCTGCAGCTTCCGAAGTTTCTCCACTGGGTGCCCCTGCTTACAAGGCTCCCGAATCCCGAGGGCAAGGGCGAGATTTCAATGCTTGACCTTCTTGTGAATTCGCTGAGGATGAGGCCCGACAGGATGCTTGTAGGCGAAATCAGGAGGCAGGCAGAGGCAGAGGTGCTCTTCGAGGCAATTCACACAGGGCACAGCGTCTACGCCACTGTGCACGCCAACAGCATTTCAGAAACAATCACAAGGCTCACCAACCCGCCAATCAACACTCCTAAGTCAATGCTTCCTGCAATATCCCTGGTGCTGGTCCAGTACAGGAACAGGAGAACGGGGCTCAGGAGGACATTCCAGCTCGCGGAGATACTCCCTGACGCATCCCCCAATCTTCTGATGCAGCTTGACGTGAGGAAGGACGTGATGAACCAGATAAACAAGTCAGTAAGCCTAATGGGAACAATACAGCTCTTCACAGGCATGACCAGCCAGGAGATAGAGGAAGACCTTAAGGAAAAGGAAGTGATACTCAACTGGCTTGTGCAGCAGCAGATAAAGACAGTTGACGGGGTTGGCAGGGTGATGGCGGAGTATTACACAAACAAGGAAAACCTCATGCGCTATGTCAGGGCAAACAAAAACTTCATCTAAGAACGGCAGAGAATGGCAAACGCTTTTGTTCACAGGATTGTAAGAAAATATCCTGAGCTAGGGCTGAAGCTGAAGCAGGCGGGAATGCCTGAAACCCCTGAGGAATTCCTTGGAAAAACCATTTTGACAGCCCTGATGATGACCACAGGGCTCTCATTCATACTCCTTGTTTTTGTAAAGACCTTCAGCGTTTCTCCTATAATCCTCGCGGCAATACCCCTCATCTTTCTCATATTCTTCTATTTTTTCATGCACTCGCCTGACGTCAAGGTGAAGAAGGAAAACGCAAAAATAAGCAGGGAGATAATTTTTGCAGGAAGGTTCCTGATGGTGGAGCTTGAGTCGGGAATCGACATCTACACTGCGCTTGTGGGAGTTGCAAAGAACTATGAAGCGATAGGGAAATACATGCGCCACATCATAAAGGAGGTTGACCTTGGAACATCACTTGAGGATGCAATAAACCAGGAAGTGGAGCTGACGCCTTCAGATGACCTGATAAAGATGCTCTGGCAGCTCCTGAACTCTCTGAGGACAGGAGCAGACACCTCAAAAAGCCTGAAGTCAGTGGTGGAGCAGATAGTCAAGGAGCAGCAGATTGAGATAACTGAATACGGCAGGAAGCTCAATCCAATGGCCATGTTTTACATGATAATCGCGATAATACTTCCCACCCTTGGAATTACAATGCTGATAGTGCTGTCAACGCTGATGGCAATACCCATTGATTTCAATATACTCATGGTGATTCTGTTTTTCATAGCATTCATGCAGTTCATGTTCATGTCAATAATAAGGTCGTCAAGGCCGGCGGTGGGGACATGAAAGCCCCTCCCAAAAAGCCGGCGCCCGAGAAGCGCAGGGAAGCCCGCGACAGGAAGCTTCTCGAGCTTGAGAAGAAGATAAGGCAGCACAAGCAGGTTATGCAGGAGCAGAAAGTGAGGCGCCGGCTTCTCAAGTATTACCTGCAGAAATGCGGATATGAGACAGAGCCGGATGATGTAAAAAAGAGGATAAGGTCAATTGCGCTCTTCATTGCATTCATCACTGCTATACTCTATACCTTTTACGTGGTTTCAAATGCCAGCGCGATATCCACTGCACTTCTTGTTTTAGGGCTTGTTTTTCTCGTTGTGCTCGCCCTTGTATACCTTCTGTCCCTCCTAATTGTTTTTGTGTTCCTTGACCTGAGGATGTTCAGGAGGAAGAATGAGATAGAGGCGGTGCTTGCAGACTTTCTTCAGCTCACAGGCTCCAACATGCATGCGGGAATGACGCTTGACAAGGCATTATGGTTCGCCATAAGGCCCAGGTTTGGCATACTTGCGAAAGAGATAGAGGCAGTTGCGAAGGAAACCTTAAGCGGGACATCCATTGAAGAATCCCTCAGGAAATTTGCGGACAAGTATGAGTCAAAGGTGCTTCAGAGCTCGGTCAGCCTGATAATTGAGGGGCTTAACGCAGGAGGAGAGATGGGGCCTCTCTTATCCAGGATTTCCTCAAACATAAAGGAGAACCAGCTTATGATGAGAGAGATGGCTGCAAATGTTTCAACTTATGTGATATTCATAAGCGCAGCAACGCTTTTTGCCGCTCCGCTCCTGATGGCGCTTTCCTACCAGCTCCTGATTGTCGTAACGAAGCTCTCATCCACTCTTGAGATGCCTACTGGAGAAGTTGCAGGTGCAATGCCTATTGCTTTTTCGCAGATTGTAATAACGCCATTAGAGTTCAGGCTTTTCTCAATGCTCAGCCTTGCAGTCACAGCATTTTTCTCATCAATGATTGTATCGATAATAAGGAGCGGCGACGCAAGGAACGGGGTAAAGACGATGTTCGTATATGTTATAACTGCAATAGCGCTTTTCCTGCTGCTCTCAGCTGCGCTGAGGGGACTATTCACCTCATTCTTTTGAGACAAATAGAATTAATTGTAAATAAAATTACAAATAAAAGTTGAATTAAGAAAATTAAAGAAATAAATTAAAAATAAAATTTACTCATACTTTGTTGTTAAGCTTCCTGTTTCTGAATGTGACAAGGTGCTGCCTTCCGCTGTGTATGTAAACACTATGTCTGCCTTATACTTTGAGCCCGCAGTTCCAATCGGTAGGCTTGCAGCAGCCCACACATATGTAGCTGTATTTCCGTCAGTAATAGTCGCTGGATCAGTAGTTGCTACTACTCCTCCTAGAGTCATTGATACACTCTCTATGTTAGAGCCAAGTCCATTTCTAACTATTATGGTCGCCGAGCCGTCTGCCATAACTTTGAAATCTGTGCACGCAATCCCAGCTCCTATTGTGCAGCTCTTAGGCAGGAACTTTCCCGGGTTCAGGACTCCGAAATAGGCCAGTGCCGCTATTGCTACGAGCACCACAAGTATTGCCCATCCGTAAGTCATCAAGAACTCCATTGCTGCTTGTGCCTTTTTCATTAAATCACCTCATGTTTTTTCTTTTCAACATACTTACAAAAAACTATGTTAGTATACAAAATAAATCATTTTAGTATTTAAACTTTACTATTGCCTGCTGAACAGATTCTTTAGAGCTTAAATCTGATTTCCTCTTGTAGATTGCATCTATGGCTCCAGGGATTATGGAAAAGTTTGCTGGGCTCTTTCCAAAATATTCGCCTTCTGCCTGAAAGGGAATCCCCTCTGCAAGGATATTAACTCCTGTTATCTTCTGCCTGGAATCAAAGTATTCAACCCAGGGAGATAAGAAAGGAAGATAGGGGTGAAGCCCGAGAATTATGCAGAAAAGCGGCAAAACTCCAATCTTCAGATTGGAGATAAGCCGCTTTTAGCACAAAGAAATGTATTACATTTCTTGTGCAAGAAAACC
>PEXD01000021.1 GCA_002779235.1 Candidatus Woesearchaeota archaeon CG07_land_8_20_14_0_80_44_23 | reverse complement strand
GGGAATTATGGGAAGGCACCCGCCACAAAATTGGGGGAAGGTTAACAGTCAAAGGAGAATTAGATAATTTATTTGCAAAAGTTGCCGAATTTATAAGGAACAAACCAGCTTAATTTATGAGGGCGTAAGCGATGTCAATAGAAGAGCGCATAGATGGGTATTATAAAAGCGAGCGAGAGATTGCTGAGTTTCTTAGGGAAATGGTCAGACAGGGAGAGCTGCAGGCATACAGATTTATCATAAATGAGATGAAGATTGAAAAATACACTGAAGACGAGCAAATCGTAAAAGTGATAAAAGACGCAAAACTAAAGCCAATTGATGAAACGCAGCTGGTTTACTGGAATGACTTCTTCCTGAAAGAGCCCACTGCAGAAGCACTCTATTATGTAACACTGACCTCGGATTATGACTATAATAATAGGAGTCCCTTCGGGCATCTCAAAATCACCAGATTAGCCAAAGACAGCGACCTCAGAAAAATCAGGAAAGAAGATTACAGCAATAAAATCATAATTCCCAAAAATATGATTGACGGGCTATTATCCTATGACTGGCGCGGTGTTAAGCGCACAAACAGTAAAGGCGACTATAATGAGATATCGGCAAACCTGAGCATGGACAAGGAGGATGACTTATTTGCAAAAGTTGCCGAATTTGTAAGGAATAAACGGGGTCAACACAATGGCTGATATAATCAAATACTATAAAGAAATAAAGGTTCCTGCAATTGTTGCAATCACAGATGTTAGCGCATACGTTTATGCACGTGAAGATGCAGATGCACTTGCCAAAGAGCACAATGGCGTAATTGCGGACATGCCAAGACTTATCGCTGAATTGGGAAATGCAAAAGCAAGAACTGCAATCAGAAAACGATACGCGGACGTAAATAGTGCAGAATATCAAGGTCAGACAGAAGAAGGCAGGGTTTATGCAGTGGGACATTCGCTAGGACCTCTCACAACTACAGAAAGAATAAAGCAAGGAATTAAAAATATTCACATGTATGGTTTTCTTTCATTGAACGCCACTGAATGGAAAACATTTATGAACAATCCAGAAATGGTACCTCTTGATGATATAAAGAAAGGATTTTCTTCAAGTCAGCCTTATGCAATATTTGCCAACTTAGATAAAGACAATGTAGTAATCAACGACAGCGGTCTTTTAGATTATGATCACTTCATGAAAGACGACCGACTCCTAATGGTTGCAGGAAGTCTTGAGAGTAGAGAGAATATTGCAAACATATTATTTAAAGAAGAAAAGAGAAGGGTTGTTGGAAGCTATCACAGAATAAAAGAAGGAACATTCAACAATTCGGGGCGTCCTGTCTTCCTCGACAGCAGCTACGGCGGCTTCGATAGTAAAGACGGCTCCGGCTACTACGAGAGGGGGCGCTTTGTCGTGGTAGCGCCGGAGGCGCACGTGCGCACCGGATATTCTAATCATAAAGAATTTTTGGAAGCAAAAGTTAAAGAATCAATGGATGCCAGGAAACCAATTCAGGTAAACGGCGGAGTATACGCTTTCATTCCTGACGTCTGCTTGTCTAAGCGTTGAAGGGCAGGAAGATAATCTATTTGCCAAAGTTGCCGAATTTGTAAGGAATAAGCCCGTTTAGTTGCCTGAGCGAGCATGCCAATAGGGAATAAAAATATTTAGGAGGATAAAAAATGGTTCCAAAAGAAGGTAGTAAAAAAATAAGCGTGTCAGATTTGATAGAAATATTAAATAAAGAAAAAGTCGAAAAAGTTTTAAAAATTTCAAGGGAATTAACTGATATTGTTTTTGACTATGATAGAACAATTGGAGTTCTGGAAGAAGTTTTACATTTAAAAGAGGAAGGGAAATCCTTGACAGGGGAACAGTATACGACGGCAGCAAAACTATTTTGCCCTGCATATTGGAGAATGGATGATAAAAAAATAGATTATGAACAAACAATTTGCAGGAATTGCGGTCCTGGCGCAATAGAGGAATGCATAACTTATGGAAAGTCCGAAATTGCCGGAAAATTAGTTTTATGAAATTGAAAAAAGATATGCAGAAGGGGGGACAAAATAACATTAGAGGATATAACTTCAAAAGAATTTTTAGATAAAGCATTGGAAAATGCTAAGTCCTGGTGTTCAACTCAGCTGCCAGTGCATCTTTATGGATTTAAAAATGGGTTTGATTATGATATTTTTCAGTATGTAATTGACAATGAAATGATTAGTTATGATATGTGCTTAGATGATAAAAAAGAAGGGCTGATAAGAGTTTCTACGAAAACATTACAATGGTATATTGACAAAGAAAAATATTGCGAAGAGCATGTATTCGAAGAGCATGGTCGGAAGTATGGCTTTAAAGAACCTGAAACAGATCCTGAATCAATGTTTATACATGAAATAACAGAATTTTTAGTTAATAAAATTCCTGAAGTTTTGTTGCATTATATGTCAGAAATTGAATTTCCTTATGCAGTTCCTCATGCTATTGCAACAAAAATGGAGAATATAAATCGTAAAGAGCGCGGTTTAAAAGAATGGCCGGAATATTAGAATATTAATAACTGAGCCAGAAAAAATATGAGGATTACACAGAATAGCAAGTTAGAAAAAATTATGCCTAACATATGCGGAAGGAAGAAACAAAATGACATTAGAGGATATTGCTGAGCAATATGTAGCGGAAAAGCAGTTGAAAGATGGGACCGTCCTGAAGCTCAAAACATGGGTGAGCGATTCTATCATGCCTGGCAAAAGAATGTACCAGTTAGCGCTGGTGGAAGGCCCCCTGACAATGCAGTTCCCGACAAATTATGAGGACTACACTGAAAAGCAGGTCAGGGAGATTTATGAGTCTGTCAAATCAAAGGCGGATTTTGAAATGGTGATTGAAGAGCACAAGAAAGAGCACAAAAGAATGAGAGAAGAGGAAAACCCGCTTTTTCCTGAGCATTGATAAATGATATACTGAATCGCCCAATTCCACAATATTTAAATAATACTCAGTTATAACCTTTTCTGAGAGAAGAAAGCAGAAGAGTTTCTCATTGATGCCGCAGGAATTTTACCCTTAATAAAAAATAGGGGCAGAAGGAGCGGCAGGACAGAATTAAAAAAGTGCTTTCGGAGCAACATAATGGTGAAAAGCCAGAAAATAAAAGCGCTTCCGCCCTCGATGAGGGAAAAGACAAGGTATCTCGCCTTTGAGATAAGGGGAAAAGAGAAGCTCTCTTTTGAGGAATTTTCTTCTGCATTCAAGTCAGGGTTTGAGTCTCTTTTTGGGAAAATCGCTGCTGCAAGGGCAAACCCCCTCTGCATGACAGACAGGTTTGACTTCGACAGCCAGAGCGGGATAATAAGGATAGAGAGAAATTATGTGGACTCGGCAAGGGCTTCCCTCGCAATGATTACAGAAAAGGGAATATCAGCGAGGAGCGTCACTGTTTCAGGCTCAATAAGGAAGGCAAAGGCAAGGCAGGCCGGAGGAGGTTAGGAAAAATGGTGGACAATAGGAATGTGCAATCAATGCAGCACCAGGTAATGGGATATGACAGGGCAATAACAATGTTCAGCCCTGACGGAAGATTGCTTCAGGTTGAATACGCGAAGAAGACAGTCAAGCAGGGCTCGACTGCAATAGGAATCGCTTACAAAAACGGGGTTCTCCTGTTCACAGACAAGAGGATAACCGACTCGCTGATAATCACTGACTCAATCGAGAAAATCTGGCAGATAGACGACCACATGATGGCCACGGCAGCGGGAATAATCTCAGACGCAAGAGTTCTCATTGACAGGGCGCAGGTAAAAGCCCAGCAGCACAAGATAACATACGACAGCCCGATAGACGTGCTGAGCATAGTGAAGGACCTGTGCGCGCTTAAGCAGGTGTGCACCCAGAGCGGGGGCTTGAGGCCTTTCGGGGTTTCGCTGCTTGTCGCGGGAGTGGACCCTGCAGACGGGCCGAAGCTCTATGAGACAGACCCCACTGGAATATATTTCAGGTACAAGGCGGCTGTCATAGGCGAGGGCGATGTTGAGGCGGAAGAGGTGCTGAAGAAGGGCTACAAAGAAAACATGTCAAAAGAGGATGCGATAAAACTTGCAACAAGCGCCATGCTCAAGTTCCTCAAGAAGGATTTCAGCCTGGACAGGATAGAGGCGGCATACATAGAGGAGCCCGAGGAGAAATTCCGGAAGATATCTAGGAAGGAGCTTGAAAGGTTTGCGCAGGGGCTCAAGGGCTGAGCAGGGGCAAAAAAATGGTCCAGCCAATTCTATTCGGAAGAGAGAAAATCCACCTTAACGTGGCGAGAATCAGGAAGGGCGGGGAAAACTTTGAGGTAGTGATAAACCCTGACCTTGCCATAAGGTACAGGAACGGCAAGGGAGTCGAGCTTTCAGAGGTGCTGAACAGCGAGAATGTCTTCTCAGACGCAAAGAAGGGGCTGAGGGCATCGGAAAAGCTGATGAACGACCTCTTCGGAACCCAGGACGAGCTGAAAGTAGCAGAGATAATACTCAGGCACGGCGAGATACAGGTCACTGAAGAATACAGGGAGGAGCAGCGCGAGGCAAAGAGGAAGGGCATAATCACAATAATTGCCAGGAACGCTGTGGACCCCAAGACAGGATACCCTCACCCGCCGGCAAGGATAGAAGCCGCAATGGAGGAGGTAAAGGCGAAGATTGACTACTCAAGGAGCGCAGAGGAGCAGATAAAAGACATAATCAAGCAGATACAGGTGGTTCTGCCGATAAAGTTTGAGAACGCAATAATTGAAGTGAGGATTCCCACAAGGTATGCTGTGAAGGCATACGGGATTCTCAAGAGCTACGGCGAGATGCTTTCAGAAGAGTGGCTCTCTGACGCGAGCCTGTCTGCGAAGATAAGGATGCCTGCAGGAATGCAGCAGCAGTTCTTTGACGCTATAAACAAGGCCACCAAAGGCGAGCTTGAGTCAAAGATAACAAGGGAATAAGCAGGAATAACGCTAAAAAAGAAGAATATGGAGTGAACAGAAAATGGGAAAAATAATTTGTGGAGAAAAGGAAATAGTGGTCCCGGGAGACATAATAGCGAGCGGGATGGACTTCATTCCCGGAATGGGAACATTCAGGGAGGGAGAGAGCGTAATAGCATCAAAGCTTGGGATGGTGAACATAAGCGGCAGCCTGATAAAACTGATTCCGCTCTCAGGAAAATACGTCCCGAAGCTGGGCGACGTGATAATATGCAAGGTCATAGACGTCAGCCTGAGCGGATGGAGGGTTGACACCAACTCTGCCTACTCGGCAATGCTGTCCATGAAGGACGCAAGCTCGAGGTTCATAAGCAGGGGCGCTGACCTGACGCGCTACTTCAAGGTAGGCGAGTACATGATGACCAAGATAATCAATGTCACATCGCAGCGCCTTGTGGACATCACAATGAAGGGGCCGGGGCTGAGGAAGCTCTCAGACGGCATAGTGATATCAGTGAACCCCTCAAAGGTGCCGAGGATAATCGGCAAGAACGGCTCCATGGTGACAATGGTCAAGAGGGCCACAAACTGCAACATCGCAGTCGGGCAGAACGGGCTCGTCTGGATACAGGGAAGCCCGAAGGATGAAGTGAAGGCGATTGCGGCAATCAGGAAAATAGAAAATGAAGCCCACATCTCAGGGCTCACAGAGAGGATGGAGAAGGAGCTCGGATACGACAGCTCAAAGTATGAGAACCAGCCGCTCGAGGAGCAGCAGCCGGGCGAGGAGGGCTACCATGATGATAATTACCAGCCGCAGGAGGAAAGGCAGTTTGAGAGGCCCATGCACAGCTTCCATGAGAGAAGGGAATACGGCAGACCAGACAGCAGGGGAAGGTTTGACACGGGCAGAGGCGAGAGAAGCGACAGAGGGAGAAGATACAGCGAGCACAGGGAAGAAAGCAGCAGCTACACTGAAAAAAGTGAAGGAAATGAAAGCAGGCCAGGCGCTGAGCCCGAAGGCAGCCCCAAACAGGAGCAGAATCATAATAATAGCGAGAAGCAGTGAGGGTGATTTTCATGAGTTATGAACAAAGAGTTGACGGAAGAAAATTTAACGAGCTGAGGCCCATGGTTGCAAAGGCGGGGGTTATCCCAAATGCAGACGGCTCAGCGTATGTGAAGATAGGAAAAACAGAGGCATATGCAGGCGTTTACGGGCCGAGAAACCTCTTCCCAAGATTCCTGCAGGACCCTGAAAAGGGAATCCTGAGGTGCAGGTACAACATGATGCCCTTCTCAGGGGCAGGAGAGAGGGTGAGGCCGGGCGGCTCCAGGCGCTCAAAGGAGATTTCAATGGTGACTGAAAAGGCGCTGCTGCCTGTGCTGGACCTCAAGGAGTTTCCGAACTCTGTGGTGGATGTCTTCATAGAACTCTCTGCAACAGACGCGGGCTCAAGGTGCGCGGGGATATGCGCAGCTGCAATAGCCCTTGCCGACGCAGGGATAGCGATGAAGGACATGCCGCTCGCAGTTGCAGTGGGAAAGGTCAATGAGAAGATACTCGTGGACCTCTGCTACGACGAGGAATCATACCCCGGCGAGGTCACTGACATGCCTGTGGCAGTCCTTCCAAGGACAGGGGAGATAACCCTGCTGCAGATGGACGGCGAGATAACAAAGGAGCAGATAAAGGCCGCCCTTGGGATGCTTAAGGAAGTGGTCCCGCAGATACACCAGATTCAGGTTGATGCGCTGAAGAACAAGTTCAAGGCGCCAGGGGAGGAGTGATTGCGATGAACGAAGACCTAAAGGAACAGATTAACAAGGCGCTTTCAGAGGATATAAGATTAGACGGAAGGAAGCCCATGGAATTCAGGGAAGTTGTGGTTGAGGCAGGAGTGATTGAGACAGCAGAGGGCTCTGCAAGGGTTAGGATAGGAAAGACAGACCTGCTGTGCGGGGTGAAGATGGAAATAGGCACTCCCTATCCGGACACGCCTGATGAGGGGACAATCTCAGTCAACGCAGAGTTCCTTCCAATCTCAAGCCCTGACTTTGAGGCAGGCCCCCCAGGGGAGGAGGCAGTAGAGCTCTCAAGGGTTGTGGACAGGGGAATAAGGGAATCAAAGGCAGTTGACTTCAAGAAGCTGTGCATAAAACCAGGGGAGAAGTGCTGGATAGTTAACATTGACATATGCACTTTGAATGCTGACGGAAACCTTATTGACACCGCAGGCCTGGCTGCAATCACAGCCCTGATGAACACAAAGCTCCCGGAATTTGATGGGCAGAAGGTGGATTACCGCAAAAAGACAGAGCAGGGGCTTCCCCTTGTGAGGTGCCCCATACCGGTAACAGTTGTAAAGTTCGGCGAAAAGTTCATAGTGGACCCGTCGCTCAATGAGGAGAAGGTTCTCGACGCAAGGCTGACAGTGGCTGTCACAGAGAAAGGCACCATAAGCGCCATGCAGAAGGGAGGGGAGAGCCCCATAACCATGGACGAAGTGGACAGGATGCTGGACATTGCAATGGAGAAATCAGCTGAAATAAGAAAAAAGATTTAAAGGGGTAGCAGAAACCCCTCTCAAAAGAGGGCAGCTTAAAATGAAAAATCAGGAATCCGAGAAGTATACAAAATACGAGAAGGCAAGGATGATAGGCGCAAGGGCCCTTCAGATTGCCATGGGCGCCCCGTTTATCATCAAGCTTTCAGCAGCGGAGCTCGGGGAGCTGAAATACGACCCGATAAAGATAGCGATGCTGGAGTTCAACGAGGGCTTGACTCCGATAACAGTGAGAAGGCCCATGCCAAAGTCCAGGTTTGCCACTGCATAAATTTTTTTAGAACTTTTTCTCAGAAAGGTTTTTATATTAGTGTTATTTTAAAATAACATGTGATACAAAAAAATAACACCTGCCTTGTGCTGAAGGAATTCTTAAGGGACCCTTTGGGAAATTTTCAGATACGGGCGCTTTCACGGAAGCTTTCAATATCCACAACTGCAGTAAAGAGCGCAATATCCTCTTTGGAGCAGGAAAATCTCATAGTAAAAAAGGATTTGGGGGTATATCCATCTTACTCCTCAAATTTTGAGAGCGACAATTTCAGATTCCTGAAAAAAATCGGGAATGTGTCTGCAATACGCGATTCTGGGCTTCTGAAATTTCTTGTTGACAAATACTCCCCTGATTTTATTGTGCTGTTCGGCTCTGCTGCAAAGGGTGAGGATACTGCCTCAAGCGACATAGACATTTTCCTTCAGGCAAAAGACGCCAGAAAAAGCTTAATGGCTTATGAGAAAAAACTTGGGCGGAAAATCCACCTGCTCTGCTCGGAAGATTTCCGAAAATTAAAAGAAGAGTTTAAGAACAGCATTCTCAATGGAATAAAGATGTGTGGGTACATCAAAATATATTAACCTCATCAAGATAGAGCCTGACAAGGAAAAGGCAAAAGCCCTGTTCCAACTTTCTGAAAAGCGGCTTTCCAAAATTAAATTCTACGATGAGGAAAAAGAGAGCGAACTCATTCTTGAGGCATATTATGAGATTGCAAAGGAGCTTATGACTGCTATAATGCTTTGCGACGGGTGGAAGAGCATGGGACATGAGGAGCTGATAATCTATTTAAGTCAGCATTATCCCTAATTCTCTGAATGGCAAACTGAACTCCTAAACCAAATGAGAATCAGAAGGAACCGCATTGTTTATGAAGGGGCGGGAATAGACCCTTCCTACCTGAAGAGGAACAGGACTGCAATTATTGGAATAATCATAAAAATCCGCTGAGAGCGTCCTACTCCGGACTAAAGTCCGGAGTTTGACCGGACGCTCTCTTAATC
>PEXD01000050.1 GCA_002779235.1 Candidatus Woesearchaeota archaeon CG07_land_8_20_14_0_80_44_23 | reverse complement strand
AAATTCAACAACGGCACGAGAGTTACTCTTTCAGACGGCTCAACTTGCACCTGCAACGAAAACGGAGGATGCGAGGGAATGATGCCTCCAACATATACGTGCACGGAAAAAGCAGGGCAAACATGCGAAGCAGGAACAACATGCCCTGCAGACAAAGAACCAGGCACAGGAACCTGCGAATCAGGAGAAACATGCTGCAAACAATTGGAGAGGGAGCCGAGGGAGCCTCCTTGTGTAGGACCCGGCTGTGCCTAATTTTTTATCCACATTAAATTTGTTTTTGCAACAGTTTCAAAGCCGTCTGCGCTCAAATCACTTATATTTCCCACATTTTCAATTTTGCTATCCAACACGTTGAAGTCTAAATACAACTTACCTGTGTAATCAACGATTGTTGGTGCAATTTTTTCCAGCGTGTTTTTTTCTCCAATTTTTATTTGGCTTATTCTTAAAACTTCAAAAATATTTTCCTTAGACTTTCCTTGCAGGTTGGATTCGTCAAAAAAATCGCCATAGCACACAAGCCTAAAAACATTGGGCCCGCTTAAGGTATTCTCGGGAAATTTTTGTTCGATAAAATTTGAATTCATATTATTAAACAGTTTTCCCCAAGCGGCTCTAATGCCGTCGTTCATTCTTTTTGTTAAGAAAAATGAATCTCCAACAATTCGTCCCGATACACTGCTAACATACAGGCCGTTATAATGTTCTGTCAAAGATGCGGATAATGCTATCACCCTTTCTAAATCAACCATCTGCAGCTCTGTTACTCCAATTTTTGTTGCAGGGATTTTACCAGTTGACAAATAGGCAATAACGTCGGGCAGCAAGTCTTTTATTGTATTTCCTGTGTCCGTTTTAATTTCTGAGAATATTTTGCCGTAGTTTTCTGGGGGATTAACAATTCCAGAATTATAAGGCAATACAAAGAGAGATATTGAAGCAGCCGAAATTTCTGGGTTGGTAAAGTCTATCATTCTGCTTTTTCCATTAATCTGCACTACTTTCTCACATGCTTTGGCCAAAGAGATCTCTTTTAATTGATTCATATAATCAGCAATATCAAGCTGATTTATCACATTTGCAACTCCTCCCTCTCTGAGCTTTTTTTCATATCTCCCTTCAATAATATCCGAAGCAAAAATTGTAACAAAATTTTGCAATCTATTTAACTCATACGCCTTTAATCCATTTTCCGAAATATTCTGATCTGCTACAGCGAAAGGTCCTTTCTTTAATGTTTTGTACTGCTGTTCTGTCTTAGAATAAAAGTCAAATACTTTTTGGCAGACATTCGCCAATTTTTCAACAGAATCTTTGGTTGCAAAATTATATTCCTGCCCATCCAAAATAACAGTTCCGATATCCAGTATTTTTGAATATCCAATCATGGCTAAAAAAAGAGTTGGATTCGCTTTTATCTCTGCCTTTAGTGCGTCGTCTGCATTCTTCCACATCTGGACTGCAAGCTCTCCTGCATTATAATCATAAAGCCCTAATTGGTTCACATATTTCTTGAAGGTGTTGGTGTCCTTCACTTTTTTATTCAATGATAATTCAGTGGAATTTGAAGCATCGTAAAGTGTTTTTACAAAATCTTCATACTGCGTCCTGAAATAGGCAAGGCAGAAGTCCTGGGTCTGCTGCAGCACAGGGCTCTGGCTCAGCATGACATTTATCTGCTCTGCACCAAATGTCTTGTTCAGCAGAATTATTGCCTTGAACCTGTCAATGCTGGTCAGGTCATCAAGGGTCAGGGCAGTGTTGTCTGCCTTTGTCTTGTATGCCCTCTCATTCCACATTTCATCCATCTGCTGCTTTGCTATATTGCCCTGGTCATCAAGTTCCTCAACAGTTATCTTGAAAATATTCTCGTTAGTTTCCGAAGCAGTCAGCTTCAGGGCTTTTCCAAGCTTTGGCCCGTAGTTTTCAGTTATTAAATTAACCGCTTTTACGATATTGTCTTTATTGTCAGCAAGATTCTTTGTTTTTGCATAGTTTATTGCCTGCTCGTCATTCAATACGCTGTCCATATTGAAGGGATTTCTCGGGTCAAGGTTGAGCATTGCCTTGTCTGGAAGCGTGAGCCCTGTCTTGCTGTCAGGGTATTTTGCGAATATGTTCAGCCCAGGATACTGTGTGAGCAGTTCAGAAAGCTTTTTGTCATCCAATGAATTATAAACAGTGTTCTTGTTGTTGGGATTTGTGCCTGTTGCTTTTTCCTTTGAGAATGAAAGTCCGTCCTTGTCGGCGTCAGAATTAAGATTTATGCTTTGGCTTATTTTTTCCTTGTATATGCTCACTTCCTTTATTGTGCCATCCCATCCGACTTGTGAGCCGAAGTTTTCTGCTATGAACCTTATCGGCACAAAGGTTCTTGAGTTTTTGATTTCAGGGGCAGCATCTAAGGTGTATTGGGAGCCGTCCACTTTAGCATTTGTCTTTCCAATCCAGAGCTCTATTGTTTTTCCCTCATAATTTATCATAACTTTCTTTTCTGTTCCTTCCCATCCAACACTTGCACCCAGCCCTTCTGTTATGAATCTCACAGGCACCATTGTCCTTGAGTTTTTTATGTAAGGGGCTGCATCTAAAGTGTAATTTTCAGAGTTTATTGTGGCCAGGGTTTTTCCGATGTCCAGGCGTATGTCTGTCTTCTGAATGTCTTTTATTATGGCTTCAAGGGGCTGATTCTGCAACAAATACCATGAAGGGCTTGACGCTTCCACTTTTGGAAGCTCATCGCCGAGGGCAAGCGCCTTTGAGGGCTTGTATGTCATGACTCCCGCGAGAATTCCGAGTGTCGCGGCTGCAGTCATCACCCCTGCCTTAACCCTCTGCCCTATGTTATGCCTTCTCCTGAGATTTTCTTCCTCTTCCCTCGTAAGCATGACTTCAAGGCTCATTTTGCACCGCCTGAGCATTTTCATATTTAATCTCAACTTTAATCTCAACTTTGTTGCTTTTATGCATTATGAACCCTTTTAGTATTGATCCTTTCAGTATTGATGCGACTTCATACGTGCTGACCTGGTGCGAGAATAGCCAGTTATCTTTTCCAAGGTATGAATATTTTTTGATGAATTCTTTCTCCCTTTCAATCTTAAAATCGCCGAATGCATATTCTGCAAGTTTATTTTTTAATATTAACCTGAATTCAAGGTTTTTTAATTTTTTATAATCATATTCGCTTTTTAATGCATTAAGGTTATCAAGGTAGCTTAAATCATGGCTGTTGAATCTCTGTTCGATTCCGTCCTTTGTTGCCCAGAATTGAATGTCTTCAGGGTTATCTGCAATACAACTTAAGATAAGAAACTTACTAACATCATCTGTTGCACTAAAGTCATCTATTTTTTCGAGCATTTCAACATTCCACTTTTTATTTTTATAGGAAAAATTTACCTCATGATACTCTTCTGGATTGCCAGGATATACTCCAGAAATTTTTATCACTGCCTTTTTATCTGAAGGGCATCTCTTTTCAAAATCAGCAAGTGCATTATCAATATTTTTTTCTGCATTGTCAATAGTCAAGTAACTTTTTATGATTTTCTCAAGCTTCATTTTTTTTACATCTCCATGTATTCCTGATTTATTTGAACATCAGTTTTGTCTTTATGCAGCGCTTTTAGTAACACAAATGCTTCCAGAGTGGGCGCGAATGTGTCTATGCTTGTTTGGCTCTGCTTCATCCAGGTATCGCCATTAAAGTGCAGATAATTTATTTCAATTTTCTCGCAGTTTTTTGGATTGATAAATTTCAAGTGTATGTCGGCTTTCGGATATTTTTCTGCCGATGCATCAGCAACATATTTTAACATTTCATCATGCTCTACTATTTTTGCAGAGGAGGTTCTCAATTTAAGCCCATACGCCTTTTCAAGCATCTTGCGGACAGCGTCTGAAGTAACAGGTATTTCAGAAAGCCATTTGCAGCCATTGTAGCTGAATTTCACATTAATGGAGTGCTGCCCGGGAAAAATTTCATCCTGCGAGCTTACAAAAATGCTGATTATGCCTGCATATCCTGAAGGGCAGCAGGCTTCAAATTCCTTAAGGTTTTTCCTCAGTTCTGCATCTGCATCTTTTAGTTCATCATGCTGCTTTATTAGGTCTTCAATGCTTTTCATGTTACATCTTGGAAAAAAATGATTTTCTAGTATATAAATCTTTCGTTGTGTAATCACTATTTAGTGATTAATTATCTATTCAATGGTTTCCTTCTTTGCACTGAATTAAATGTTCGATTGTTGGTATATACTGTTCGCCCCAATCATAATCAGAAAGCAAAGTTTTAGTGACTTTAAGATCTCTAAGCGTTAGCACTTTGTAGTCCTTCCCATGATAGCCCTCTTTCGGCCCGTAATAGGCATAATTCAAATCTCCCTGAAGCATCCAATCCTTTTCCCCTGATTTGATTCCCTTCAATATTTTTTGTGCTAATGATATTCCAGAGGAATCCCCTAATCTGAGAAGAAAGTTAATCTCTGCCAGATTGTGATTAAGCGAAGCATGAGTTATGACTGAAGGTTTTCCACTCCATGAGTAGTCAGCAACAAGAATGCCGTCACCGACTATCCATCTATATTTATTCGCATGGGTTAAAAGGTAGTCCTGATATTTTCGTGCAGCCCACAAATCTGCAGGTTCATTAACTGACTGCCCAATGCTGACCAAGAAATTACCCAAGTCAGTGTTGAAGCGCGTGTCATAGAATTTTTCGCCAAAATTGTATAATTTTTTCAGATAAGAGCTGGCAGGTTGAGTATACATTACTTTATTGGCAGGAATGAGTTGGACATATACAAGCGATACCAGCTGAGGATAATAATAAAATGCCCAGCCAAGGTCTTTTCTTAACCAAACATTCTTGCCGCCATAATCCCCGTTTAAGACAGAAAAGTCCCAGTATGGAGAGGGAGTTAAAAACCAGCCTGTCGTATTGTATCCTGATATTGGAGTTGAGTAGATGCCTTCTGGAGTAAGGGCCCTGTTTTTGAATAGAGATGCCCAATTAAACATATATTTTGGGTCTACTGCTGTTCCTTTGCCTTCAAGCCACCAATAGAAACCAGTTTCTCCGTTGTTTATTTTGATGTTAAGAGCTTTGTCAGATATATCTGTCTGTTTTGATACTTCAAATCCGTTTTTAACGTATTTTCCAACGACTGCTTTCCCAACCCTTTGCATCTCTTTGTTTGCTTGAGGTATGGCAATGGATTTATTTGATATTTTTGCTAACCTTGCAGTCACTCCGTCTTTAAACTTGTATTCAAGAACATATCCATTGCTGAACCAGGTTTTATTAAGCACAGCAGTTTTGTAATTAAAATTGTAGGAATTGATTTTTGCAACGTCAATTATTTGAGTCAAGGCAGAATTCTGCTGGTTTTCAATAAGACACGAAGAAAGGTTTGTTGAATTTGCTTTTGCAAAATTGCGTTCTTCAGTTTTTATGCTTTTCGGAGTTGAAAATGTGAGGGAGCCAAGAATTCCAAGTTCTGCAAGGAAAACTCCTGCATTCTTCAGTAAATTTCTTCTTTTCCTTGAAGTTTTTCCATCTGCATAAGAAATATCATTCTCTGACTTTTCAACTATATCATCAAGCTTATTCACAAAAGTTAATATATTGTTCTGATATTTAAACTTTCCAGTAGAAACAATTATGCTGAAAAACGGCGCTAAAATTTAATGCTTTCATTCAAAGATACAGCGCCGTTTTTGGCATCCTAAAAATCCGCTCTCAGCGGATTTTTATAACATCATTGATGCTGCCTTTGCCAGCGCATCTGCCATGAAGTTTTCCTCCCTTCCAACCCACCTGAATTTCACTTCCCTGAACTTTTTCGCAAGGGAGTCTGCCTCTTCCTTGAGTTTCCTCAGCTCATCTGACTTTATCCTGTATTTTCCAGTTATCTGCATTATAACAAGCTGGCTGTCCGATGTTATTTTAACAGAGTCGGCGCCCAGCTTCAGCGCCTCTTTCAATGCGAGGATTATTGCGAGGTATTCTGCCCTGTTGTTGGTTCCAAATCCAGCTGGCTTTGAAATTCTCCTCACAACCCTGCCATTTTCAGAGATTACAACTCCGAGCCCCATCTGCCCCGGATTTCCCGAGCAGGCGCCGTCAGTGGCTATTTCCAAAACATTCTTTTTCATCATTTTTTCATGCTTGCATAAACTGCAAAGTTGCCTTTCTCAGCAATCTTTTCACAGTTGCCAAAAACCCCTTGCATCTCTGCTGCCAGCGAATTTCCGCCATGCCTGGGCCTTGCAACAACCTGCAGAAACCCTCTTTTTTTCAGGAATAACGGCGCATCGTCTATCATCCTAAAGCACACTTTCTTTCCCGCTTTCTGCGGAGGGTTTACAAGTATTGAGTCAAACATTCCTTTAAAATCTGAAAGTGAGTCGTAGCCAGAGCTCTTTATCGCCTTTGCAGTGCAGCCATTCCTCTCAAGGTTTTTCCCTGTAAGAAGAAGAGCCCTCTCGTTCACATCGCTCATCACAACTTCAACATTAAACGCCTTTGCAATTGAAACCCCCACTACCCCGTAGCCGCAGCCAAGGTCAAGCACGCGCCAGCCATCCTGCATTATGCACTTTTCTATCAGGAGTTCTGTCCCTTTGTCAATCCCTGACTTTGAAAACACACCTCCTGATGAAACAAAAGAAAGCCGGTTGCCCCTTAGCAGGGCAGAGAATGTCCTTTCAGATGCAGCTGCCTTGGGATTTTCAGAAAAGTAATGTTCCATAAAGAATCAATATGCCCGGCGTTTTAAAAATTTTTGCAGGAAATCATACAAACATTGCCACAATTGCGCCTACAATGCAGCCGATTGTCAGGAATGGCATTGCAGGGTAGAACTTTCCCTTCTCGCTTTTGAAGAGAAGAACAGCCAGCGCAGCAGTTGCAAAAAGCGAGATTATTGAAGCCCTGAAAAATGCGGCGCTTTTTGTCAGCGCCTGAACCCTCACAAGCTGCTCCATGAAAGCTCCGGAGAATATCATTGGGAGCGCTATGTCTCCGCCGCCCAATATGGCGCTCTGCGGCTGGGCTTCAGCTGCAAGTGTTTTCTTTGGCCTGCCTGCTTTTTTTGGGGCAGAGGCAACTTGTCTTGCGCTGCTCTGCAAAGGCGCTGCCTTCATCTTATAAGGTATGAAGAATCCTGCAAATACCCTGCTTTGCATCTGGAACTCTGCAAGGCTGACCATGTGCTTGCTCTTCCAGACAGCAATCATGTCATACACTGAAAATGCGATGAGGAGGATGAATGCCCAGAGCGCATTAAGGAGAGGAACTATCATCAGGGCGATTCCCGCATATATCAGCAGCTCTGTCATATTGTGGGAAATCGGGTTTGGCTTGAGTATCTTCAGGAGTGCAAGGGCAAACGCAACCATTATTGCAAGCCACGGCCTCATGAACACGCCGAGGCAGATTGCCATTGCCATCCAAACAGCGAGAAAGAACCAGAACTTCCAGATTCTCGGCTGCCTGAATCTTGCAAGCAGAAGTATTAGCACTGTGCCAATCAGCACAGAGACAAATATGTATATCAGCGTCTGAGAATTTTTTATCTCAGGCCTCGCCCCTACTGCTGTTACAGGGTGGCTTGTTATTATCTGCCCAGCTGATGATTTTGAAATCTTGAGGTCCCTGCCTATGGCATAGAGCCCGAAAAGCTCTGCAACGAAGAAAAATATTATCAGTGTCAGCGTTACTGCCAGGTTGTGCTTCATGCTTTTCTCTAAACGCAAACCTTATATAAATTTACTGATTTTTGCCTGCCTATGAAAATTGCGCATTCGGCAGAGGTCTCTGTTTTCTGCAAGGATTATGAGGACTATGCCCTGGTTAAGAATGGGCTTCTCCAATTTTTCCCATTCAATATTGAAGAGGAAAAAGTTCAGGTGAGGGAGAGCACTGCAGAAGGGCTTTCTGGAAATATAATAAAAGTTGCTGAGGTCCGCATTGATAAAGAGAGGGATATCAGAGCTTTCATGGAAAACCTCCTTTCAGCGCTTGGCAAGGAAGGGACAGCAACTCTTCTCTCCCAGATTGAGAGCCGTCTTGACGACGAGCTTTTCTTCTACATCAGGATTGACAAGAAGCAATGGAGCAAAGATGGCAGAGCTGTATTAACAGACAGCGGCAACTGCTATCATGTAAAACTGGCAGTTGCTGCATTTCCAAAGAAGAGGGAGGCGGCAGCAGCGCTTCTCAGAAAATTCCTTTCTGACTTTGCATGAAAAACTATTTAAGACAGGCAGCGTTTATTTAGGCAAAGAGGTGGTTTTTCAATGGAGGATAATAAATTTTCAATAGCGCCCCTTCCTGCGGGATTCCTGCTGACGGCATTAGTTGGGCTGATGCTTTCTGTAATCTGGATTTATCCCCAGAGCCAGAGCTGGGGCTTAGGCATAGGGATAATATTTGCGATAATGCTGGTTTCTTCGCTGATTTCAATGACTTATGGCCCGACAGATGTTGAGTTTGAGTACTACAGGAGGGTTGTGGAGAGGGCTGAGAAGAAGAGGGATATTGCGAAGAAAAAGTAATTTTTTATTCTATTTTTATTATCCTTATTTTCCTTGCAATTTCATTTATGAAATAGGGAGCTATGAAGAAAAAGGCGTATATGCCTGACATTATTATCGGGTTGTGCGGGTTCTTTATGTTCATGGCTGTCGCGAATATGTTTGTGACCCTTGTTATGTAATACATGTTCACCAGGGCGAGCGCGGGTATGAAGAGCTGGGCTATTATCCTCCTGCCCTGCATTGTCTCAATCTCGCTTATCAGTATGCTGAACATCGTGCCGAAGGCATAAGCAACGATAATTATTATAAAGTAGAGGGCAAATGCATTGAGGGCCAGCAGGGAGGGAATCATTATTATGGAAAGCACGATGCTCCCAATTATCATCAGGATGAGGGCGAACCAGTAAACAGTGCTGTCAAGGCTGACTATTGACTGCTTTTTATTCTCTGGCGGCGCATTAAGGATTCTTATGGTCTCCACTATGTCCTTGTTGCTCCATCCCTTTGCCTTCAGCTTCTCTATCAACTTCTCATAGACCATGATGAAATAAATTGGAATTTGCTATTTAAATATTATGGCATTGGGAAGGTTTTTATAATAGAAATGCTGACTTTTTCACATGGGCGTCCAGATAACAGAGCTTCTTCCCAGAAAGCAGATTGACTACAAGGAGCTCAGCGGAAAGGCAATAGCAGTGGACGCTCACCTTGCGCTCTACCAGTTCATAACCACAATAAGGCAGCCAGACGGCACCCCATTGACAGATTCTTCAGGAAATGTGACAAGCCACCTAATGGGGCTTTTCTCAAGGAATGCAAACCTCATGCAGAAAGGAATATCCCTCATTTATGTCTTTGACGGCAAGCCGCCTGAGCTGAAGCAGAAGACAATTGAGGAGAGAAGGCAGGGGAAAATTGAGGCCCAGAAGAAGTATGAGGCGGCGTTTGAGCTGGGAGACACTGCGGCAATGCACAAGTATGCCGGAAGAACATCTCGGCTGACAAAGGAGATAATTGCAGAGTCAAAGGAGCTGCTCTCTGCATTTGGAATACCTGTTGTGCAGGCGCCCTCAGAAGGCGAGGCGCAGGCATCCCATATTGTCAGGAAAGGCGATGCATTTGCAGTGGGTTCCCAGGATGCTGACTGCCTGCTTTTCGGCTCCCCCCGGCTGGTGAGGAACCTCAGCATAAGCGCAAGGAAGAAAATTCCTGGCACGCTTGCATACCAGCAGGTATTTCCAGAACTTATAGAGCTCCCAAGCGTTTTTTCTGCTCTGGGAATAAGCCAGAAGCAGCTCATAGCCCTCTCAATGCTTGTGGGAACTGACTTCAATTCAAAAGGCATAAGGGGCATAGGGCCGAAGAATGCGCTGAAGCTTGTGAAAAAGCATGGGGAAAATCTGAATTTGTTGTTCTCTGAAGCAAAGTGGGAAGAGAGCTTTGAGATGCCCTGGCAGGAGGTTTTTGATGTCATTGCAAAGATGCCTGTCTCTGACGATTACTCAAAAAATCAGGGCAGCATAAATGCAGACAAAATCAGGGAGATACTCTGCGAGAGGCACCAGTTTTCTGTAGAGCGGGTCGAAAAAACCATTTCTGATATGGAAAAGGAATGCGAGAAAAAGGTTCAGAAGGGGCTGTCTGAATTTTTCTGAAGAGAAAAAATGAAACTGAAAGAGATGCTTGCAGGAAAACTTACAAAAAAGGAGCTGTCAGTTCTTCCTGCATCATTTGATGTTGTAGGCGACATAGCAGTGTTCTCAGGCATGCCGCCTGAACTAAAAAAGAGAGAGAAACTCATCGGCGAGGCAATGCTTTCCCATTTCAAAAACATAAAGGTGGTTGCAAAAAAAGTAAAGCAGTACTCCGGCATTTACAGGACCCCTAAGCTGCAAGTAATCGCAGGGCAGAGAAGGAAAGAGACGATTTGCAGGGAAAACAATTCGGTGCTGAAGCTGGACATTGAAAAGGTGTATTTCTCGCCCCGGCTTTCAGAGGAAAGAAAAAGGATTGCCTCTCTCGTAAAGCCAGGAGAAGAGATACTTGTAATGTTTTCGGGATGCGCCCCTTATCCCATAGTCATTGCAAGAAACAGCAGGCCGAAAATAATCTATGCAATAGAGAAAAACCCTGTTGCTCACAGGTATGCAGAGGAAAACATCCGCCTGAACAAGCTCTCAAATGTTGTCGCGATAAAAGGCGATGCAAGAAAAAAGACATTGGAGATAATCAAAAAAAGGCATGCCGGCTTTGACAGGATACTTATGCCCCTCCCAAAGGATTCAGGGCACTTCCTTGATGCATGCTTCGCAGCAGCAGAGCCCGGCTGTATTGTGCACTTCTACTCATTCATGAAAGAGGAGGAGATTCCAGGCCCTGCAGTCAATGTAATAAAGGAAGCAGCTAAAAAATACTGCGCAAAAGTCAGGATTCTCTCCTGGAACAAATGCGGGCATTATTCGCCCGGAAAATTCAGGGTGTGCATAGATTTTAAGGTGCTGAAAAAGGCAAACCAATAAGATTAATAAAGGAGATTAATAACAGGATTTCCCATGGGAAGCGAGCTTAGCGACGAAGTGCTTGAATTTGTGAAGGCCAACGGCCCGGTGCTCCCGTCAGAAGTAGGAAAATATATAGGGCGTGAAATCCTGATATCTTCTGCACTACTCTCCGAGCTCGTCTCAAGAAAGCTCATATTCATCTCAAAGGCAAAGATAGGAGGCTCTCCTGTTTACTACGCGCCCGGGCAGGAGGAGAAGCTTGAAAGGCTTTATGCCTCTCTCAATGAAAAAGACAGGCAGACCTATGACATGCTGAAGGAGCAGCGCATAATTGAGGATTCTGAGACAGACCCCCTCACAAGGGTTTCCCTCAGGATGATAAGGGATTTTGCAGTTCCCTTTACATTTGAGGGAAGGCAGTTCTGGAGATGGCACCTCCTGCCTGAGAAAGAGGCAGTTTCAATTGCAAAGCAGGGAAAGGCAGCAATTGCAGAAGAAGCCCCGAGGGAGAAAAAAGCGCCAGAGCAGATTAGGATTTTTCAGGCAGGGCAGAAAAGCGAGCAGCCCTCAATCGCATCAAGCATAGAGTTTGCAATAAAGCACAGCACAAAGCTGATAACATCAGAGGAAAAACCCGGGAAAGTCAGAGAGAAGGTGCCTGAAAAAATTTCTGAAGAGCCGAAAAAGCCAAAGCATGAAAGGGCTCCAAAGCAGATGGCAAAGAAAAAAGAGGACACATCATTTCTTCTTCAGGCAAGGGAATTCCTCTCAAGCAACAGCATAGAAATAGCAGAAACACTGGATTCTGGAAAGAAGATGGAGTATGACTTCATTGTAAAAATTCCGAGCAATGTCGGCAGTCTCGAATATTTCTGCAGGGCGAGAAAGAAGGCAGCAATCAATGAGGATGACCTGAGTTCAGCATATGTTCAGGCGCAGCTCAGGAAGCTTCCCTGCCTTTTCATAACAACAGGAAAGCTCACAAAGCGCGCCTCTGAAATCCTCTCAAGGGACTTCAGGAACATGAATGTAAAGAACATCTAGTCAGTTATGCTGAATTTTTTCTTCTTGACATAATATGTATGCAGCAGCTTCTCTGCTGTGCCAGAGCCCGGGCTTTCCAGAAATTCAGAGTAAATCTGCTTTACAATGAGGTTCTCATGGCTCATCCTGACAGGCGCATCTGAATCTATCAGGTAAAGCGCCTTTATGCGCTCACCTATAATTTTTCTATTGGATGGAATGGGCTGTCCGCCGCCTCCAGAGCATCCGCCTGGGCAGGCCATAATCTCAACAAAGTCAAAGCTTTCCTCGCCTGATTTTATCCTGTCAATCAGAATCTTTGCATTTGCATTCCCGTTTGCAACAGCAACACGCAGCTTTTTTCCTCCAATAGAATATTCAGCCTCCTTTATTCCGGACATGCCCCGCACTTCCCTCAGCTCAAGGCAGCAACTGCTGCCTGCCCCTGAAAGCATGAAATCAGCGGTCCTGAGCACTGCCTCCATAACGCCGCCTGTTGCACCGAAAATCTGCCCTGCTCCCGACGCATCCCTGATGAGGTCGTCAAAGTTCTCCTCTTTTGCCCTCTTTAGGTCAATCCCCGCCTCTCTTATCATCCTCGCTGTCTCCCTGACTGTCAGGACAGCGTCAACTGCAGGTGTTCCCATGATTTTCAGCTCCACGCGCTTTGCCTCTGCCTTTTTTGCAGTGCAGGGCATTATTGAGATGACAGCAATACTGTCAGATGGGATTCCCTTTTTTTCAGAATAGTATGTTTTCAGAAGGACAGCCATTATCTCATGCGGGCTCTTTGTTGTGGAAAGGTTTGGAATGAGCTCAGGATAGAATTCTTCTGCAAAGCTCACCCAGGCAGGGCAGCAGCTTGTGAACATCGGAAGAGCAACCTCTTTTCCTTCTTCTCTCTCTTTAATCCGCCTGACAAGCTCTGCTGCCTCCTCCATTATTGTGAAATCAGCGCCCACAGAGGTGTCGCAGACAGCATCAAAACCAACCTCCTTTAAGCATGCAGCCAGCCTGCCTGTTGCAATTGAGCCAGGGGCAAGCCCGAACTCCTCGCCGATGCTCGCCCTGACTGAGGGCGCAACCTGGGCAATCACAAATTTTTCCTTGTCATTTATGAAGGAATATACATCAGCACGGTCATCGCGCTCTGTTATTGCAGCAGCGGGACAGAAAAGGCTGCACTGCCCGCAGCTTATGCATGAGGTGTCTGAAATCTTGAGCCCCAATGGAGGCATTATTGCAGTGTTGAAGCCCCTTTTGGTGTAGTCAAGAAGGCACACTCCGGCCCTTTCGCAGGCAGCAATGCACCTGCCGCAGAGAATGCACTTATCCATGTCGCGGGTTATTGCAGATGACGATTCATCCTTCCCGATTTTTCTCTCTGCACCAGCATACCTTGTTGCCTTTGTTATCTTTTCAGCAAGCGCCTGAAGCTCGCATCTCATGTTTCTGTAGCAGTAGTCACAGTCAAGGGGATGGTTTGAAAGTATCAGCTCCATGTTGTGCCTTCTTGCCTCTGTAATATTCTCAGTTTCTGTTTTTACAACCATGCCCTGCCTTACCTCAGTATTGCACGAGGTCTTTATCTCCCCATTGACGTCCACAACGCAGAGCCTGCAGTTCGCGAACGGTTCAAAGTCAGGATGGCTGCAGAGCTTCGGTATGACATAGCCGGCTTCCTCAAGAGCATAGAGAAGATATTTCTGGGCTGTTTCGTGCTTCCTGCCATTTATCTCTATCTGCACTATTCCGCTCTTTTCCTCATCAGGCATTTTATTCCTTTCCCTTTCTTTCTATCTTAAGTTTTTGGTCCTTTTCCGCAAGATGCTCCTCTATTGCAGAGAACGGGCATTCCTTTGCGCACAGCCCGCACCTTATGCACATGTCCTGATTTATCTCATGTGTTTCAAGGCGCTTCCCGCTTATTGCTTTCTTAGGGCATATTGTGGCGCAGAGATGGCATCCGTTGCACTTTGCAGCGTCAATCTGGAATGAAATCAGGTTTGGCGCCTTTCCCTTCCACAGCGGAATCCTCTCCTCATACTCTTCAAAGAAGTTCCTTATGCTTGAAAGAACCAGGTTAGGGGCGGTCTCGCCAAGCCCGCACAATGATGTTGACTTTATTGTGTTTGAAAGCACATAAAGGTTGAGAAGGTCGTCTGAGGTGCCATTTCCTGCAGCAATCCTTTCAATTATCTCATACATGCGCATTGTGCCCTCCCTGCATGGAACGCACCTTCCGCAGCTCTCAGAAACAATGAACCGCAAGCCGTAGCGCACAACATCAATGACAGCCCTCTTTTTTCCAATAAAGACAATTCCCCCTGAGCCGACAATTGCTTCAGCCCCTTCTATGCTTTCATAGTCCAGGGGCATTTTAACATGGGCTTTGCTGACAAGCCCTCCTGAGGGGCCGCCGAGCTGGACTGCCTTGAAATTATCCTTCTTGAGCCCTGCAATTCCAGCAACCTGCGAGAGGGTTGAGCCGAATGGAAGCTCAATATAGCCGCTGTTCTTTACATCCCCGCTCAGCGAGAACATCTTTGTTCCAGGAGAGGGCCCTGTGCCAAAGCCCCTGAACCAGTCGGCGCCATTAAGGATTATTGCAGGAATATTTGCAAGGGTCTCGACATTGTTTATCACAGTGGGCATGCCCCAAAGCCCCTTTTCAGCAGGATAGGGCGGCTTCGGGAAGGGCCTTCCAGACCTTCCCTCAATTGAGCTTATGAGCGCGGTTTCTTCTCCGCACACAAACGCCCCCGCCCCCAGCCTTAATGAAATTTTTAATGAGAAATCTGTTCCAAGAATATTTTCTCCGAGCAGGTTTGATTTTTCAGTTTCTGCAATTGCATTTTTCAGCCTTTCAACTGCAAGTGTATACTCTGACCTTGTATAAATGAATGCCTGTGAGACGCCGAGCGCATAGGCAGCAATCTTAATTCCCTCAATTACTTCAAAAGGGTCTGACTCCACAAGCGCCCTGTTCATGAATGCCCCAGGGTCTCCCTCGTCAAAATTGCAGATGAGGTAATGCTCTTTCTCAGGGGAACTGAGCACTGCCTCCCACTTCACCCCTGTCGGAAAGCCGCTCCCTCCCCTTCCGCGAAGCCCTGACTTTTTCACTTCAGAGACAATCTCCTCTGGCTTCATTGCAAGGGCTTTCTTGAGGGCTGAGAATCCTCCATTTCTCTTGTAATCCTCAATGCTTTCAGGGTCAACAATCCCGCATTTCGCAGAGACATTCTTTACCTGTTCATTAAAGAATTCAGTGTCATCAATATATTTTACATTTTTGAAGACAAGTTCACCATCGCGCCTTTTTGCATATACAAGCTGCGCTCCCCTTTCCTTTTTCTTCTCAAGGGATTTTCCGATTTCTATTATCCTGCGGCAGTCATCCTGCGAAACATTTGCAAATATCAGGGTTTCAAAATTATCCACTTTCATTTCCGCAAGCGGCTCGAGGAAGCATGCGCCCATGCAGCCCGCCTTGGACAGGGAAATATCCTGTCCCGCCTTTTTCAGCCCGTTATAAACTTCAAGAGCGCCAGAGGAGATTCCGCAGGAGCCGAGCCCGACTCTTATGCTTATCATTTCTGCAGCCCCTCTTTCTTCTTCACTTCCTCTGCAAGAGCCTTTGCCTTTTTTGGCTCAACCAATGAAAAAATCCTTCCATCTACTTCAACAATCGGGCCAAGGCCGCAGGCGCCGAAGCAGTTGACTGTCTCCAGCGTGAAAAGCCCCTTCCCATCTGTCTGGCCGCACTGAATGCCGAGCTCCTTTTCAAGCTCAAGAATGACAGCATCTGCCTTCTTTATGCAGCAGGCAGTTCCAATGCAGACGCGGAAGAGATGCTTCCCGCGCTTCTTTGTCCTGAACTCATTGTAGAATGTGACTGCAGAATAAACCTGCGAGAGAGGGATATCAAGGGTTTCGCTCATCTCAAGCATGGCTTGCGGCGATATGAAGCCAAATGCTTTCTGCACATCCTGAAGTATGGGCAGAAGCGGGCTCTTTTCCTCAGAGTGGGAGTCAATTATTGAAAGCACACTTTCCTCAATTTCATAGGATGAAGGGCTCTTTGCAGTTTCCTCTTTTTTTGCATCAGCTTTTCCAGACATCAGCATCTGAATAAAACAGGGGATTTATAATGTTTTTGTTTGCTCTCCCAGGGATTATTCCTGCTTAAGGAGTCCACCTTAGCATTGTCCTGGGAAAGGCAATTGCATCCTTTATGTTCTCAAGCCCACAAATCCAGCTTACAAGTCTCTCAACTCCCAGCCCGAATCCGGAATGGGGCACGCTTCCATATCTTCTTGTGTCAAGGTAGAACTCATAATTCTCAAGCTTCTCGCCCTGCGCCTTAAGCCGCTCCTTTATCTTTTCAAGGTCGGGCTCCCTTTCAGAGCCGCCTATTACCTCGCCGTGCCCCTCGGGCAGGAGGAAGTCGCTTCCAAGCACAACATCAGGATTCTCAGGGTCTTCCCTCATGTAGAATGCCTTTATCATCTTCGGATACCTTGTGACTATTACAGGCGCGTCAAAGAGTGAAGTCAGCTTGTCCTCCTCAATTGTCCTAAGGTCCTTTCCCCAGGGAATCTCCAGCTTACATTTCTGCTTCAGGAGGAAGAGCGCCTCATCATAGGTAATCCTCTTGAACGGCTTTTCAATCGCCGGCTTGAGCTTTGCAGGGTCCCTCTTTAGTATTTTAAGCTCCTCCCTGTTCCTCTCAAGCACACTATTTACAACGTGCTTTATCAGCCCCTCGCCGTACTCAATCATCCCGTCAAATCCGCACCAGGCAACTTCCATTTCAGCATGCCAGTATTCAGTAAGGTGCCTTGAGGTCTTTGAGCGCTCTGCCCGGAATGACGGCGCTATTGTGAATATTTTTTCCAGCGAGAATATTCCGGCTTCGGCATAGAGCTGCCAGCTTTGGGTTAGATACACCGGATGCCCGAAGTAATCCACCTGAAACAGCGTGGAGCCGCCCTCACACTGCACATCAGTAAATATTGGGGACTGATACTCATAGAAGCCCTTGGAGCAGAAGTATTCCCTTATTGCCTGAAAAACAGTGCTTCTTATTTTAAGGATTGAAGTCATATACCTGCTCCTTATCCAGAGGTGCCTTTCATCCAAAAGAAATTCTGTGCCCTGGTCCTTGTTGATTGGAAATGGCTCTGCAAAACTAACCACGCTCATTTCCGAAACAGCAATTTCAAATCCAGTTGGCGCCCTTTTTTCAGGATGGATTGTCCCATGAATCTCGCAAGAGGATTCAATCAGGATTTTTTCCATGTCAGCCCAGATTTTCTCTGAGACCTTATCCTTCTCAATTATGCACTGGACAATGTCTGTTGCGTCCCTGAGCACAATAAACCCGAATTTGTTGCTCTTCCTCTCCCTGTAAACCCATCCGCGTATTGAGACCTCTCCAGTGCCTTTCTGCATCGCTTCCTTGATTGAAATGAAATTCATGATACCACCTTTAAGCATATGAGACACTGGAAGGCTGTGCTGTTTTAAAATTTTTGTTTTTCATAAGAATCTGAAACAACAAAAAATAATTTATGGCAGAAGCCTGTCCGGCTCCCTTGGGAAAAGCACTGCCTCCCTGATGTTTGGAAGGTTTAGGATTGCCTGGGTCAGCCGTTCTATTCCCAGCGCAAAACCGCCGTGGGGAGGAACCCCATATTTGAAGAACTTGGTGAACCATTCCAGATTTTTCAGGTCGAGATGCTTTTCCTTGACCTGTGCCATCAGCACCTCATAGCGGTGCTCCCTCTGCCCGCCTGAGCTTAGCTCCAGCTTTCCATAATTAAGGTCAATTGAACGCGCCCACTCCGGCTCGCTGTCAACCTTCATCACATAGAATGGCTTTATTGCAGACGGGAACCTGTTCACAAAGTAGAAGTCAGAGGCATATTCCTTCTTGACATAATTTCCCAGGAGCTCCATTGATTCAGCATCAAGGTCTTCTCCCCCTGGAAGCTTCTTGCCCAGCTTCTCAAGTATTCCGTAAACATCAGGAAATTTTATTTCTGGGAAAGGGGTTTTGGGCACTTCAAGCTTAATTCCCAGGATTGAGAGCTCGCCCCTGCATTTCTCAATGACATTTTTTATAGCATGCACTATAAGCTGCTCCTCAAGCCTCTCGAGCTCAATCTCATCCTTTATGAAAGCCGTCTCAACTGCACAGGTGCGGTGCTCGCAGAGGTGCTTCACAGTATGGGATTTCTCTGCACGCCAGCTCGGGCCAAGGTCATATATCTTTTCAAGCCCTCCTGCAATGCTAAGCTGCCTGTGAAGCTGCGGGTCCTGCCTGAGGTATGCCTCGCCGTCGTAATAATTTATTTTAAAGACATCTGCTCCTGACTCAGATGCAGCGCCCATTATGCAGGGTGTGAACACGTGCATGAATCCCGCCCTGTCAAGGAACTCAGTCATTCCCTGCACCAATGCCGACTCAATCTTGAATATTGCAAGGTTTCTCTGCTTCCTGAGGTCAATGCTTCTGTAGTCAAACCTCTTTGCAAATCCGGTCTCTATGTCTTTTTCAATCACTATTATCGGCAGCGCCTCTGATTTTGAAAGCACATCAATCCTTTTCAGGTGCACCTCAAATCCGAGCTTTGCAATATTGCTCTTTTTTACTGTGCCCTCTGCGCAGATTGCGCTTTCAGGGGTTATTTTTGCAATAGAGTCAAAGTCCTCTTTTTTCATTGCGTCAGGAAGGGCAACCAGCTGGACTGTGCCTGAAAAATCCCTGAAAACAACGAACTTTACCTTCTTCAGGTCTCTTATTTCCTGCGCCCAGCCGCAGAGAAGCACATTTTTGCCATCCATCTCCGGGCTCAGCTCATTTGCAAATGTCCTTTTCATCAAAACACCTTTCTCTGATTCTTCATCTTTATTGCACCCTTTCAAGAATATCAACATTGCAGCCGCAAAGCTCCTTGAACTTTTCTGCATCTTTTATCGAGCCGACAATTGCCCCATAGTGCATCGGGACAGCAATCTTGGGCCTTATCTCATCAGCCGCCCTTGCGGCCTCGGCTGCATCCATGGTATAGGTTCCGCCCACAGGCAGGAATGCAACATCAATATCTTTTATGTTCTTCATTTCAGGAATAAGGTCGGTGTCTCCTGCGTGGTATATCCTTTTTCCATTTACATTCACTATGTAGCCGAGCCAGTTGTTCTCTTTTGGATGGAACATCTTTGCTGTATTGTATGCCGGTACTGTCTCCACATAAAGCCCCACCATTCCCGGAAACTCTATTGTCTTGTTCGGCTGCGGAATCTTTATTGAGATGTTCTCAACCTTCCTAAGCTGGCTTATGCAGTCAGCAGTGGCAACCACAACCGTGCCTGGCCTGGAAACCCTTCTCAGGTCAGCAATGCTGCAGTGGTCGTAATGGCTGTGCGTTATCAGTATCAGGTCTGCTTTCACAAATGTAGTCAGATTATAGGGGTCTATGTATACAACTTTTTCATTTGCAGTAATCCTGACTGATGCATGCCCCAGCCACTCAATATTCACATTGTCCAGATTTATGCTTTTCATTTCACCCGCCTCAGATGAACTTTCTGGGATGCCCGGCGCATTCCCGCACCCAAGCGAAAAAATCATCAAGCCAAACAAAGCCAAAAAGCTAATTGCCCTTCCCATGGCTGACACCATCAAAGCCCAGCTTTCCCGCATCAAGGCTTATTGTGAGGGCCATCTCCTCAAGGCGCTTAACCTCATACTTTATGCTGTCAAACTTCTTCCGAAGCTCGCCATTGGCAAAGTCAAACTGCATCATCTCATCATAAATCTCAGAGACAATGCCCTTCATCTCCAAAGCGGTCTTATAGTCAGCGCCTGCAGCGGCATTGACTGAGCGCCTTGAAAGCTCCCCTGTAAGGTCGCATATGCCCAGCAGGTAATGCTCCGGCTGAACATCAAGCTCTTTGTGAGTGGGAATTCTCTTGTTCCTTATTATCTCATAAAAGCAGACCGCCTCGACATATTCCTGTATCGCGCTCTTAAGAAGCCCAGAATGCAGGAGGGCCGGCTCTTTCCGCACCTTCTGCATTGTTGCCTTTACAATCTTTCTTATTTCTGCAACTGACTCATCAGAAGATTTCTCATCGTTCCTGTGCACAGAGTATATTATTCTCTTTGAAAGCCGGACAATATTTCTCACTTCAGAAACCAAAGATTCCCTCTGCTCATCAAACTCCTCAAGCTTCTTCTTCATCTCGGCAAAATCCTTTATGTCTATCATGGCATTTTGTATTGCTCAAATCTTTATAAATTTAATTATGTTTTTAGCATTATGGCTTAAATAAGGGATGCCTTTCCATCCCAATAAGTCATCCCAATAAATATTTATACTACCATTTGCTGGAGAAAAACATGCCTTACGACATAATCATCGGCAGGGAAGAGGGCGAGCGCCAGAAGCTCGGCACCACAGGGACAATATTCATAGGCAAGCACTATGTGAAGATGGGGCAGACAACCTCACTCTCAAACCCGATATATCTCGACGTGGCAAACAGCCATGTTATATTCATCTGCGGAAAAAGGGGCTCTGGGAAAAGCTACACAATGGGAGTAATTGCAGAGGCAATAGCAGACCTTCCAGCAGAGGTCTCCAAGAATATCTCAGTGCTCATGCTTGACACAATGGGAATCTATTGGACCATGAAATATCCCAACCAGAAGGAAATCAAGCTCCTTGAGGAATGGGAGATGAAGCCCAAGGCCCTAAAAATCACAATATTCACTCCAAAGGGCTATTTTGAGGACTTCAAGAAAAAAGGCATACCAGCAGACAGGGCATTTTCAATAAAGCCCTCTGAGCTCTCTGCAATGGACTGGTGCACAACCTTTGAGATAAACCCGGATGAAGCAGTAGGAGTTCTCATCTCAAGAGTCATCTCTTATATGCAGGAGGACGAGACTGACTATGATATTGATGAGATAATCAAGAAAATTCAGGAAGATGAGCACACGCCTCAGACAGTAAAGGATGCTGCGGAAAACAGGTTCAGGGATGCAATAACCTGGGGGCTTTTTGACAGGAACGGAACTCCGCTAAAAGAGCTTGTCGAGGCAGGCACGGTCAGCGTGCTTGACGTGAGCTGTTACATAACAACCGCCTCTGGAAAGAACATAAGAGCCCTCGTCATAGGGCTTGTTTCTAAGAAATTATTTTCTGAAAGGATGCTTGCAAGAAGGGAGGAAGAATACCGCCTTGTGAACCAGGCAGTGAGTTTTATGGAAGAGGAGGAAGGGCAGCAGAAATTTCCACTTGTCTGGCTGGTTGTTGACGAAGCGCATGAGTTCATCCCAAAGCAGGGAAAGACCCTTGCCAGCGACCCATTAATAACAATATTAAGAGAGGGAAGGCAGCCCGGAATATCGCTGATACTTGCATCCCAGCAGCCGGGAAAGATACATACTGATGTTATGACCCAGTCAGACATAGTTATAAGCCACAGGATTACTGCCAAGATTGACATAGACGCCCTTGGAATGCTCATGCAGAGCTACATGAGAATGGGGCTGGACAAGGTGCTGAACAATCTTCCGAGGGTTTCCGGAGCAGCAATAATATTTGACGACACCAACGAGAGAATGTATCCAATGAGAATAAGGCCGAGGTTTTCATGGCACGGAGGCGCCTCTCCAAGCGCAGTTGAGGTCAAAGAGAAAACTTTTGAGTTTTGAAATTCTGATTAATCCAGGCTCACACCTTCTTGAATCTTGCGACAGTGTCTATAAGTTCAACATGTCCGAGCATTATTGCCCTGCAGCAGTACCTCTCCAGTCCGAGCGAGTCAAGCACCTTCTTCCTGTCCTCGCCCTTCTTCACGCGCTCCTCAAACTCCTCCCACAGATGCCCTATGGGCTTTCCGCAGCTCCAGCACCTTACAGGTATTATCATGTTTTTCACCACCCTGGTTTTAATCTTATCTGTATGACTTCTGAACCTTTCCGCGCGCATTGCCGTGAGTATTCGGCTTTCTGACTTCCCTCTGTCTTGAGTCGGCAACGAGCAGGTGCCTGTCATACTTCATCAATTCATCCTTAAGCGAGGGATTTGCCGAGGCAATTGCCTTTGCTATCGCAAGCCGGGCAGCCTCTGCCCTTCCATTGATTCCGCCGCCGTAGACATTCACTGCAATGTCAAACTTCTTTGCTGCATCTCCTGTGATTATAATCGGCTCCATTATTTTCATGGCAAGCATCCTCTGGGGAGCAAATGCGGCAATTGCCATATTATTTATGCTGACCCTTCCCTTGCCCTCTCGTATTGTTGCCCTTGCGATTGCTGTCTTCCTTTTTCCAGAAACATTAATTGGCTTCATTTTACTGCCCTCCAAGATGGTTGGAAAGCGCGCTTACCCGTACAAACCTGGTGTTTGGAATCTTTGAAATATCTGATTTCGGCGCTCTTTCTGCCTTCTGGCCCCTGAGCGCATCAGGGACTCCGCTGTAGCACTTTATGCGGGAAAGGAGCTCCTTGCCGCTTGCCTTCTTGTGCTCAAGCATCCCCCTTATCGCCCTTTTCATAATCCTCTCAGGAGACCTTGAGAGGAATGGGCCGTGCCTGGGAGTTCCCATATTCATTCTGTGGTCATACTTTGCGTATACATAGGACTTGCTTCCGCTTATCACTGCCTTTTCGCAGTTTATTACAGAAACATCGTTCCCCTGCTTTGCGCGAATTACTGCAAAGGCAGCAACCCTTCCAAGAACCGCATCAGTAGCGTCGATTATCATTTTCATTGCCTCATCCGATTATCCTTACCCCCTTTCCAGAGGGATTCTTCTTCATCAGCTCGCTTATGCTCATT
The DNA here is from genome assembly GCA_002779235.1 of Candidatus Woesearchaeota archaeon CG07_land_8_20_14_0_80_44_23. Taxonomy (GTDB): domain Archaea; phylum Nanobdellota; class Nanobdellia; order Woesearchaeales; family 0-14-0-80-44-23; genus 0-14-0-80-44-23. Next base: position 3,353 of record PEXD01000050.1, on the reverse strand, counting down.
GCAGACGAGCCGGATTTTTTTATCTTTTCGATTGAGCTGGCAGAGAACCTGAATGCCGCAATTATCAGCTTGTGCCCAAGCTCCCCTGAGGAAAGCACCTTTCCCGGCACAACAACGACCTCGTTCTCTGCAGTGAACCTGTTTATTTTTGAAAGATTGACAATCTTTCTCTGCCTTGTAGGTATGTTCAAGTCATCTGCAACCTTCTTCCAGATAGCGTTCCCTTTGTATGATTCTTCCCTGAGCATGGCTATGAGCTGCTCGTCAACTTTGTTTTTCGGACGAATCTGCATTTGAATTACCTTTTTTTCCTTTCTTTTTTATGAATATTATGCGGGGGACGTGATTCGAACACGCGAACCCACTAAGGGACAAGGCCCTCAACCTTGCGCATTTGACCAGGCTTTGCTACCCCCGCATGCAATGCTGAAACGGCATTATCATGATTCTCATGATTCACTTTGGGAGTTCATCTATCTTCTTGGCGAACTCGTCGAGCTTCGCATCAAATATTTTTGAGGCCTCTTTTATTGTTTCCCTGCAGCTGAGCTGTCCCCAGCTTTCAACAGTGAAGATGAACTCTCCGGGCTTTGCCGAGACCTCAACTATGCCAGGGGCTGCGTCAACGCAGGCCCTGCACAGGGTGCAACTCATCGCCTTGTCCTTTTCAACTGAAAGGGTGCCCTTCTCAAACTTGAATATGCGCTTAGGGCATGCCTTTGCGCATGCCTCAGCACCCTTCTTTTTTATCGTTATTTCAGGTACATTCCTGTAGTATACAATGCCAGGGCTCCACTTTGCGTGCTGCTTTCCCTTTCCCAGGGTTGCTGTCGCCTCGAGTTCAAGCACCTGCCCTTTCAGGAGCTTTGCGATTATCATCTTTGGATAGACGGGCTTCACATCAGGGTCCTTTGATTTGAGGTCTGATGCATAGACATAGCCGGCCTCCTTCTTGTTCAGCGTGAGCTTCACCTGACATTTTGGGCAGCCCTCACCCTTGCAGCTGCATTCGCTTGGCAGGCTGTATGACTTTAGATCTGTTGTCAGTGGCACAAGCCCCAGGCGCAGCGCTACTATCTCATCGTAAAGCCCGGAGGTGTTCTTCAAAAATGTGACATCATCTATTGCCATTACAGGCACTTCCTCTGTTGCAATCCTCCTGATTGCGTTTGCAAAGCTGATGGTTGAGTCCTTCAGCAAAAATGACATTTTACCTTTTTTTTCCTTTCCCAAGGATTCAATCTTCATTTTCAGACCCTTCGTCCCCTCTTTCCGCCCTTCTTTCTGCAGCCGTCGTGCGGTATGGGTGTTACATCCTCAATTATTCCAATCCGCAGCCCCATCCTTGAAAGCGCCCTTACAGCTGCCTGGGCTCCCGGGCCGGGATTGTTCGGACCGTTCTGCCCGCCTGTTGCCCTTATTTTCACGTGAATGGCATTTATTCCCTTTTCCATAGCTGTTTCAGCCGCCTTCTTGGCAGCAATCATCGCTGCTGTCGGGCTTCCCTCAAGCCGGTCTGACTTGACAACCATCCCGCCAGAGACCCTTGCGATGCTCTCGCTTCCCGTTATGTCAGTTATGTGTATTATTGTGTTGTTGTATGAGGAGAATATGTGGGCTATTCCCCACTTGATTTTCTTGTCAGCTCCGCCTCTCTGCGCACTGTTGAATTCTCTCATCTTCTCTCTCCTCTTCTCTTTCTAGGATTCCTGCCCCATTTTGAGCGGGTGTCCCCCTTCTTTTTCGGCTTTATCTCCTTTCTCTGCACAGTCCTTTCAGGGTGCTCAGCAGATGCAAATGGGGATTCTGGCGCAATCGCCACTTTTTCCTCTTCTGCCCTTGTTACAATATGGCCAGGAGAGGATATCTTCCTGTCGCCGACAAGCACATGCCCATGCGTTATGAACTGCCTTGCCTTTTTCATGGTGTTGGCATATCCCTTCTTGTAGACAATCGTCTGGAGCCTTCGCTCCATTACATTGTTTATTTTAAGGCTGAGGGCATCGTCAAGCTGGACATCTTTTTTGTCTGTCAGCCCCATCAGGTAAAGCTGCTCAAGCATGTTTGTCCTTTCCTTTTCTGCCTGCGCATTACTGGCCTTGATGACCTTCTTTGCAAGCTCTGTGAACCTTCTGAGCACAGCCTCCATCTTCCAGATTTCGCGCTTGTTCTTCAGCCCATAGTTCTTTATCAGGACTGCCTCTTCCTCTATCCTTGCGCTCTGCCATGGATGAATAGGAGTCTTGTATTTTTTCTTGAGTCTTCTTGGATCTCCCATTTTATTTCACCGTCTAATCATCACTCTTTCTTTTTGTCACTTGAGGCTGCAGCCGCCTTTCCAACCTTGGACCTTATTACTCCGACAACATTGCCCTTGTTCTTCCTGAAATTAGACCTTGTGCGCTGCCCCCTCACTGTCAGGCCGAAAGCGCTCCTGACTCCCTTGTAGGCCTTTATCATCCTCATCTTCTTGACATCATTGTCCTGTATGTATTTCAGGTCATTTCCTATTATGTGCAGGTCCAGCCCTGTCTCATAGTCCTTTCTCCTGTTAAGCATCCAGGCAGGAATGCCAAAATTTGCAGGATTCCTTATTATTTCGTCTATCTTCTTGAGTTCTGCATCGCTCAGCTTTCCTATTGGCGCGCAGGGGTCTATCCCTGTAATCACGCATATGGCGTTTATGAACATGAAATTTATTCCTTTTATTTTTCTCAGCCCGCTAGCTATATTCTTGTTCCCGTTCAGGTCAGTATTTGCAATTCTGACGATATGCCTGAAATCCGATGAGGCATCCTTTCCCATTTCCTGATTTTTTTCCATTTTTATCATGCACCATTAGTTGAATATCATGTCCGAATAGGCATCTAGAAAGAACTTTCAACCCTAAAAGCGCTCTAGATGAACTCGGGCTTCAGAATTTTGGGAAAGGGAGGAGATATTTAAAGCTTTCTCTCGGAGCGCTTTTGCTTCTGCTCTCTTATATACGGAAATCTCATGATTTCCTTGCAGGAAAGGCAGTAATAAACCAAATGAGAATTTTGAAGCCTGACTCTCAGATTCTTTCCCGGCACCAGGTAGGAATGGCAGCCCTTGCAAAACCTTCTTTTCAGTTCAGATGGAATCTTAACCTTGTATTTCTGGGAAATCCTTATTGCAAGCGAGACATACCTGTTTGAGAGCTCCGGTTCAGAGCTGAACTCTTTTTCTGCAAGGGCAAAGAGCTCGTTAATCCTCTGCCCTGCAATCTCCCTCTGCCCAGAGGGCTTTCTCTTCCTCTCAATCTTTTTATGCCCGCCAGAAGTTTTTTCCATTTAAACTAAAAATAAAGAGAACAATTATATAAATTTATA
>PEXD01000054.1:9028-10368 GCA_002779235.1 Candidatus Woesearchaeota archaeon CG07_land_8_20_14_0_80_44_23 | reverse complement strand
TTTTTGTTCCAAAACTCGCGAATCAGCGAGGAGCGTAAAGCTCCGGACTTTAGTCCGGAGATAGCTCCGAGCAGCGAGTTTTGTTACTTATTTTCGCATCACAAAAACAATAGAAATATATATGAGAATATTCTTCCCGAAGGCCATGGCAGCAGTTAAGGTAATCAAATGTGAGAAGTGCGGTTCCCAGATGATAAAGAAGGGCCTGATGCAGAGCGGCAACGCAAAATATGAGAGGTATGTATGCGATAAATGTGGAAATGTCACCCTGAAATGCATAGGGCTCTGAGCTGTTGACTCTCTCCGAATTCTTGAATCAAGAATAAAGTGAACTATCCTCACCTAACATTTAGGTTAGGGCTTCTTTCTGTTGCGGCGATTTAGGATCTCTAGTATTGCCATCCTGACATAAAGGCCGTTCTCTGCCTGCTCAAAATATTTCGCTCGAGGGTCAAGGTCAACTCTTGGATCAATTTCTGGACCTCTTGGGAGTGGATGAAGCAGAATTGAGTTTTCTGGCATAAACTTAATAGTATCCTCTGTTATCGCATATTTACAATACTTATTCTCATTTTCTGCGATTTCTTCCATAAGTCGTTTCCTTTCAACTTCATCTTTGATATATTCTGCTTGTAGCCTTGTAAAATAGGCCACACTGCTTTTTGACAAAGCTTCTCTAAGATCATTTGTTTTCAGGTATTGGACTCCTTTTTTAGATAGATCTTCTTCCAGTTCAGCTGGTAGCATTAGGCTAGGAATGGAGCAGAAATAAAATCTGTTGCCCGGAAAATCTGAGAGGAGATGGACAAGTGACTGAACAGTTCTACTATTTTTTAGGTCGTTGAAAACTCCAATGTCCAGATTTGTCAATCTGCCAAAATTCTCATATATTGTGAATACATCCAAGAGGGCTTGGGTTGGATGTTGGGCTGTACCAGCACCACCATTGAGAACAGGAACTCTTGAGACATTTGCTGCTCTGAATGAAGAGTCATTCCATCTATTTCTTAGGACTATGAAATCAGCAAGACAACTGATGTATCTTATTGAATCCTCAAGGGTCTCTCCTTTCGCTACTGAAGAAAATTGTTCGGCATTTTCAGTGCTTATAACACTGCCGCCCAATTTTATAATGGCTGCTTCAAAAGAAAATCTTGTCCTAGTGGATGGTTGGTAGAAATCGGTAGCCAGGATTTTTCTGTTTAAATCATTCTCGTAAGAGTGTAGATTAGATTTCATTTCTTCTGTTTTAGCGATTATCTCATAGATGAATTTCTCATTGAACTGTCTGCTGTCTATAATATGGGAATAAGGGCTGGTATTGGCAATGAATTCCAGAT
>PEXD01000054.1:0-9002 GCA_002779235.1 Candidatus Woesearchaeota archaeon CG07_land_8_20_14_0_80_44_23 | reverse complement strand
TGAATTCCAGATATCTTGGTGTGTTGTATAAATCCTCTTTTGTTAACTGAGTTGGTTCATTAGTCATTTTTTCGTCACCTTATTTTATTTTTTGTTGCTCATGAATGGGCCTTCAACACATGTCCTTAAGCCTTGCTCGTTGGCGCAGCTGCCGCAGAGCCCGACTCCGCAGCGCGTCATATAATCTATTGAGGAGTAGATTCTTTCTGGAAAGGTTAGCTGTGATTCTATTTCTATCGCAGCCTTTACCATGGCTTCTGGGCCGCAGTTGATGAAGAAGTCGGCATTGTGATATATTGATAGCAGGTCTGTGACAAGGCCCTTGTGGCCGGCAGAGCCGTCTTCTGTTGCTAAGAACAGCATGTTAGGATCATTTGGCTTGCGGGGGATGATTAGGTGGTCAATGTCTTTTGCGCCGATGAAGACCTGCTCAATATTGGGGTTCTCTGCGAACAGGTTGATTCCGGCAATCCCACAACCGCCCCCAACCAAGGCAACTTTGCTGTTTTTGGGAATCTCAGGGGAGATACCATATGGGCCTCTGAAGTAGATCTCATCTTTTGGCTTGAGTTTGGCAAAATCTTTAGTGAAGCAACCTTTTTCCGAAAAAGCGATTTTTAGAGGAGTTGTCTCGAGTATTGAAAAGGGTTTCTCACCTTTCTCAGGCAGCCAGGCGAAGAGGAACTGTCCGGCTTGGGCCTCAAACGAGCAATCCATCACAAGGACATGGAAGTCATCAGCAAGGTCATATCTGTCTGTTACCCTAAATTTTCTGTATTCCATGTTAACTTTTTTGATGAGGTTTGAAGTATTGTTGGTGCCATCTTCCAAATCCCTGATGAGAGTTGAGAAGTACTGTCTCAGCTCTGAGTCTTTCATCATGGCTAATGCGCTACCTATTCCAAATGCGGAAGCGCCTGCGTTTTCGTAGGCTAGCACATCATTCGCGCTGAAGATTCCACCACAGGCAATTATTGGAATATTAGAGAAGTTATCCGCGAGTTTCTGGACACAGCTCAGCCCAAGAGTGATGATTTCTCTTCCTGACTTTCCTCCTTTTTTGTTGGTGAGAACATCATATCCCTCAAACTTATATTCCTCAGGGCCTTTTGTGTTTATGGCTGTTAAACCATTGGCGCCTGCCTCAATCGCTGCCATTGCTGTCTCAACTATGTTGGCCAGATTAGGGGCAAGTTTCACAAAGACTGGCTTGTTTGTCAGTGAGGTGACGGTGCTGACTGTTTCTCTCACTATTCTAGAATCATTGCCTATTTGCAGGCCTCCCTGTTTTACATTCGGGCAGGAGAGGTTGAGCTCAAGGCCGTCAGCATAAGGGGAAAGCTTTTTGGTGAGTTGCCTGAATTCATCAGGAGTGGTGCCTGCAATCGAGATTAAGAGGAATTTGTCATCAGGAATCTTGAGCCTGTCAAGGCTTCTCGCGAATTCTTCCATACCCTGATTGGTCAATCCCACTGCATTGATGAAACTGTTCTGGGCATACTGAGCAAGGACTGGCTCTCTGTGGCCAAGCCTGGGCTCAGGGGTTATGCTTTTGGTTGTGAGTATTCCTATTTCCGGAATCTCTTTTGCAAGTCTTTCAAGGGAGGATGCTTCAGTGCTGATGATGCCCGAAGGTATGGTAAAAGGCATCACTTCCTTATTTCCCAACCTAATTTTTTTTATTCTCATTTTAATATTTCAAATGGGTCAAATGGATATTCCTTGGCAAGGTTGTAATCAGGCCTTCTGAAGGTATTTTCTATCTCTATACCAAATGTTCTAATTATGTTGTTGTTGGTAAGGTCATCAATCTGTTTCTCAGTGGCACCCCTCTCTTTTAGGTACTTAATGAAATGGGGAAAATAAGGGAGCACTGGTATCCCAGAATTCAGGTTTTTGAGCTTGTCATCGAGGGTGTGAGGGGCATGGTCGCTCTCGATCCAATCTATCTTACCATCAAGGAGGGCAGCAAGCATTGCTTTTCTCATTGCATCTGATCTAAGGGGAGGATTTATTTTCAAAAGGTTTCCACCCGCTTTATTCATTAGCTCATCATAAAGCATGCAATGCTGGGGAGTGATGCCGCAGGTTATCCTAAAGCCGACACTATTCCTGGCTTGCTCGATAGCATCTAAAGATTCTGGAACAGAGATGTGACAGATGTGAAGTGTACCTTTGAAATTGACTTTGTCCGCAAATTTTATTTGATCTCTCACTGATTCCACTTCCGATTTAGGAGGTCTGGCGAGAGCGTGAGAATAGGGCTCTGCCGGATTCCAAAACTGAGGCAGGAACTCCGATTCTTTTTCGCAGTGGACAGCCAGCACACCATTATAGCCTAACTCAGAAAGGGTATTATACACTAATTTTTGGGAGTATTCATCAATTATTCCCAGGTCTCCTGTTGAGCGGGCAGCGAATAATTTTAAGCCGACAATCCTTGGGAACAAAGAGCTGTAAGCATTAACAATCTCTTCAATCTGTTTAGGCTCAGCTCTTAGGCCTGCGTAAATGCCATGGAAGAGCCTCAGTTTTTTTTTGCTTATGATTCTGTCTGTATACTCTATCCTTCTCTGGAGAAGGTCATAGGTTGTGAGTGAAGGAGATGTGTTTGGCATCTCGAAGACTGCATCCAAGCCAGCTGCATAGGCTACATCAAGGCCGTGCTCAATGGTTTCTTTCCTATTTTCGTTCCAACCTCTTAGATGAACATGCGGATCTATCATTTTAGTTATCTCGTATAATTTAAGCGTGAGGTGTATTCTTCTGCCGCCTTTTTTATGTCAGCAGCCTCATATATTCCTCTTCCAACAATGGCATGCCACCTATCTCCGGCCACTTTCGCAACCTCTTCTATTTTTCCACTTTGGGCCATAAAGCCGGGAAAATAAAATATTGGAATGATTCCCTCGTTTTCGATTGTTTCCCTGATTTTTGTGATTAGTTGGAGTTTATTTCCTGGAACAACAAAATTGTTCACTCCTGCTCTTGCTGCTATTTGGTATATTTCCAGCGCACTTTCATCATTTATGAAACCTCCTTCGCTCCTGAGAAATGCAGGATGAGTCATCATTCCTCCTATTATTACTTCCAAATCTTGATTAAGGGCTTGGTAAATCCAGGCTTTTTCTGTCTCAGGACCTGCGATGGGAAAAAATATCACTGCATTTACACCTGCTTCTTTGCAGACTCTGGCGAAGTTCTTGCCTGTGTCAGGAATGTCGGTTCCTGCTTTCTGGTGGTCGTAGATGATTGGCTTATTAGTGTATTTTCTGATTGTTTCAACAACAGTTTTCAGTCCATACCCCAATCCAAGCTCAAACCCAATTTTATAGCCGCCTATTCCATTTAGTTCAGCAGTGTTTCTGACAATCTCTTCCAGTTTTTCAAGTGTGTCAACATCGCATGCAGGAATGATGCTCCTCTCCTGATCTATGATTTTATGTGGCATCACTTTTTTGAGATTGGTTTTTGCGTCTGAAGTGCCATATACTCTAAGATAATTTGAAATTTTTTCCACCTCTTTCTGGTTCAACTTCGATTTTTTCATAAGATATTCATAAATTTCTGAGATAGTGATTATAGAAATGACAGGTATACTTGTTTCCTGGGAGAATGTTGCGATTGCATCTTTTCCATCAACTCCAACTTCCTGCCTATTGACAGCGATTATAAAGGCCCGATATTGTATGTTACAAGCAATCTTGTTCAGCAGATTGATTATCTCATATTTGGTGGTGCCCGTGGTGAACACATCATCCAGCAGAATTATGCGGGCGTTATCATTGATTGTTTTGCCAACTATGCAAGCCTTCTGAAGATCTGCCCAATCAGTAACTTCACCATAATCTTTAACCTCTTTTCTGTCAAAGGCGTAGCCGATATTATGGCCAGATTCCGCGAGGGCGATGGCAGTAGTAACTGCCAAAGGGATTCCCTTATAGGAAGGTCCGAATAGAATGTCAATCTTATTAGGATCAAAATGCTGCTGGATTGCCGAGGCATAGGCCTCTCCTAACTTGGAGATGGCCTTCCCGTCATTGAATTCTCCAACATTTATGAAATAAGGAGAGCTCCTGCTGCTCTTCAACTTGAATTCGCTGCCTATCTTGAGTGCTCCGCTCTCAAGCAGAAAATCAATGAAATCCTGTTTATACTGCTGCAATTTCCCACTCCCTGATTCTTTTATCAGAAAATTTAGCAGAACTTGATAAATATTTATTGACAGAAAAATAGGTGCTCTCAAAAAGTATTAATTCCATCAAGAAATAAGGTAATCAGGTGAAAATGTATTTAAATTTAGTTGTGAAATTTCATCTGTTTTGTAAAATATGTTTTTGGATATGACTATTAAATTTTGAGGAATCTTCCGTTCATTGTGCTTTCTGAGTTTTTGAAGAGCGCTGGTCAAAGTTGAGCGTCCTGCGCACAAATCCTTGCTTTCTTTTGTATAAAATAAGGCAAAATAAAAAAATGATTATTTGTCCCTGATTCCATTCTCATCTATGTAGAAGACCGCCTCTCCTTCAGGAAGGTCCGGGCTGTCCACAAGCTTCGCCACCCTGCTGCCCTTCTTGCCCTTCCTCAGGTATAACCTGTATGTTGAGGCATGGGCAACTATGTGTCCTCCTATTGCCTGTGTTGGGTCTCCGAAGAACATGTCCGGCCTTGCCATCACCTGATTTGTCACAAACACTACGAGATTGTACTTGTCCGCAATCCTCATAAGGGTATGCATGTGCTTGTTGAGTTTCTGCTGCCTGTCTGCCAGGGTTCCTCTTCCTATGAACTCCGCCCTGAAGTGGGCAGTGAGGGAATCCACAATTATCAGTTTTAATTTCAGGTTGTTCTTCTCTATAAGCTCCTCGACCTTTTCTGCAAGTATCATCTGGTGGTCTGAGTTGTAGGCCCTCGCAACCCTTATGTTCTTCAGCACCTTGTCAGGGTCCATTCCAGCTGCCTTTGCAATCTGGGCAATCCTTTCCGGTCTGAATGTGCTTTCGGTGTCTATATACACCACACTGTATTCCGGGTTTATCTTCTGGACATAAACTGCGAGAACATTTGCGAGCTGGGTTTTTCCTGAGCCGAACTCCCCGTATGCCTCTGTTATTGCACAGGTTTCAAATCCGCCTCCAAGAAGAGTGTTGAGCTCTTCGCTTGGCGTCTTTATTCTCTCAATTTTTTCCCTTTTTTTAAGGACTTCGTCAGCTGTCTCGAAGCTCATCTGCAGCTTATCCCTTGCGTAGTTTATCGCCTTTTTTGCAGCAAGCTCCGTGAGCCCTGTAAGCTCCATGAGTTCTCCAGGAGTTGCGACAGCCACGCTCATGAGATTTCTGAATCCAGCGTTGTTCAGCTTTTCTGCAGTTGCAGCCCCCACACCAGGTAAGTCCAGGAGCGTGAATCCGCCAGGGCTTTTTTCCAGCGAATCCTTTGTCACAATGGTTTCATCATCATCCTCTTCAGGAATCTCTTCGCTTTTCTTCATATCCTTCACCTTTTTCACTCTATGTTTTCAACTTCTATCTCATCAGAATCCTGGTCTTTTATCACAAGGTATTCATACGCCTTTGATAGCACGAGCTGCGCCTTTGGCAGGTCGCTTGTCCGCATGGAATGGGTGTTTTGCCACTTTCCGTCCCTGTCTTTGTAATTTCTGTCCAGAGAAATAGTGCTGTATTCTACAATTTTGCCATTTGCTTCTGACTTGTTCTTCCAGATTGTTGCGCTTATTGCGCCGGCCCTTATTTTCTTCTCAGGCAAGACCTTCTCTCTTGCCACTGTATTTATGCTTGCATTTGCCATTTTATTTTCTCCGTTGCTTTTCGCATTTTATTTCAAACCCCTTAGATTATGAAATTGCCGCACTGCAGCGCCTTCCAGGGTCGGATGGGCCCGCCGTTCAGGCAGACCTGTCTTGTCCCGGGCGCACCTGCCTTTAAATAGTTTTTCCAAAATTGTCCAGTGTCCAGTGATTTTGGTAGCAGGACTTTTTTCATTAATTATTTAAATACCCTCTTTATTTTAAAATCATCATGAAGCAATCGCTCTTGGATTCTGTTGAATATGCAATAAAATACCTTGAAAAGTTCTCAAGCTATGCAGAGGCACGGCTCGAAAGTTCTGATTCATCTGGATTTATGATGAAGAACGGGCTGCTTGAGGCATCTTCGCAGGATTCCTACCACGGAGCCGGCTTTCGTTTCATCATTGGAAAGAGCTTGGGCTTTTTTTCCACTGACAATCTTGCAAAAAAGAACATAAAAAAACTCGCTGAAAAGAGCATAAGGGCCACGAAAAAGGCAGCCAGGCTCGCAGAGCCGATTTCCCTCGGAGATGAGAAGAGATATTCCGCAAAATATGACGTGAAGGACAGGGAGAAAATCTCTGATTTTTCCCCTGACAGAAAGGTATCGCTGTTGAAGGAGATAAATTCTGCGCTGTCCAAGAGCGCTGCAGAGCGCTATTTCTCAATACACGATTGTGTCACTGAAAAATACTTCATCAACACAAGCGGTTCGAGGATATTCTCAAGGATACCCAGAATTTCATTCTACTACAACTTCTCTGTGCTTTCAGGCGGGAAGAGCAGCCAGCGCTCATGGATGTATGGGGCAAGCGCGGGCTACGAGATACTCAGGAAATGGAATCTTCCTGAAACGCTTTCAAGGGAGTCAGAGGCCCTGCTGAAAAACCTGGCAAAGGGGGTAAGGCCGCCCAGAGGGAAAGTGGATGTGGTCTGCGCCCCTGAGATTGTGGCAATCATGGTGCACGAGAGCGCTGGGCATCCTGGCGAGGCAGACAGGGTTCTCGGCAGGGAGGCCGCGCAGGCAGGCGAGTCGTTCATGACTCCTGCAATGCTTAACACAAGAATCGGCTCTGACCTTGTCAATATCGCAGACGACCCAACGATTCCGGGAAGCTACGGCTATTACCTTTATGATGACGAGGGCGTTAAGGCGAGGAAGAGGATGCTAATTCAGGGTGGCATGATAAATGAGTTCCTGCAGAACAGGGAAACTGCATCTTTTTTAGGGGTGCAAAGCAACGGGGCTGCCAGGGCAGTGAACTACAGCGTCGAGCCGATTGTCAGGATGGCCAACACCTACTTTGTGCCCGGAAAGCAGAAAGAGGAAGAGCTGATAGAGAGCGTTAAGCTCGGGGTTTACATGAAGAATTTTATGGAATGGAACATTGATGATGTCCGGCTAAATCAGAAATACGTCGGCGCAGAGGCGTACCTGATAAAGAACGGCAGGATTGTGGCGCCGGTGGTGAAGCCGGTGATTGAGACCACAACCCCGGCGCTCTACTCAAGTGTCAGCGGGGTTGCAGACAATCTTGAATTTCATTCAGGAACCTGCGGCAAGGGCGAGCCGATGCAGGCGATTCCTGTCTGGTTTGGGGGCCCGACAGTCAAGCTCAGCAAAATGGAAGTCCTGCCGAAGGCTGCGAGGCGGTTCTAGATGGATAATGAGTTTTTTCAGCGGGGAAAGGAGGCGGCAGAGAAACTTCTTTATTTTGTGAAAAAGTCAGGAGCCGACGATGCAATTGTCTCGCTGCTTTCAAGGGAGAGTTCCCAGGTCAAGTTCTCCAACAGCAGGATAAGCAACAACATGCTCTACCAGAGTTCAAGCCTTTCTGTCTTCGCCTCGTTTGGAAAGCGCATTGTCTCAACCTCAGTCAAGACCTTTGATAACAGGGCCATAAGGAAAGGGGCTGATTTCCTCTCAAAGTTTGCTGCATGCGTGGAGCCCAACCCGAACTACATGGGAATAGCAGAGGGGCCATTCACTTACAGAAAGGATTCCTCACTTTTTGACCTTCGGGTTGAAAAGCTCGGCGACAGGATAGTTGATTATGCTGAAGAGGGGATTTCCCGCGCATCCACAGGCAGAGTTAAAAGGGTTGCAGGCAATGCCGAGGCCTCTACTGAAAGGACATACCTTATAACCTCTAACAGCGTTAAGTGCGAGGACAAATCAACAGCGCTTTACCTCTCTCTCAGGGCAATTATTGACAAGGACGACTCAGCCCATATGGTGGCTGTCTCAAGAAACATTCAGGGCTTTGATGTTTCTGGCTGCGCAGAGCAGGCAGCATCTCTTGCGAACATGAATGTTCCAGTTGAAAAGATAAGCCCGGGAAAATATGACATTATTTTCTATCCCCTCCCGTTTGCAGTCATGCTTGACCTCACTGCAAATGCCTGCTCGATATTTGATGTTGAGTCTGGATTTTCTTTCCTTGAGAAAAAGCTTGGAAGGCGCGTTTCCTCCAATAATTTCACACTCATCGACAATGCATCAAAGGAATACGGCTTCGGCTCAGGGCTTTCTGACGACGAGGGGGTGCCCACCCAGAAGAATGTGCTTATTGACAGGGGAATTCTTAAGACATACCTGCACAACACATCGACTGCAAGGCGCTACAAGACAAGGACAACCGCAAGCGCAGGGCTCATAGCGCCCCAGGCGGCGAATATTATATTAAGCAAGGGCAATTATTCCCTGGATGAGATGATAAGGTCGGTAAGGCGGGGCATAATAGTAACAAACACCTGGTACACCCGCTTCCAGAACTACAGGACAGGCGAGTTCTCAACCCTTCCTAGGGACAAGGCGCTTGTTGTTGAAAACGGAAAAATAAAATGTGCTACGCGCGGAATAAGAATAGCAGACAGCATGCCCAACCTGCTCTCCAAGGTTTCCGCAATAGGGAAGGACTCGAGGCAGATACTCAGTTGGGAGGTAGAAGTTCCAGTGGATACTCCGCCGGTTCTTGTAAAAGGCATAAATATAACAAGGCCGAACTGAGAAATAAGGTTGGAAATTTTGAGGGAATGTTGAATGAAAGCAAAGCGAAAATCCGCGGAAATGGAAATATTCCCTTCAGATGATGAGTCAAGAATTAAGGAGGAAAACATTATACTGAAGGAGACAGTTGAGCTGATGCAGAGGGAGCTTGAGTCCTATCGCAGGTCGCCCTTCATTGTTGCAGAT
>PEXD01000031.1 GCA_002779235.1 Candidatus Woesearchaeota archaeon CG07_land_8_20_14_0_80_44_23 | reverse complement strand
TAATCGCGGATTTTTAGGATGCTAAAAGCGGCTTATCTCCAATCTGAAGATTGGAGTTTTGCCGCTTTTCTGCATAACCTTTCTCAATTCCGGCAATCTGAGAGGACTTTATCGCAACATAATAGTCAATGCCAAAACGGCCAAATTCCTTGCTGGTCATTCCTGAGGCATTTTTTGCGAGTTCTGGATAAAAAGGATGGCTAATATTGAGGACATAAAACCCTGAAGTGCTCTCGCCTATTTCTGCAAATGCCGGCGTCACATTCTCCATTTTCTCATCAACCCTGAGTTTGTCGCTGCCTATTGTGAGGGAATGAAAAAGCTCATTTATTAGCCTTATGTTGCTGCTTGACTCATACCTTCCATAGATTAGAGGGACATCTCTTGAGCCGGTGGCATAGAGAGCACCATTCTTTCTGACTTTCTGGATGAGCTCGTTTGCTCTTTCAAGCGCGATTTCCGAGTCAAGAATGTACTGGTCAAGGCATGCATCCACAATTATGTCCGGATTATTCCAGAAGCCCGGGTTGAAGCTAATCTTTTTGTAGCTTGTGGCTGCACCTCTGTCCTTCTCTTCATACATGAAGCGGATTTCCTTGGGCACCTTCGAGATTTCATTGTATATCCTGCTTAGAAAGTCAGCGCCTGCTGAGGGCTCGTCTACAGTCAGTTTTATGCCAAAATTAATGTCATAGTTTTTGCTTCTTGAAATCTCAATCGCTTTTTTCATTTTCTCTACTTGTTCAGAGAATACAGACAAACCTTCTTCGTCTGCTATAAGATGCCTCTTCACCAGGTAAGTGCTCATGGAAGGCAATAAGAAGTACTTATTTATAAAGTTTTCTACTTTGTAGTATCTATTAAGTGGTAACATTATAAAACAGTTAAACCTTTAAACATCCTTTCTTAACCAGAAAACATGATTGAATACAAGGAGAGGCCGGAATCAAACGAGGAGCTCAACAGGATACTGAACCCTCTGGTCTCGCAGTGGTTCTTCTCTAAGTTTTCAGAGTTCTCCCTTCCCCAGAGAATGGCTGTGATGGAAATACACAAAAGGAAAAATGTGCTTGTGAGCGCGCCCACGGGAAGCACAAAAACACTCACTGCCTTCCTCTCAATACTCAACGAGCTTGTGGACCTCTCGCAGAAGGGACTTCTTGAAAACAAGGTTTACTGCGTCTACATCTCGCCCCTGAAGGCGCTCAACTACGACATTGAAGTCAATCTCAAGACACCATTGAAAGAGATGGAGGAGCTTGCAGGAAAAAAGCTCGGGATAAGAGTTGGCGTAAGGACGGGGGACACTACTGCCTCTGAGAAGGCGAAGATGCTCAAGAAGGTTCCCCATATCCTGATAACAACCCCTGAATCACTCGGGATAATGCTTTCCTCAATAAAGTTCAGTGCGCTACTGAAGGGCATAGATTGGTGCGTTGTCGACGAGATACACGCCCTTGCAGAGAACAAGAGGGGGGTGCACCTCTCTTTGAGCATGGAAAGGCTGCAGCAGGAGAACTACTTCTCAAGGATAGGGCTCTCCGCCACAATAGCGCCTATAGAAAAAATTGCCCAGTTCCTCGTCGGCTATGACAACTCTGGAAAGGAAAGGGACTGCACTGTGATAAATGCTGACTCAATAAAGAAAATGAACCTCAAGGTGCTGAGCCCTGTGCCTGACCTGATAGAGGCGGACTACCGGACGATGCACGACAAACTATATGAGCTTCTCGACCAGCTGATACAGAGCCACAAGACAACCCTTGTCTTCACAAACACAAGGTCTGCTACAGAAAGGGTTGTTTTTTACCTGAAAGAAAAATTCCCAAAAAATTATGTCCTGATTGACGAGACAACTGCGCCCGAGAATTTTCCGAGAATCGGGGCTCACCACGGCTCCCTCTCAAAGGCCCACCGATTTGACATGGAAAAAAGATTGAGGGAAGGACGGCTCAAATGCATTGTGTGCAGCACTTCCCTGGAGCTTGGCATAGACATCGGATACATTGACCTTGTAATTCTCCTGGGAAGCCCGAAGACAGTTGCAAGGGCGCTGCAGAGGATTGGGAGGAGCGGGCACCGCCTTTCAGACACGACAGTTGGGCGGCTTGTAGTGCTCGACAGGGATGACCTCGTGGAGTGCAGCGTGCTTCTGAAGGACGCGCTTGAAAAGAAGATAGACAGAATCCACATCCCTGAAAACTGCCTGGACGTGCTTGCCCAGCAGATAGTGGGAATTGCTGTCTCTGAAAAAATCAACATTGGCACGCTCCTTTCAATGGTGAGGAGGAGCTACTGCTACCACAATCTTGAGGAGGCGGACTTCAGGGAAGTTATTGAATACCTTGCAGGGCTATACAGCAATCTTGAGGACAGGCACATATACGCGAAGATATGGTATGACCCCGAGACAGGGATGATAGGCAGGAGGGGCAGGATGATGCGCGTCATCTATATGACGAACATCGGCACAATCCCTGATGAGAGTTCAGTGCTTGTAAAGGACGGCGAGGCGGTAATCGGGAAGATTGACGAGGGATTCCTTGAAAAGCTGAAGGCAGGCGACATATTCGTGCTCGGCGGCGAAACATACAGGTTCAAGTTCTCAAGGGGGCAGGTTGCACAGGTTTCTGCTGCCGCCGGAAAGACGCCCACAGTGCCTTCATGGTTCTCTGAGATGCTTCCCCTGAGCTATGACCTGGCGCTCTCAATAGGCAGGTTCAGAAGATTAATGGAGGAGAAGCTGGACAGGAAGGCGCAGAGAAAGGAGATACTGGACTTCATACACTCATACCTTTATGTCGACGAGAATTCAGCCCAGTCAATATACAAGTATTTCCTAGAGCAGCACCTCTATGCGGAGATTCCGAATGACAGGAAGATAATCATAGAGAACTACAAAGAGGGCGAGAAGCATTTCGTGATATTCCATTCGCTCTACGGCAGGCGCGTTAATGACTGCCTTTCAAGGGCTGTGGCGTTTGCAGTTGCCCGGCTGCAGCACATTGACGTCGAGATAGGGATAAACGACAACGGATTCTACCTTGCTGCAAAGAAGCACATACAGGGGCTGAAAGCCCTGAAGCTGCTGAGGGAGGACAAGCTCGAGCTCGTGCTCAAGATGGCGATAGACAGGACAGAGATACTCAGCAGGCGCTTCAGGCACTGCGCTGCAAGGGCTCTTATGATACTAAGAAATTACAAGGGCAGGAGCCAGAGGGTGGGAAGGCAGCAGGTGTCCTCAATGATACTGATAAATGCAGTGAAGAGGATATCCCCTGATTTCTGCATTCTCAAGGAGGCAAGGAGGGAGGTGCTCTCTGACATGATGGACATAGAGAATGCGAAGATTGTGGTCGGAGGGATAGGCAATGGCAGCATAAAGATAAGCGAGATTGAGACAAAGATACCCAGCCCGTTCGCCCTGAACCTCGTGGCCCAGGGCTATCTCGACCTTATGAAGATAGAGGAAAGAAACGCATTCCTCAGGAGGATGCACCGGCTTGTGGTTGCGAGGATAGGGAAGAAGAACAGGGAAGCAGAGGAGATGTTTTCCAGGAAAGATGTAGAGGGCAGCGGAAGCGCGGGCGTAGAGCCGGGCTGGACAGAGAAGGCCAACCCCTATGAGAGGATATGGGCTGCAGAGGAGGAAAAGAAGACAGAGGAATTAGATGATGCTGACAAAGAGGCAATAGAGAAGATATTCGGGGCAAAAGAAAAAGAAGAAGAAAAAGAAGAGAAGAAAAAATAAAATATTCTAAAGATTTATTAACCAACCATTTTCCCCTATTGCTCTCATGAAGATTTCAGTGATAATCCCGGCCAAGAATGAGGAGAACTACCTGCCAACACTTCTAGAGGAGATTGAGAAGCAGGCCAACCATGAGCCGAGGATAGAAACCATTGTCGCTGTTGCGCCGTCAATTGATGATACAATTGGAATTGCAAGGAAGTTCGGCGTAAAAGTGGTGAAGGGAGGGCTTCCCGGCATAGGCAGGAATGCAGGTGCAAAAATCGCAACCGGAGAGATATTCTTCTTTTTGGATGCAGATGTCGTGCTTTCAGAGGATTTCTTCAGGAATGCGGTCTCGGAATTCAGCAGGAAAAACCTGGAGATTGCCACAGCGCAGATAAAGACCGACTCAAGGAACATCATTGACAGGATTTATTTCAGCATGTATCACATTGCGATTCTGCTTTCAAAGATAATCAGAGCGCCGTGCGCTCCAGGCGCCTGCATGATTGTCAAACGGGAAAAATTCAGGGCTTCAGGCGGCTTTGACGAATCGCTCACCTTCTCAGAGGATGCGGAGCTGACAAGGAGGATTGCTGCTTTGGGAGCCAGGTTCGGGATTCTTTCCAGCTGCTATGCAATTGCAAGCAACAGAAGGTTTGTGAAAGAGGGCAGGGCAAAGACAGCAATAAGGTTTCTCTCAACTGTCTGCAAGAATTTGCTGAAGATAAAGATAAGGCAAAAGGGCTACTACTTTGTGAATGACGAGGCCTGGAAGTTCGAGAACTGGCAGAATAAGTGGAACAGCTATATTGCCAGCATGAAAAAGATAGGCAACAGCAACGGGCACAGAGTAAGGAAGATTGCGCGAAGGATATCTGCCAAAATGCTCAGGAAGAGGAGGAGATAGTATAAATTGCTTTTTAGATGAAGTTCAGAATTCGGCATCTCAAAACCATCTGCCTCAGGGTTGAGAGGGATGCTCTGTTTTTTATGGTTTATATATTACATCATGATGGTCATAGTCTTCAAAAGAAACAGTCTTATTTTGATGATTGATTCTAAATACCAGGACAAAGTGTCCTAAATGAACTCTGTTAAAACCTTTCATATCATGCGTCAAAAATTTGTAATCATTGATTGGATCTGCCAAAATTGAGTCCATCTTTTTCCGAACTTGAGAATACTCAAGAGGACCCTTCTTCTTGAGTTTAGCTAACTTTTTTGTAATCTCTTTACTATAAAGATCTTGATACATTAAGCTACCTCTTTTTCAAATTCCTCTCGAGAAAGATGTTTTCCGCTTATAATTTTAGCTAGCTTAGTCTTATACTCCGGCCTTAATTCAGGTTCTAAAGCAGATTGTTCGTATTCAGTAACCACAAGATTAATTGCTTGGGATTTATCTCTCAGACCAAACTTAGCTTTTACAATATTCAAAACCCGATTTGTGTTTTCATCAATATGTATCACAGCTTGCACCATATTACATCACATATATAGATGTATATGTCTTATATATAAATATTTCTGTTTTCAAGTCCCAATCCCATTGAAATTTATACTATATAGCATTCCGTGCTCTAAGACGCCGCAACCCAAATTTCAGCTTCGCTGAAACTTCTCTTAATTGCATATAATACTCGCCTGAAATCCAGACGATATAGGTTCTGCAACATATATTTTCCAGTTAAGTGCAACGCAAACATTTAAATATGAAAACCTAATCCTTTTTTTGAGCCCGTTACGAGAGTACCTATGGGAGCTTACGGCGAAAGCCCAAGCAATGAGCCTGGGGGTTAGTATCACGGGCTACAAAATTTTAATTCAGTGCTTTGATTAAAACTTTGATTAAAAACATCAAAGCAGGACAAGTTCACCTAATCAATCATTTTCCTTTGTTGAGGCGGAAAATAGGTTTAACATCAACCAAAAAATTAAAAACCTAACAAAAATTCCGAAGCTGGGAAGATAAGCTGCAGATTGGCAGCTTGTTTTAAGCCCAAAAATACGGGCTGTCAAAGCCCAAAGGAACTTGTTCTAACTGAATTAAGATTGAAGAGATTAAACTATTGCAAAAACAGATTTGCAGCAAGGAGGGGATTAACATGGGAAAAATAAGCCCAGTATCAGCGAAATACATTATTCACGCAACCATTTCAATAGAAGGCGTGGTGGACAGGCCCGACGTTATAGGGGCTGTTTTCGGGCAGACAGAAGGGCTGCTGGGAGCAGACCTTGAGCTCAGGGAGCTCCAGCGCTCAGGAAGGATAGGAAGGATAGAGGTCACCTATGACACTAAGGGAGGGAAGACCCACGGCACAATACAGATACCCTCTTCCCTGGACAAGGCAGAGACAGCAATTGTGGCAGCAGCCCTTGAAGTCATACAGAGAATAGGGCCATGCGACGCAAAGATAGCCATCCAGAAATTAGAGGATGTCAGGATAAGCAAGAGGAAGCAGATTATTGAAAGGGCAAAGGAGCTTCTGCACGCATGGATAGACACCTCAATGCCTGACTCACAGGAGCTTTCTGACGAGGTCGCGCATTCTGTAAGGATGATGGAAATACAGGAATACGGAAAGGACAGGACCCCTGCAGGCCCGGCAATCCTGGAATCAGACGAAATAATAGTTGTAGAAGGAAGGGCTGATGTGCTCAACCTCCTGAAATACGGCATAAACAACGCAATTGCCCTGAACGGCACGAACATCCCTGCGGATGTAGTTGACTTATGCAAACAAAAAACAGTAACTTTGTTTGTTGACGGCGACAGGGGCGGGGACCTGATAATAAAGGCAATGCTCTCTGTGGCGGACATCGATTACATAGCAAAGGCGCCTGACGGCAAGGAAGTCGAGGAGATAACCCAGAAGGAAATTCTCAAGGCGCTCCGCGGAAGGATTGCTGTAGAGCAGGCAAAGCTTGAGACAAACGAGAAAGGCGAGCAGCAACCTGTGCAGCAGCAGGAGAACCAGCAGGGTTACAGGGAGAATTTCAACCACGCTGAAAGAAGAGAGAGCAGGGACATCCATAACAGGCCCAGAGAAAACCGCGATAGGGGAAGGGAAAGCCGGGACAATAGGGACAGCAGAAGCAGGATTAGGCCTGAGATAAGGATGCCGAGAAGGGAGCCGGAGCAGCAGCGCTCATTCTCGCCTGAGCAGGCAGCCAAGTTCAAGAAGACAGGCGAGGAGCTTGTCGGAACAAGGGGCGCCTGCATTTTTGACGAGAAGCTTAATGTCCTCGGAAAAGTCCCGCTTACAGAGCTTTACGGCACGCTGAAGAACATAAACTCTGGGATAGAGGCGATTGTTTTCGACGGCTCGATAGACAGGGAGCTTGTAATGCTTGCAGAGAACGCAAATGTGAAGATACTTATCGGGATGGAGTCTTCTGTAAGGCCTGGAGAGGCACGCCTCAAGATTGCTACAATTGCCGAGCTTTAAGATTTTTTTAAACATTTTTTAATTTTCTTTTTTTCGTCACGACATTGTTGCGAAAAATTTCATCATTATTCTGTATTACAGCAATGCTTTTAAAAAAAGATGCTGCGATTATAGCCAAAGCAGAGGTGCTATATCTTGAAAAAAAAGCAGAATACACTATATGTTTACAGGAAAAGAAAGATAAGGGTTTTTAGGGTAATAATTGCCGTGCTCGTTCTGGCTGTGATTGCTGCAGCCATATTTTACAGCCGGACAGCAGGTTATGCAAGCATTGCTGTTGCAGGGGCAAAGTCATTATGGCTGAAGATTACCTGCTACAGCCCTGTCATAGCAAGTGTCAACGGCAAGCCAATCACGCAGGCGGAGTTTGACAGGAGATTCAGCGTCTTCCTCTTCGTAAAGGGAATACCTGAATCATACAAGAATTCCATGGACAGAAAAACAATTCTCGGGCAGGTGATAACTGAGGACGCGCTGCTGCAGGAAGCGCGCAAAGAGGGCATCTCTGTCACGCAAGAGCAGGCACGGGCAACTCTGGACGAGGCAATAAACCAGAGCGCCCTGACAGAAGAGCTTCTGAAGACAATGATGAAATCCAGGGGGCTCTCGGAAAAAGACCTGCAGGATTACTACAGGAGAAACCTCATAATAATCGCGCTGCTGAACAAGACAGTGGAATCAAAGATGAACGTGACAGAGCAGGATATGAGAAATTTTTACAATGAGACAATGGATAGGTACACTGCAAAGCCAGGAGAGATAAGGCTCAGGCAGATAGTCGTGAACTCAAGCAAGGATGCGGAAAGCATAATGCAGGCGCTCAATAACAGCTCTGATTTCGTTCAGGAGGCATACTATAACTCGCTGGACAGGGAGTCAGCTGTATACGGCGGGGACCTCGGCTTCATAAACAACCAGTCGCTGCCGACAAAGCTTTCGCAGGCGGCATTCGCACTTCGCCAGGGGCAGACAAGCTCCCCAGTTTATTACAACAGCAGCTATTACATCTTCAGGAGGGAAAACAACACAATATCCTATGATGAGATAAAGCAGGAGATAAGGAACGGGCTGGAAAGCTCAATAAGGAATACGCTAATGCTGGACTACCTCTTAAAAATAAGGAATGCCGCAAAGATTGAATATTTTGGCTGGGCAAGCCAGAATCAGAGCGCAAACAGCACTGCGTAGGGAGAGAATAGAAAATCAGCGGGGGGATAAACTATGAATGGCCTTACTAAATCTATAGAAGAGCTCATAAAGGGATATTATAAAGGAAACCATGAGATTACTGAATTCTTACAGGGCATGGTTAGGCAGGGAGAATTGCAGGCATATAACATTAAAATAGATAATGAAATAACTGAAAAAGACACTGAAGATGAGAAAATCATCAGAACCATAAAAGGTGCAACACTAACACCAATAACTACAAGATCGGGACCCTGGAATGAGGATTTCTTCCTAAAAGAGCCTGCTACAGA
The DNA here is from genome assembly GCA_002779235.1 of Candidatus Woesearchaeota archaeon CG07_land_8_20_14_0_80_44_23. Taxonomy (GTDB): domain Archaea; phylum Nanobdellota; class Nanobdellia; order Woesearchaeales; family 0-14-0-80-44-23; genus 0-14-0-80-44-23. Next base: position 284 of record PEXD01000031.1, on the reverse strand, counting down.
AACACTGTATTATGTGCATATGGAGTCGCACGGCTCTGACTCGGATTTTGAACCTGTTGAATACTTAAGTGGTTTCTATGACATTACTAGATTGGTTAAGAATAGCGATCTTAAAAAAATCAGGAGCCGCCACATTAACAGCAACATCCCTGACATTCCCGAAGATATGATTAATGGAAATCTCCAGTATTATTGGAGTGACGATATATGGGAATTATGGGAAGGCACCCGCCACAAAATTGGGGGAAGGTTAACAGTCAAAGGAGAATTAGATAATTTATTTG
>PEXD01000003.1 GCA_002779235.1 Candidatus Woesearchaeota archaeon CG07_land_8_20_14_0_80_44_23 | reverse complement strand
CACCGGCGGGACAATTGCATCAAAGGTTGACTATGAGACTGGCGCAGTCAAGGCGCAGTTCAGCCCAGACGAGCTTCTCGAGATGGTGCCTGAGCTTTCAGGAATAGCAAGGATAAAGAGCAGGCTCGTAAGGAACATGATGTCAGACGACATGAGGTTCGCCCACTACAACCTTATTGCCTCTGAGATAAAAAAGGAGATAGAATCAGGAACAGACGGAATAATCATAACCCAGGGCACTGACACAATGCATTACACTGCAGCAGCGCTTGCCTTCATTCTCGAAGACCTGCCCCTGCCTGTGCTCATAGTCGGCTCTCAGAGAAGCTCTGACAGGGGAAGCTCTGATGCAAGCCAAAACCTTGCCGCAGCAGCATATTTCATTGCCCATTCTGACTTTGCCGGAGTTGCAATCTGCATGCACAATTCAATGAATGACGGCACTGCTGCAATACTGCCGCCGTGCAAGACAAGGAAGATGCACTCATCAAGAAGGGATGCCTTCAAGCCGATAAACTCAAGCGAAATTGCAATTGTTGACTATGCCAACGGGAATATTGCGTTTTCATCGGCAAAGCATGAAAAAAGAAACCCAGACATGAAACTTAAGATTATGCCCATTAAAGAAAATCTAAAAATTGCAATAGTGAAGTCGCACCCAAACATGCATGCAGAAGAGCTCGCATGCCTTGAGGGTTTTGACGGAATAGTGCTTGAGGGCACTGGCCTGGGGCACATGCCCATATCAAAGACAGATGAATTCACTGATGAGAATGCGAAGATATTCTCTGAAATAGAAAAGCTCTGCAGGAAAAGCGTTGTTGCAATGAGCACACAGGCAATATTTGGGAGGGTTGACATGAATGTTTACAGCCCGGGACGGCGGCTTGTCGAAGCAGGCGTCACAGGCAACTACTCCGACATGACTCCTGAAACCACATTCATAAAGCTCGCCTGGCTGCTGAGCAACTTCACAAGAGAGCAGATAATACGGGAGAATCTTATGCTGAAGAATTTCAGGGGAGAAATTTCAGAGCGCATCGAGGACAATTTCATATAGGAGCTGCCAGGATGAAAGAGGAACTGAAAAATCTGGGAATAAGATGCGGCTTGGAAATACACCAGCAGCTCTCAACAGGAAAGCTTTTCTGCAGGTGCCCCTCTACAATAATAGAGGGCGAGCCGGACCTCAGAGTGAAAAGGAAACTCAGGGCTGTTGCAGGGGAACTTGGGGAAACCGACGAAGCAGCAGAATATGAGAGCCAGAAGGGCAAACAATTTATCTACAATTTCTACAGGAGTGCAAACTGCCTTGTTGAGCTGGATGAGGAGCCGCCTCACGAGCCGAACCAGGAGGCAATCGCAACTGCCCTGCAAATCTCAATTATGCTCAATGCAAAGCCATTCCCAGAGCTGCAGTTCATGAGGAAGACAGTTGTGGACGGCAGCAACACCTCGGGCTTCCAGAGAACAGGGCTCCTTGCGGTAAACGGGAAAATTGAGGTCTCAGGCAAAAAAGTGAGCATACCTACAATATGCCTTGAAGAGGAAGCTGCGAAGATTGTTGAGAGAACCCCAAACCATGACGTCTACAACCTCTCGCGCCTGGGAATACCGCTTGTGGAGATAGCGACAGGGCCAGAGCTATCTTCTCCTGAAGAGGTGCTCTCCTGCGCAGAAAAAATAGGCATGATTCTCAGGAGCACTGGAAAGGTGAAGAGAGGAATTGGCACAATAAGGCAGGATGTCAATGTCTCGATAGCAGGGGGAAGGCGTGTTGAGATAAAGGGCGCGCAGGAGCTCAGGATGCTCCCGAGGATTGTTGAGATAGAGGCATTAAGGCAGAAGCATATCCTGGAGATAAAAGAGGAACTGAAAAAAAGGGGAATCCAAAAAATTGAAAGCGAAACAAAGGACATTACCCCGGCGCTAAAAAATACGAAGTCAAAAATTCTAAGAGATGCCCTTAACAGAAATGGAAGGATAATAGGCGCAAGGCTTTCTGGAATGAAGGGACTTATCGGAAAGGAGCTCCAGCCCAGCAAGCGCCTTGGTACAGAGATGTCAGAATATGCAAAGAAGTTCGGCGTCTCAGGAATACTTCACTCCGACGAGCTTCCGGGATACGGCATCACAGAGAAGGAAGCGGAAATAATAGGAAATGAGCTCTCCTGCTCTGAAAATGATGGATTTTTCATAATCGCTTCTGACTCGAAAATGGCAAGGGAGGCAGCTGCTGCGGCAATAGAGAGGGCTGAGCTTTCAGTTGATGGAGTGCCCCAGGAGGTTAGGAAGGCAGATGCAGACGGCACAACCTCATTCATGAGGCCGATGTCTGGCTCGAGCAGGATGTATCCTGAGACCGATGTGCCGCCGCTGAAAATATCAGCACAGAAAATAAGGATTCCAAAGCTCATCACAGAGATTGCCGATGAATACAGGGAGAGGGGCCTGAATTCACAGATGGCTGAGATTGTCTCAAAGTCAGCTGAGCGGGAATTCTTTGACAGGATGGTTGAGTCCTGCGGAAATGTCGAGCCCCGGCTCATATTTTCATCAATATACGTGACGCCAAAAGACATAAAAAAGAGGCTGGGCCTTGACATATCTGGAATAGGCGAGCGCGAGATAGAAAAGGCGCTTTACGCCCTCAATGAGGGAAAAATATCAAAGCAGGCGGTCTCAGAGGCGCTTGCTCTGGTTGCATCAGGAGAAAGCATAGAAAATGCAATAAAAAAATTTGAAAGCATCAGCGCTTCAGAGGTTGAGGCAAAAGTAAGAGAGATAATCGCCTCTTTCAAGTCAAAGCTTAAGCCAGGAGAGCAGCTGAGAGAGGGGCTTGTCATAGGAAGGGTTATGGCTGTGCTCCGCGGAAAGGCAGATGGAAAACTGATAGCAGACATCATAAAAAAGAATATCTGAATTCTTCTACAGAAACATTTTTATATTTATGGAATGCCCTTCCCAGCATGCTAATAGGGGTTGTCGGTAAGCCAAATGTCGGAAAGTCAACGTTCTTCAAGGCGCTCACGCTTGCAGACGTCTACATAGCAAATTATCCATTTGCAACAATAAAGCCCAACAGCGGAGTCGCCTATGTCAAGGTTGAGAGCATTGACAGGGAATTCAATGTGGTCTCAACCCCGAGGTTCGGCTTCAACAAGGGAAATTACAGGTTCGTGCCTGTGCAGATGATGGATGTCGCAGGGCTTGTGCCCGGCGCCCACGAGGGCAAGGGAATGGGGAACCAGTTCCTTGACGACCTGAGGCAGGCAGACGCGTTCATACACATAATAGATGCCTCCGGCTCTACAACAATCGGCGGCGAGCCGGTGCCCCCAGGAAGCCATGACCCCTGCGATGATGTAAGATTCCTTGAAGAAGAGCTTAACATCTGGTATTTCCAGATACTTAAGAAGGGCTGGGAAAGGTTTGCGAAGATAGCGACAATGGAGCATGAGAATGCAGTCAAGGCAATCTCAAAGCAGTTCACAGGGCTCGGCGCCACAGAAGATGACTTCAAACAGATAATAGAGGGGCTCAAGCTGAACGATGTGCCCCTCGCAAGTTGGAGCGATGATAACCTGAGCCGGCTGGCATCCACGCTGAGGAAAAAGACAAAGCCGATGATAATTGCAGCAAACAAGGCAGATGTCCCAAATGCAGCAGAGAACATAAGGCGCCTCTCTGAAAAATTTTCGGAATACATCATAGTGCCCTGCTCTGCAGAGTCAGAGCTTGCGCTGAAAGAGGCAGACGCAAAGGGGCTGATAAGCTATGTGCCCGGGGAAGCGGATTTTTCAATTGCTGACGAGTCAAAGCTTTCAGACAGGCAGAGGAACGCCCTTTCATTCATCAGAGAAAACATGCTCAGGAAATTCGGAAGCACAGGAGTGCAGCAGGCAATAAATGATGCTGTATTCAGGCTCCTGAAATATGTCGCCATTTTTCCAGGAGGGGTGCACAAGCTGGAGGACTCTGAGGGAAGGATACTTCCCGACTGCTTCCTGATGCCGCCAGGCTCAACATCCCTTGACTTCGCATTCAGGATACACACTGACCTGGGCAACAATTTCATAACTGCAATAAATGTGAGGACAAAGAGACCTGTGGGCAAGGACTACCTCCTGAAGAACAGGGATGTCATAGAGATTATCACTTCAAAATAATTGATGAAATTTTCTTTGCAACAAAACTCGCTGCTCGGAGCTTTAGAGCCCTCGCTTTATCAGCGATTTTTGAACATGAAAATCAAAGATTTTCAGTTCAAGAAATCATTTGATTTCTTTGAACTTCAAAAAGCCTTCAGCTTATTTGAATTGATTAAATTTTCTTCTTTCTTGGCTGCGCAAAGGCAGAGGCGAGGTCAACAATATACTTGCCCTCTGAAAGCTCGTAGATGACAGGGTGTTCCTTGAAGAGCTTGACCACATCCAGTTCATACATTCCCGGCTTTGAAACCCTGACTGAGCCGAAATCCAGGACAACAGGAGGCATCTCCTCCTCTGTTTCGCCTATAATCTCAAGCACATCCTTTTCTATTTCCTGCTTGTCTGTATCCGAGAGCTTTTCCGCAGCCCTCTTGAGCTGATTGAAGCGCTCCTGCTTTATGTAAAAGAAAAGCTTTGAGCCGCAGCTGCAGCCCTTCATTATCTCCTTAGCATTGTCATCATAGATGATTCCACATCTTACGCACTGGTGAGGCATTTTATAAAAATAATCCTTTCTTCTTTTTATGCTTTGTCAAAGAAATGTCCCGCCAAGCAGCTGTATCTTGTCAGGGTCCTTCTTTATTAGAATCCCTCATATGAAAGAAATGTTGATAAGCGCCTTGTAGAAATCCTCAATGTTGTTTCCGAACTTGGCTGAAATCCCGACAATCCTGTAGCGGGGAAAAGCCGCCTCAATCTTTTTTATGTCTGACTTTTTCAGGTCTATCTTGTTGGCAACAACAAGCATAGGAATCTTCCTGGCTTCGAGGTTGCCTATTATTGTCAGGTTGACCTGTGTATATGGGTCCTTTGATGAGTCAATAACCACAATGACAATGTCCATGTCGTCAAGCCACTGTATAGCATCGATTACCCCCTTTGTTGCTTCCTTTGCGCGCTGCTTCGCCTCCTTTTCAGAGAGTCCTGCAGAAACGAAGTCCTCATAGTCAATCTTTGTGGCAATGCCAGGAGTGTCAATAAGGTTGAAGATGAGCTCTTTCTTTCCTGACTTTATATGCACCTGCTCCTTCAGCTGCATCTCGCGGGTTTCATGCGCAACAGGAGAAACCTTTCCTAATTCCTCACCAAGCCAGTCCTCGCATATCCTGTTGGCAAGGGTTGTCTTGCCCCCGTTTGGCGGACCGTATATGCCTATCTTTAGATTTTTTCTCTTGAAGAAAAGGCGCCTGAAAAAACTTCTGAAACCCTTGAAAAGCCCTGTCATTATGGCTCTTGGTGTCCGGGAAGCGTTTAAATATTTTGCTATCAGCGATTTCAGGCCCTCGCTTCCAGATGGGTTATCTGAGAAATTTCCTCTTTGGAGATTGCGCAGCCGCGCAGCTTCAGCCCCCAGAGAAGCCCGTCGAGAAGCATCTGCCTTGGCTTTTCCACATTGTCAGGAATGAATTTGTTGAGAAGCCCCTTTTCATAGGCAACAATCACAAGCTCTACAGAGCGGATTACTTTCACGTTTCTTGCCATGTAGCGCAGCTGCCTCAGGTTTTCCCTGTTGATTTCAACTCTTGTGTGAAGCTTGCTCTGGAGAAGGTCTCTCAGCGCAACAGGGTTTTCAATGAGCAGGCGCGTGGTCCTCTCGTCAACTGCAAATGCCGACAAATTCAGGGAGATGGCTGTTGCGAGCGCCTCCATCTCGCCTTTATGCACTATCGTAATCCAGACACCCTTTGACCTGAAAGAATGGTTTGCAAGGTCTAGGAGCTTGTATGCGAGGTCCTTCACGGCAGGAGTGATATCAATGAGCTTTATTGTGCCTGACCTTATTTCCTGCATCACCTGCAGGGCTTCAAACTCAAATCTTTTGGTATTCAGCGGATTGTCCACAAGCTCTGCCTTTACCTCAGAACATATGCAGAAATCGCCGTCAAGAGAACCCTTAAGGTCATCGAGAATCCAGATAAGATTGTTCATAGTCATTGTTATGAGGGCGCTCGAGTCAAATATCAGGGATTTCATCTTCTTCACTTCTTGAAAAGCGACCTCGCAAAGGAAATCCTTTCCCTGGTCTTTCCAGATATAAATTGGTCTGTATCCTCGCTGTTGCCAATGTAAGCCATGAGCTGCCACTGGGAAATTCCCAGTATCTCCGCAGCCCTTGCCATTGAGATTCCGTGCTCGTAGATGCGCCCGCCCTTCTTTATCTTTGCCTGCGAGATTACTTCCTCAATATATTTCTTAGTCATGCTGTCTGTCTTTGAAATATAATCAATGAGTTTTTTCATGAAGTCCCTGTATTCCTTTTCTTTCCTGAGGACAAGGTTGCTCCTCGCATAGGAAAGGGCAGCAAGAACATGCTGGGAGAAATTACCGTCGCTCTTCTCCATTATTTTTGAAAGCGAGTAAATCACAACAGCCATTATCACAGAATCCTGGTCCTGGAATATGCTTGAGTTGTGTATTGTGTGGTCGCTGAGCTCCTTAAGCCCCGCTGTATTATGCTCTCTTATGTAAATTTCTGCCTGCGATATAACCGACAGGATATCCTGCCTGACCACCTCTTCCATAACAGCATCTATTGAACAAAGTTATATAAATTTTGCTAAAGAGCAATTCATTTCCCAAGAAGCGATTCCAGGGTCACCATCGTGTAGCCCTGCGACTTGGCATACTTTATTATGTCTTCCATAACAGAAAAGTCCGCCTCCCTTGTGTGGTAAAGAAAGATTTTCCCTGGGCTGAGGGTCTTCTTGAAATAGCTTAAAACATATTCGCTGTCAGTCAGCTTTCCGTTCACAAACATTGAGTCGCCGCTCCAGATTGCAACATCAACGGGAACCCCAAAATTGCAGTCCTCAAGGGCGCCTATTGCCTTTGAGAGCGGCTCATAAAGCCCGAGCTTTGTACTGCTGTAGCCAAAATAACCTGCGCCTCCGGGAGGCCTTGCAAAATGGAAGACAAGATTCGGGTCAATGCAGTCCCGAAGTGTATTTATGTCATCAGCATAATTTTTGTATATCCTGTCAAAAGTGCCCTGAACATTTTTATTTGTGGCCCATGCATGGGTATAGGTATGCAGCTCTATCTCATGCCCTTTCGCCAGCAGTTCCTTGTATAGTTCGGGATCCCGCTTCACGGTCTTTCCTATAGGAAAAAAAGTGAATTTGACGCCGTACTTATCTCCAAGCGATAGGGCTTCCCTCACCAGGTCCAAATCATAGAGGTCATCTATTGTTATCGCTATCACTTTCTCATCTGTCTTTGCAGAACAGTATATCTGTGGAATGTATTCCTGCTTTTTTGCCGGCTTTTGCTGCGGCTGGTATTTTTTGTAGGCAATGTCATGCATCTCTTTAAAAATCAATTCGTCAAGGGATTGAGAAGAAACATCAGAGGACTGCTGGACTGGTGTCGCATTAGTTGGCGCCTTGGCCATCGAATTGACAAATGCTGAATTGCCCACAATAGCAATGCATAAAGCTACAAGTCCCTTCATCAAAACATGCTTTGTTCTAGACATTTTATCACTATTCAATAGTTATGAATTTAACAATTTATAAATTTTTCTAAAAATTTCATTTCTCTTTCAGAATTTTTGCAACAAAAAAGCCCTCTGTCTCGTTGTCCTGGGGCCATATCCTCAGGCACTTTTTTATTTCAGGAGAAAACGGATGCCCTTCAAATTCAAGCACTGCTGAACTTTTTTTTATTTCAATATTAATATCGGAAAGCTTTGCATTCCCATATTTTGAAAGCAGAGAATCAACCACTGCCTCGTCCTCATCCGGCTCAAGGGTGCATGTTGAATAAACTAAAGTTCCGCCTGGCTTTAATGCCTCAAATGCGCAGGATATAAGCTGTTTTTGTATCTTTGAAAGTCGGATTACCATTGCAGGATTCCACATCTTAACTGTATCCACTGACTTGTTTATTGTGCCTGTTCCTGAACAGGGCGCGTCCAAAAGGATTTTATCAAAAAAATTCTTCATATAAGCATAATTCCTTGCTTCTGTAAGAGTTATTATTGAATTTGCTACGCCACAGCGCTGCATGTTCATTGAAAGCGCCTTTATTCTTGGATAGGAATTATCATTTGAAACAAGAAGCCCCTGGTTTTCCATGTACTGGGCAAGCTGCGTTGACTTGGAGCCGGGCGCAGCGCACATGTCCAGCACAAGCTCTCCCGGCTTCGGCTCGAGCACTATGGAAGGTATCATTGAGGATGCATCCTGGACATAAATGTAGCCGAGAGCGTGCTCAAGGGTGTTACCTATATCCCTCCTTTCGCTTTCCACAAAAAAACCTTCTTTGCACCAGGGCACAGGGAAGAGCTCCCACTGCTTCCTGAATTCTGGAAGTATCTCTGAAACCTCTGCCTTTAAGGTATTGATGCGCATTGATTTCCTCGGAAATGAGAGCGAGCACCTCCTGAACTCGGAAAAGTCAGTGAGGGTGCTGTATCTTTTTACAAAGCCCTCCTTGAATTCCACTTTGTCAGCATCCGGCATTGGCTTAAGCATGATGAGAAAGTATTTTGAGGCGGTTTAATAAATTTTCGAGAAAAATGATGTACAAATTATTTCTTTAAAAAAAGAATTGCCTCTGCAAGGTCACCCTTTGCCCTTTTCAGGGCTGACTCAGCAGCGTCCCTGCGAACTCCTGCCTGCTCCATTACAGTAGCAATGTCATCCTCGCTTATCTCCGGCTCAGTGGATGCCCTTTCCTCAGAAACCTTGCCAGAGACCTGAAAGCTTTCCTCCCCACTCATCTTTACCTTGACAACGCTCGGGCTTGAGATGATGATGTTTTTGTCTTTGCAGCGTATTATGACTTCCCGTGCATCAATCTCTTCCTGAGAAATGCCCATCTGGTGCATTGCCTGGCTCAGCTGCCTCGGGTTTATATTCGGATACAATGAGAAGACCTCACTTGGGTATTCCAAACCACGCATAGCCGAAGGCGTGAAGGATTATCTCTATGGCTATCACAACCAAAAGCATTATAATCACGTGGCTTGGCTTTATCTGAATCTTATTTCCTGCCGAGTCCGAAAAACTCATCAGGCCCCCGCCGCTTGAGGGGAGCCTAATCCTGTTGTCTGCCATGAGGGGGAGAGAACATACTTCCTTTAAAAAACTTGCGAAGATTGAGAGAATTGCACAAAATTAGCAGAATCCTCACCAGTTGGTGTCTACAGATGTCTTATAAAATATAAATCAAAGACATCAAAAGCTTATAAATATGGTTGGGATTATGAAAGGGAATAGTGTGAGATTTTGCGGGGATTGAAGCATGGGCAGAAAACATATTTTTAAAAACATTTCATGCCTGGATTTTCGCTCATTCTTTGGCAGTGCATCAGGGAGGTATTATCATGGCAGGTGAATCACGACTTGAAGCAATAGTTAAAAAAGCAAAGCCAGAAAAAAAGAAAGATGTAAAGGCCATGATAATAAGCGAATTCCCTGTGGACAGCATCATGGGCACTTCAGAGCAGGCGAATGATGCGAGAAAGGGCATAATAGAATATGTAAAGAGTGAGAATCCGGACGTAATATTTGTAGACGGGCTTGTTTCATACACCAGATTCCCAGAGGCATACGGCAAGAACATACTTGAGTCAGAGCCCATAAAGACCTTCATGAAAGAGCCGTTTTGCCTTGCATCTGAGTTTCTGCAGGAGCTTAGAAGCGCTTTTCAGGGAAAGATATACTACGTGCTTTCTGATTCTGACGAGGATAACATAAGGCGGCTTACAAAGTACACCTGCAACTACAGGGCAAAGGCAGTTGATGAGCTGATACGAAGATATGTAAAAGACATAAAGACCTATGAAAAGGAAATACATAATCTTACAAAAGAGCGCAAGAAACTAAAAGAAAAAAATAAGACAGAGAGAAGAGCTGAGCAGCTTGAAAAGATAGAAAATGACATCAAGCATTCCAGAAAGATGCGGCAGACCTATCTTTACCAGCTTGATAAGGCAGAAGAGAGCCAGGTGGATATCCCTAACAGCGAAAGTATTGATTACAACAGAATAAAGGATGAGGTTTACTCCCAATACATAAACACGCTCAAGGAACTCAATGACAGGGTTAATATAAACAAGGGCGAGTTTGAGGGGAAAATAAATGGCTACACATTCCTCTACAAGCACAGCTTCAACATGCTCTCAAAGACCCCCCTGAAAAGCAGCACAAACCGGCTCCTTGATTATGTGAACAAGCTCTATATTGGAAACAACCAAGTCCCTGATTTTATCTTAGAAGGCGGCCACAATGCAGAGACAGTTGCACAAGTATACAGGCACGATATGAAGGACAAGTATTCACTCATCTTTTCCGCGCCTGTGATGGAGGACCAGACCAGAATAAAGGACATGTTTGACAGGAAATACAATCCAGAGCTTTTCCAAGGACTGCAGAACAGGCTTATGTCCTGCAAGAGATTTGCAAAGAAGCTTGTTGCGCCCGGAATCTCAGTTGTCGGAAGGAAACCAAAAGGAGGATATTATGCTGTTGTCTACTCGATGAACCATCTCGCAAAAGTAGGAAGGCAAGAGATAAAGATTTTGGACATGAAATATGAGAGCATGAACATCCTTGCCGACCCACACATCGGCAAGGGAGATGCAAGATACGACAAGTTGAAGAGCGCAGAAGCACGAATGGAAGATGAAATAGATGAAAGAAAGGCAAAGGGTGAATCAGCCTCCCTGCTTTTTATGGTGAATGAATCTCTTCAGGGCAGGAATTATAAGACAATGCCTGTGGAGACAAAGAGGAGCATTCCTGAGGAATTTGAGGAAACACTGAAAAATGCTGCTGCAAATGGCGAAAGCATTGAAAACATAATAGGAAGGAGTGTAAATGAAATTGAGCGGGTTAATGAGCCGAGGCTGATGAACCAGCTGGAAAGATACAACATAATAATCAACCCGCTTATAATGAAGACGCTGCTGAACTCAAAATATGAAACTGCAGTGGTTTTCACAGAGGGAACCCACATAAAGCACACTGTGGGAGAGTTCGGCATAACAGAGACAGAGCTTCAGACAATGTCTTTCAAGGAGTTTGTCCATCTCTATAATATACTTGTGAAAGAAAATAAACTGCCCTATGATGAGAAGATTGCCAGCATGTATGAAAAGATAAAGTTCAGCGGGGCAGATCAGAGCGGCTATGTCAAGTTTGAAGAAATGATTGGCGAAAACATCTACAAGTTTTCTGCCACGCACAAGGACGTAAGCGCAAATCCGCAAACCAACATCCCAATGAAGGTTGTGCAGAATCTGGTAACCATGAGAGATGATGCTGACATAAAGATAGCAGGGCACCACCACATACCAAGCTTCACAGTAATAGGGCGGCTGGAGTCAAATGATATAAGTGTTTCAATCAAAGGAGCCACATTCAATGAGTATGATTCATATGGAAAAGAGGGTGGCTGGGCCCCTGCAGTAATCGGCTATGTCAAGGGCATAATACCTACAAATGCAGGCGGCAAGGGCGTTTACGGCGTAGAATTCATAACATCTGACATACTCTAATTTTTTATTCTTTTTTCAATCCTTTTTTTATAATTTTTCCAATGCCTGCATCTGTAAGCGCCTCAACCATTGCGAACATGCTTTTCAAGCCGCGGGATACTGAATGCTCGTCGCAGATAAGGGTGTGAACATAAGGGGCAACAATCCACTTGGTGTCTGTTTCTGACTTGGGATTCACAAAAAGCATCTTAAGATTTCTTATCTTTACAAGCTCGCTCCAGCAGGCAAGAGCTGCCTTAAAGTTCTCCTTTGTGTTAAAGAATATTGCAGTGAACTGTGACTTTGGAGGCGCCGGAATTCTTGACAGAATTTCAGGAAGCTCAGACAGCTTCGGCTCGATTATGAAAAAGCCGTCCTTTGAGAGATATTTCACATGGATGCCAAAGGGCTCGTCTGAAATATCAGCTATCTGCCTCTCAAAAGCGTCCTTGCTCTTTAGGTATGGAATAAGCCACTCTTTCAGGTAGGAGAAACGCTCTTCAACAGATGCCGCCATTTGGAAAACAATTTGCTGCCCAATATATAAAATTTGTCAAAAAGATTAAAATATGGAAGGAAGATTAGCCCTGGCATGGAGCCGGAAAGCGAAAAAAATTCCAGGAAAAAAGCTGCTCTTGAAATAGCTGAAAAAATATTCTCATCTGGAGCATGCAGTGCCAAAGAGATAAACAGGATAAAAAAGGAGGCGGCGCAAAGGCAGGGCTTTTCCGGTTTCATAACAAACATTGAGATACTCTCAAGCATAGCTGAGGAAAAGGTGGAAAAGCTCAGGAACATTCTCCTTAAAAAGCCATCGCGAAGCCAGTCAGGGGTTTCTGTTATTGCAATAATGACAAAGCCAGTGAAATGCCCCCACGGAAAATGCAGCTACTGCCCGGGCGGCCCTGGCTCTGAATTCGGCGACATGCCCCAGAGCTACACGGGAAGGGAGCCAGCAACAATGAGAGGAATACGCGCAGGATTTGACCCTTATATTCAGGTAATGAACAGGCTTGAGCAATATGTCTCAGCCGGCCACATCCCTGAAAAAATCGAACTTATTGTAATGGGCGGAACTTTTCCGAGCTTTCCAGATGATTATCAAAAAGAATTTGTCGGATATGCCTTGAAAGCCATGAATGATTTTTCTTCGATGTTCTATAAAAACGGAAAAATTGATATTGACTTGTTCAGAGAATTTTTTGAAATGCCTTCAGACATAAAAAATCCGGACAGGGCTAAAAGAATACAAAAAAAGATTGCTGCAATTAAAGGAAAACTTTCTCTTGAGGAAGAGCAGGAGAAAAATGAAACCTCAAATGCAAGATGCATTGCAATGTGCTTTGAAACGCGCCCGGATTTCTGCTTTGAACCTCACATAAATAAAATGCTATCGCTGGGAGCAACAAGGGTTGAGCTCGGAGCCCAGAGCATATATGATGAGGTTCTCAAAAAAGTTGAGAGAGGACATTCAGTTTCAGACACCATCAAGGCAACAGCGCTTCTTAAGGATTCATTTCTTAAAGTTGGATACCACATGATGCCAGGGCTTCCCGGCTCGTCAAGGCAGATGGACATAGAGATGTTCAAGGAAATATTTGAGAATCCCGATTTCAGGCCTGACAACCTGAAAATATATCCGTGCATGGTTCTCAAAGGGACAGAACTTTATAAGATGTGGAAGAAAGGAGAATACAAGCCGCTCTCTGCGAAAGAAGCAGCAGAGATAATCTCAGAAGCAACGCAGTTCATACCGGAATACTGCAGGATAATGAGAATTCAGCGGGATATACCCACAAAGTTCACCGAGGCAGGGGTTGAAATGACAAATCTCAGGCAGTATGTTGACAAAATGCTGAATGAGAGGGGGATAATGTGCAGATGCATAAGGTGCAGGGAGCCAAAGCTGGCTGTTCCTACAATGAAGAATATTAAAATAAAAAAAGCAGAATATGAGGCGAGCAGCGGCACTGAAATCTTTATTTCTGCAGAGGATGAGAAAATGGACATACTCTTCGGATTTGCAAGGCTTAGAATCCCAAATCTGCCATTCAGGAAAGAGATACTGCCTGAAAGTGCGGGAATAAGGGAGCTGCATGTTTATGGAAGGGCGGTTCCAATAGGCGAAAAGGATGAAAATGCGAGCCAGCATAAAGGGATGGGGAAAATGCTTATGCAGGAAGCAGAAAAAATTGCATCTGAAGAATTTTCCAGGAAGCATATGTATGTGATTTCAGGAATAGGCGCAAGGGAATACTACAAAAAGCTCAGATATCAAAGAATGGGCGCATACATGGAAAAAGAGCTGTGATTCTTTACGGGCGAGAAAAAACAATAAACTTATAAACATATTAATCCAAATAATTTGGGGGATTGAGAAACTTGGGAAGAATAAGAAGAATTGTCTTAGATGTATTGAAGCCTCATGAGCCGACCATAGAAGAGCTCGCCTCAAAGCTGAGCGACATAGCAGGCACAGAAGGCGTTGACATAGTTGTCTACAGCATAGAAAAAGATGTGGAAAGCATAAAAATAACAATAGAGGGGAGCGACATAAACCTTCCCAAAATCCGTCATCTAATAGAAGACTTCGGGGCAAATATTCACAGCATAGACAAGGTAACCTGCGGCGCAAAGATTGTTGAAGAGGCGGAAACCCCGCAGGATGTGGATTGAGCATTCTGGCAGCCAGCCGTGATTCTGCATGAAAGCAATCTTTTCAGCCAGCAGTAGCAAGCGAGTATCAGTAATTCCGATTCGCTTTAGAATGAGAAGGTTCTTCTCTGAGTTCAGGGACTATAACAGGATTGCTAAGATAGATAAGATTGCGAGAAGGTATTTCCTAATGAACACTTTTGATGGTCTCATGATAATTCTCGGGCTGATGTTAGGAAGCATGATTTCCGGCTTAAGCGAGCCTGAGCCTGTGATAAAGGTAAGCATTGCTGCAGCAATTGCAATGGCTGTATCAGGAATATGGGGCGCCTACATAGCAGAGCATGCTGAAAGGGCGAGGGAGCTGAAAAAGCTGGAAAGGGTTACAATGCACAAGCTTAGGAATACTAAGATAGAAAGGGCATTCTATGCGGCAAGCATAATAGTGGCTTTCGTGGACGGGATTTCCCCGGTTCTCGTAACAATGGTGGTGCTCATACCATTTTTCATTCCAGGAATTTCAATAATGGCAATGTACATGACTTCAATAGCGATTGCATTCAGCATACTCGCGCTTTTGGGTTTATTCACTGCAATTGTGGCCAAGGAGAGAATAGTGCCTTCAATAATAAGGATGCTTCTTGCAGGGGTGCTCTCTGCAGTGCTTGGAAAGGTTATTCTGGGAATATTCTGATTTAAGGGCACTACTTATTCCTTAAGCCCTGGGAAGGACATCTCTGGCTGATTCAGGGAACTCTCCCTTGCGAACTCAATAAAATTTGGTATCTTGACAGGCATCGCAAACTTGGTAAAGTTGCTGGTTATTATCGCCTCGCCAATGTCAAGGGAGGCGATGCTCCTGGAATCCTGCGAGAGGTCTTGGCTGGCAGAGTCAATTATTGCCTGTCTCTCCGGCTGCATCTCAATCCCAAGAATTATCTTTGTATTTATGTTCGCAAGTATCTCCTTGGGTATCATTGAGGGCAGCTGGGTTATTGCGAGAAGCCCTATGCCAAATTTGCGCCCCTCCCTTGCAATTCCTGAAAAGACATTCGGGCCCCGCTCAAGCACACTCCTGCCTATCACTCTGAGCGCCTCCTCAAGAACTACCACTGCAACCGCCTTCTCAGATTCGCCCTCTGCCTTGCAGTGCCTGTATCTTGCGAACAGTTCTGAAGCGATGAGCGAGCCCACCAGAAGCTCAAGGTCGCCTGAAAATGAGGAGGTGTCTATGATTACTATGCCTGCGTTCTCAATCTTTGAGATTATGTCCTTTATTGTCGTGGAGCCCGCCTCCCTGTCAAAGATTCCGCGGCAGAGAATCTTTTTCTCACCGAGCCCGCCATCCAGCATGGGCTCTTCTTCTGAAACTCTGAGGTCCAGAAGCCCGGCAATCTTTCTCCTGACAACATTCAAGGTTTCATCCCTAAACTCAAAATCAATTTTTTTCTCAAGAAGAAGCGCCTCAATCCAGTCCTTCCCATAGCTCTTGTAATATGCAGAAATTGCCTCCTGCTGAGGGTCGCTCCAGTACATGAACTGGAAGTGCGAGGGCTTGACTGCGCGAAGGTTTATTCTTAGGGTAAAGCATCCTGCAGGGACATTTTTCGGGGTGAAATATGATATCTTCTCCCTGTTTGGATGGTCCTTCAGTCCGAAAGAGTTCCTGCCGTAATATTCATCATGAGGGTCGAGCACAAGCACCCCTGCGTAATCCTCAGATGCTATGCTCCAGAGCATGCATTTGGTAAGGTTTGACTTTCCCCTGCCTGTTGTTGCGGGGATGAGCACGTGGTGCTTCAGCACCTCCCTGCCGTTGAGGAAGATGTCTGAAGAGAGGGTTTTTGAGCCAGAGCGTATCTTTCCGATAAAGAGGGGATTTTCCGGCTTTTTCAGGAAGGAAAAGTCAGAGTCCTCTATTCTCCTGAGGTCTGAAAAAAATGCGGGCAGCGACTTTGAGATTGAAAGGCGCCCTGAATTCATGTTCACAAGATTCTTGAGTATAACAAGATTGTAGTTCCTTATCGGGCCCTCCATGAAATCCAGCCCTGTCGACTGCTCAAGCTCCAGCCCGGACATCAGCTCAAGGTTCTGCTGGGAAATCTGGCTCCCATAGATGAGGTCATATACCTGAAGGATTATCTTCAAGTCGCCCCTCTCAGAAACAAGAAGCTCGCCGAGCTCTATGCTGTTGCCTGACTTCTCCCTGGCAATTATCCTGCCGAAATCGCCTGAAATTACCTTCGCTACTGCAGCCATGAAAAAATAGAATAAAGGGCATTATATAAAGTTTTAGCCTTTGAAAAAGACAAAAGTTTTAAAGGATTAATGATAACCTCACCCCCGAAGGCTAGGCCGGGGAATCAGTCCTTCCCTGTAACTGTAAACGGACTTCACGACAGGGCTGAACGTGGGGGGAAGGGGCGTGCCTTATGCGCAGGGCTTGGGCTCTACTGTGAGATTCTGTCCAGCAGGACTGTTGCCCTGGGAACCGTGTCAGATCCGGAAGGAAGCAGCACTAACCTGGACAGTCGGTGCTTGTTGGGTAGCAGGGTTGAGGCAAGCTCAAGAAAAACTTGCGTATAATTCATGTTTCGACCCTCCAATGCCTTCACTTTCTTTCAGAATTCTATAATTGGAAGCGAAAACTTTGATTTTTGGATTATTATTGAGTCGCCATTCCTGACCTGGAACTCCTGTATTGAGTCCAGGGCAATCAGCACCGGATTGCGGTTTTTTATCGGAATGATTTTAACTGTTTCTGCTGAGCCCTTTTGAATGGAGTGATGAACAATCGTTCCCATATAGGGCTCGCGCACAATAAACTGCATTTTCTGAGAGGAAAGCGGGAGCTTCCTGCCGCCTGCAGATGCGAGCCAGGCATGGGAGCCAGCAGGGCTCGCAACAATTATTCCTGAAGAGAGCTGGAATTCAGAGCTTCTGCTGATGTGCAGTATGTATCTGCAGGAATGGTATGGCTTCTTTGCGCCGAAATATATCTCATTCAGTGCATCGGGAATGCTCTTTCCATTTATTGTGCATGAAATTCTCATGAGATTTTTTATTTTGAAATCGCCTGCAGCAATCCTGCCCATTTTCTCATCAAAATTCTCAAGTGTGGCCCTACAGAAGAATCCCTCCCTTTTTTTCGGCTCGGGGTTTACACCAAGCATCGGGATTTTCCTGTTATTATGCGCAACAGAGAGAAATGTGCCATCGCCGCCAAGGGTAATTATTATGCAGAACTTTCCGGTGTTAAGTTTTGAGAAGAGAAACTTGTTCCTTGAAATTGTGTGGCAGGAGAAGGATGCACAGGATAGCGCTGAAACAAGTTTTCTCAGCATGGAGGTTCCAGCGCCGGGCATGAAGACAATAAGGGCCTTTTTCATGGCAAAAGGAAATTTCCGCGTGCTTAAATAGTTTGCCTAGCCTCCTTTAAGAAGTTCGGAAAGCGTCACCGGCTTCAGCCCCATTGCGAGCAGGGCATCTATTATCCTGGGAAGGGCTTTCAATGTCGCCTTCCTGTCCATGACATTTTTTATGCGGTTTTTGGAATCGTGAAGAAGAATTATGTCGCCCGGCTTTGCAAGACGCTGAATCTTGCTTATTATGTGCCTGTGCCCCCTTATGCTTATTGAGGAGTCAAATGTCCTGATATTCCAGAGCACCATGGAATAGCCCTGCTCAATTGCAATGCGCTTTACAAACCTGTTATAAAAATCCATGGGAGGCCTGAAATATTTCGGCTTTATACCTGTCACTTTAACAATCGCCTGCTCCCCCTTCTCTATCTCACGCCTTATCTGGACAGGCATCTTTGAAAGCAGGTTTCCGTGGGAGTATGTATGATTGCCAATTTCATGTCCCTCTTTTATTATGCGCCTGCAGATCTCAGGATACTTCTTTACAAATTTTCCAACCAGAAAAAAAGTTGCCTTTACATTATATGCTTTCAGGACATCTAGAACTGCGGGGGTGAAATTTGGAGTAGGGCCGTCGTCAAAAGTCAGGGCCATCTGCCTTTTATATGGGAAGCCGTGCCTTATCACTCCCGGCTCGGGCCTGCTCCTGACAACCAGGAAATAGCTATATCTCAGGACAGTTGAGGGCAGGGACGCCGCCTTTTTTAAAGAGTGAATAACCTTTTTCGGGCTCAATGAAATGTTCATGTTAAATCTGGTTCTGGGCTGGTTGTATATAACAATTTCGGATTTTTATCAAAAACAAGAAAAGATTAATTAAGGCAAAGGGCAACGCAAACAACAGAATGAAAATAATTTCAGACCTGCACATACACAGCAGATACTCAAGGGCCACCTCTAAAGCCCTGGACATCGCAAACCTTGAGAAATATGCGAGGATAAAGGGGCTTTCGCTTCTCGGAACAGGGGACTTCACGCATCCCCTCTGGCTGAAGGAGTTGAAGTCTTCGCTTGCAGATGACGGAAGCGGCATAATGCGGACAAAAACAGGATTCCTTTTTCTGTTGCAAACAGAGGTCTCCCTGATGTACACCCAAAACAAGAAGGGCAGGAAGGTGCACCTGATTATTCTCGCACCCGACTTCCAAACAGTTGACAAGATAAATTCATGGCTTTTGACAAGGGGGCGCCTGGACTATGATGGCAGGCCAATATTTGGGATGGACTGCATAAGCTTCACGGAAACAATAAAAGAGATTGACGAGAGAATAGAAATTGTGCCCGCCCATGCCTGGACCCCCTGGTTTGGGGTGTTCGGCTCAATGTCCGGATTTGATTCAATTGAGGAGTGCTTTGCAGAGCAGGCAAAGAACATACATATGATTGAGACAGGGCTCTCAAGCGACCCTGCGATGAACTGGAGGCTTTCTGCCCTTGACAGATACTCGCTAATCTCAAACTCAGACAGCCACAGCTTCTGGCCCTGGAGAATCGGGAGGGAATGCAACATCTGTGAGGTAAAGGAGCTTAGCTATGAGAGCTTAATCAAAACTTTTGTGACAAGAAAGGGGTTTGTTGAGACAATAGAGGTTGACCCTGCATACGGCAAATACCATTTTGACGGACATCGCGCCTGCGGGATTTCAATGAGCCCTGCAGAAGCAAAGAAGCACAGCAATATCTGCCCTGTATGCAAGAGGCCGCTGACAATAGGGGTGCTGCACAGGGTTGAGGAGCTGGCTGACAGGGCAGAGGGCTTTGTGCCAGAGGGTGCAGTTCCGTTCAGGAGAATATTACCGCTTTCAGAGGTAATTGCAGCAGCAACTGGCTCTTCTGTCGCATCAAAAGCCACTTTCAGGGAATACTACGGGCTTGTCGGAAGATTCGGCTCTGAGATGAATGTGCTGCTTTCTGCTGACGAAAAAGAGCTTGTCAATGAGTGCGGTGAAAAGATTGCCGGGCTGATAATCCAGAACAGGAAAGGCGCGCTTGAAGTGACTCCTGGCTATGACGGCGAATACGGAGTTTTGAAAGTTGGCAGGCCAGAATTTAGGGCTGATGACGATGAAAAAAAGTTGGTAATGAAGGAAAAAAACAAGCCCGATGCGCAGAAGGGGCTTTCTGAGTTTATCTAAGTGGAATCAAAAGTAATCGCCATAATATGTTGTCGGTTCAATGCCGCCGCAAATCTCTGCCACACTCTTGACAAATGCATCAGCTCTGTCATAGTATTCCTTCACGCGGTCTATGTCTATGCTTATTATAGTTGATTGGTCAAGCTGAACTATCATTGCCACATGGCGCCTGTACTCTTCTATTTTCTTGTACTCAGAGCGTGTTATTTTCCTCAGAAGCAGGTAGAATTCCATGTGCGCCTGAATGTCCTTGTTGTCGGGGTAGAGCGCCTTGACCTCGTTGCACTTTATTCCGGCATTCTTGGAATATGACTCTATTTTTCCATCCTCTTTTGCCTTTTCAAGGAGGACTGTCATGGCCTCGTCATAAGCGTTTATCAGGCGCTCTATTATGGACTTTATTACGTCAACTGTGCGCGTGTATTTCAGGCTCACATAAATCAGGTGGTCTGCGCGCTTGAGCTCTTCAAACGCCTCGCTCAGGTACTCGTTCATTTTGCCCTCATGATGGCAGAAAGCTCTTCTATAAATATCTTTGTCTTGAGGATATAGCCCCTCAGCTGCTCCAGGCTTATTTTCTCAAGATTGTAACTGTCGTCGCAGATGATGAAATGCTCGCCCCGGGAAAACTCCACAGGGCTTTCCCTGTGCTTGACAACAATCCTCCGCATTTCCAGGGCAACAGTTGCATAGGAAAAGCTGAGCCCGTTGCGTTTGAGCGAGGCCCTGAATGCAGCAAGCCGTGATTCAAAATTCTCTGCCGGGGGAACCTTCAGGAACTTGGACTTGAGGTCATGGTTGAGAAGGGCGTTCATCCCCGTATACATTGCCATGAATGTATTTTCAAGCATGGGAAGGAAAAGGCGCTGGTCCTTTGTCAGCGGATATGTGACATTGGCGAGCTGCTCTGCGGCAGAAAGGTAACTCTTTGCTGTGCCCCTGAGCTCATAGGCCTTTTCCATGGGAAAGAAATAAGCAAATGAAGTTTTTAAATATTGTGTGCTAAGAAGTTCATATCCTGAAATCTCGCAAGATTTAGGTTATGGATGAATTGGCACTGGACATCCCACTGAAAGATATAAATAGCTGTTGTGTATTCGTTGTGTATATGAAACAAAGAACAAATATACAAATAGAGCATAAGACTCTTGAAAAATTGAAAAAGCAGAGAATAACTAAAAGGGAAACTTATGATGAGATTATAAACAGGTTATTGAATAGTCAATGATTATGAAGACTTACGATTTCGTTGGCAAGAAAGCCTACAAACTTTAGTTGTGGGATGAATTGCCTGTAAAATACCACAAAGTTTATAAATAAGTAAGTGTCAGTAACCTACTATATGGCGAGTGAAAGATGGAAGAGGACAAATAAGGCAGTGTATAATATTGGGTATCATTTGATTTGGTGTCCGAAATATAGGAGGAAAATTTTGGTTTCTCCTGTTGATGAAGAATTGAAAAAGTTGCTTTTGGAAAAGGCAAAAGAAATTGATGTTGAAATTGATACTATGGAAGTGATGCCAGAGCATCTGCATTTGTTTGTTAAAGCGAGTCCAACTTCAGCACCGCATTGGATTGTTCAGCAATTCAAAGGATATACTTCAAGAATGTTGAGAGAGAAGTTTTCGTTTTTGAAAACAAAACTTCCAACCTTGTGGAGTAGAAGTTATTATTGTGAAAGTGTCGGGCACATTTCAGAAAAGACAATCAAAAAATATATTGAGGAACAAAAGGGAAAATGATTTTAACCTACAAAATCGGACATGAGAAAGATTTTAGCAGAGAGTTATCTCTCGCTAAAAAGGTTGCAGAGTATGGAGTGCAACATAAGTCTGTTTCCTCTGCTGATGTCAAGCATTTCGGTTTGAAATCCGCAATTAGTAATCAAATTCTTAGGAAATATTCAAGAAGCAAGACTGCGAAAAGTGTTAAGTCTGTCAAACTCACAATTCCCTCTCAAAGCATACGAGTTGTTGAGGACAAAATTTTTATCCCTTGCTTAAAATTGTCTTTGCCAATCTATTTTCCACGAGATTTTGTGAAAATAAATCAGGTTGAAATAGGCGAAGATTTCGCCTACATCAGCGTTTCATATACTGATGCTCCCAAAATTCCTGAGTTAAGAACTGTTGGCGTTGATAGGAACACTACTCATCACACAATCGTTGCCAGTTGCCTTGAAACTGGTAAGGTTCTGAAACTTGGAAAATCTCTTAATCATATTCATCACAAATACAAGAATATGAGAAGGCATTTGCAGAAGATGGGCAAACTTAGGAAGATTAAGGAAATAAGGGATAGGGAATCAAGAATTGTCCGAGACATCAACCATAAGACGACAACTGCTCTGATGCAATTTGCTCGTGAGAATGATGCTTGTGTTGTGATGGAAGATTTGAAGGACATAAGAAAGACAGCGAAAAGTAGAAGGAAACAGCGATACTCCCTGCACTCTTGGAATTTCTATCAGCAACAGATGATGATAGAATACAAATCCAAAAAGTTCGGAGTAAGTGTTCATTATGTCGCACCACAATATACCAGTCAAAGATGTAGCAGATGTGGTAACATTGAACAGGCTAATAGAAATGGAAATCTATTCCAATGCAAAAAGTGTGGAATAGTTGAGGATTCTGGTGCAAATGCGGGTTTCAACATTGCGTATTTGTATCGTCAAGGAATATCTCAATTCAGCACAGACAGGGATATGCTGAAAGGGAACACTGATACCCCTAAAGAGGCACTGCTATGAGAAACTTCAGCAACCTCAGAACCCCACGCAATTCATTCGTGGGAGTATGTCAGAATCAATCTGGTTTCAAGCTGATTCTCACTGGCAAGAGATGCCAGACACTGAAGCTATCCAAGATAGGGAATATAAGGATACGATGTCATAGGAAAACAGAAGGTGATATCAAGCAGGTTGTTATAAAGAAAGAGCAGTCGGGCAAATGGTTTGCTTTCTTGATTACAGACGAGCAGAAAGAAATAAAACAGAAGGAAATCAGGAAGGTTGTGGGAATAGACACTGGTTTGATAGATGTTTTGTGGGACAGCGATAATGTCAAAACACCAAATCCAAAATACTTGAACAGATATGCAGAGCGGTTGGCATCTTGCCAACGTAGGATGTCAAAGAAGAAGAAAGGAAGCAATAATAGAGATAAGTTCAGGATTCGTTTGGCAAGGAGATATGAGAAACTTGCCAATACGAGAACAGATTTCGTTCACAAGGTCACAAGATACTATGCGGATAATTATGATGCTGTGGGTATGGAGGATATAGATTATTCCACGATAGCAAGAGGTAGATTTGGAAAATCATTTTTAGACGCTTGTTGTGGTCAGATAAGGCAACAGATGGCTTACAAGGTTGAAAGCACTGGTGGACGATTTGTTGCTGTGGATTATAAAGGAACTACAATAAGATGTAGCCAATGCGGAACAGAGGTTAGAAAAGAGATTTGGGAAAGGACACACAATTGTTCTCATTGCAAAATTTCTATTCCAAGAGACTACAATTCAGCATTGGAGATAAAGAGATTGACACTTATAGAAATACGGCAGGAATTGTCGGAATCAACGCCTGAAGAGATGATTGCTCTACACCACAAGGTGCAACAGTTGTCAATGAATCAGGAAGCCCTAACCTCAACATCACAATGTTAGGTCAGGGTAGTTCACATATTGTTAGAAAAACCAGCTTGCAAACTTCAAAATTCCCTGCTTCCAGGGAACCCTGTGCGAGACCCCGCTCTTGCCTTCAAAATCATGGTAA
Source organism: Candidatus Woesearchaeota archaeon CG07_land_8_20_14_0_80_44_23 (assembly GCA_002779235.1). Classification (GTDB taxonomy): domain Archaea; phylum Nanobdellota; class Nanobdellia; order Woesearchaeales; family 0-14-0-80-44-23; genus 0-14-0-80-44-23. The sequence goes on along the minus strand of PEXD01000003.1, from coordinate 1,974 downwards.
TTTTTCATATACCAATTATAATTTCGAATAAGCGCATCCTTTGTAGAATATTTTGGCTTAAATCCCAGATTTTTCTCTGCTTTTTCTATGCTCACAAAAGAATCCATCGGAGCTGTCTCATAAACCCATCTGTAAAGCGGGGAAAGATGAAGCGCCTCAAGAAACCTCAAAACAAGAATCACTGGTTTTGCCGGAAATCCAATAACCCTCTTTCCTTTCTTTGAATATTTTAAAACTGAACCAAAATCTTTTTTCATTGTTGAAAATTTCTTCGCACCTATGTTAAAAGTATCATTGACTTTTCCTTTTGGCTTGGTTGCGCACAAAAGGATTGCCTGGCACAAGTCCTCAACATCTAGGAGCTGGTACCTGTTATTTCCCATACCAATTATGGGGATGTTCTTTCCACGCCTGATCCAATCATAATAAATTGCAAAAACACCCATGCGCTCAGGCCCCACAAATGTCTTGGGACGGAGTATTGAGACGCACATTCCCTTTTTCCTGAACCTCTCGCACACCTTCTCTGCCTCAATCTTCGCCTTGCCATAGGGGCCAACTCCGATAAGGTTATCATTTTCATAAAGCGGATGGTGGTTTGGAATTCCGTAAACTGCAGTTGAGGAAATTTGAATAAATCGCTTCACTTTTGCCTTGTATGCTTCTTCAAGAACAATCTTTGAGCCAATAACATCAGTAGAATAAATCTGCTCCTTTGAATAAAGGGGAAGTGCAGCTGCTGCATGCACGACAACATCAATCCCTTTCATCGCCTTCCTGACTGCAGCCCTGTCCCGAATGTCACCCTTAATGATTTCATAATTGCTTCTGTTGGGGTAGTCAAATTCAGCGATGTCAAAGCTCCTGACAAAATGCTCTCTCTTCTTAAGGTAGCGGCAGAGGTTTATTCCCAGAAACCCTGCTCCTCCTGTAATAAGAAATCTCATTTCAGCATTACCACTTTTTGAATATAAAATGCGGGGAGTAGGACTTTCGCCAACCCGAATCATTACGATTGGCGATGATGGATTATCTTTTTTCCTGCAACAGGAAAAAACAGGAAGCAAGCAACAAAACCTTTGGTTTTGTGCACAAGACCCTGTCTTTGTGCCCTTGGATAAACTTCTTCCTTTTCCATCAACGCTTTTCGCGAAGCGAAAAGGGTTGTTTCGAACCCACGAAGGCACTAAGCCAGCAGATGACCCATGCTGAAAGTTCATTGGCAAATGCTTCGCCACTCAATCAACTTGAGTCTGCCCCGTTTGGCCACTCCGGCATCCCCGCATAATGTGGCAAGAATAAGGCATTTTAGGCAGTTTAAAAAGTTTTCTTAAAAGAGGCAAAATAAACAGGGAAAGGCTTTTATCTTCAATTATCTTAATGCCCTTATATGGAATCTAAAAAATATGCGTTGATTACTGTTTCTAACAGAAAGGGCTTGGCCAAATTTGCCCGAAAATTGAGGGAGTTGGATTTTGAGATTATTGCCTCAAAAAACACTGCTAAATTCCTAAAAAATCATAGAATAAATAGTACAGACGTCAAGGAAATTACAGGATATGAGCCAATCATGGGAAAACACGGGATCAAATTGATTCATCCAAAAATATTTGGGGCAATACTTGCAGACCCCAAAATAAAAAGCCATAGGAAAGATATGAAAAAGCATAAAATAAATCCCTTTAGCCTTGTTGTTTGTAATTTCTATCCTTTTGAGAAAACAATCAGTAAGAATAGATTCAAGCATGAAACCGCCATCTATAATCTGGATATTGGCGGGCCTGCAATAGTTAGATGCGCTGCTAAAAACTATAAAAATGTCTCTATAATTGTCGATCCTTCAGATTATCAGTTAGTTTTAGATTGTCTTGAAAATTTTGAAGAAATCCCTCTAAAAATCATAAAAATCCGCTGAGAGCGTCCTACTCCGGACTAAAGTCCGGAGTTTGACCGGACGCTCTCTTAATCGCGGAT
>PEXD01000035.1 GCA_002779235.1 Candidatus Woesearchaeota archaeon CG07_land_8_20_14_0_80_44_23 | reverse complement strand
TTAATTAAAGATAATACTTCTATTGACTGGAAATTAAGAGACTCTGTAAGGGCAAAACTCAGAGTAATGGTTAAGCATCTGCTTAAAAAATATGGATATCCTCCAGACAAGACACAAATGGCAACAGATCTTGTTTTAGAACAGGCAGAGCTATTTTCAGACAAATGGGCAGAAGATGATTCAGTAAGAACATCACTAACTGAATATGCAATGCAAGAGTCATCAAATTTCGCTGTTGCCGATAAGAAAGAAAAGTATGAGTCAAAGAGAAATAATTAACTCTTAAAGCTATACCACTTTTCCTTTCCAATTATTACGTGATCTAAGACTTTTATTCCGAGCAGTTCTCCTGCCTCAAAAAGTCGTTCAGTTATTGTTTTATCTTCTTCAGATGGCTCTGGATCTCCGGATGGATGATTATGAACAAGTATTATTGCGTAAGCGCTCTCTTTTATTGCTGATTTGAATATTTCGCGGGGATGAACAATTGCGCTGTCTAATGCTCCTACAAACACAATTTCGTCCTTAATCACTCTATTGTGTGTATCTAAATGAAGAATCATAAAATGCTCCTTATCAGCTCCAGATAGTTTAGGAGAGCAGTATTCAAATACATCTTTGGCTGTTTTTATCTGTCTCCCTGTTTGTTTAGAGAAATTGTTCCTTTTATTCAGCTCAAATAATGCAATAATCTGACAAGCCTTAGCTTTTCCAATACCATTTATTTCCTGAAGTTCAGGTAAAGAGCACTGTGAAAGCTTATCAATTCCATACTTTGAAATCAGCCTGTTTGACATATCAATAACATTTTCATTCTTGCTGCCTGTTTTCAGTATTACAGCTAAGAGTTCAGCATACGTTAAGACAGCAGGACCTTCTCTTTCAAGTCGTTCTCTAGGTCTATTTTCAGGAATTATATCCTTAATGCGCATTTATGAAAAAGAGTGAAGCATCTTTAAAACATTTATTCGCCAGATTCCGTAAATAATCCGTCTTTTCCGCAGCTTCTCACAGGACATGAGACATCTTTGGAAAATGCTTATTAAGAATATTTGTTCATTTGCGTTTTATGACGGATATTTCAGTTGTTTCAATTGTTTCAGTTGTTCAGAGCTGTACGCAATCTTTAAATAGTAGTTACCTAATAGGTAACTATATGACTATTGAAATACCTCAATACGGATTAAAAGCATATGCATTGTTGTTTTCAAAACACGGGACTCATAAAGAGTTCAGGCAGTCTGAATTAGATTGGATAGTGTCGGTAAGCATGAAAAAGAAAATATTCTCCTTGTTATTGAGAAGCGGATGGATAAAAAAGCAGCCTTCAGGAGCTTATTTGTGCGCCAATCCATCTGATGCAATAAAAGGATTGCTGGAATTCCGCGTTCCTGAGATAATGAAGACTGCAGAAAAGGATTACGCATTTACCAGATTGTCTGCAGTTGAGATATGGTCTGACTTTTCCTATGTCCAAAGGGGATTTGAAAAATCTCCGTATTTCATCAAAGTGCTGCAAAAGGATTTGAAATACTGGAAAGAGTTTTTCAACAAGAACGAGATTCCCAATTATGTCGAATCTGGCGCTACCATCGGGGAATATGTTGTCTTGATTCCGGTAGGCAGATTGTCTTTTGAGGAAAAAAGCGGTTTCAAGGTGGAGCATCTGAAAGAAACTATGCAATATGCAAAATCAAATGAGATATACGCTTACGCATCTGAATATATGGATAACAAATACGGAGCATCAGAATGAAAAGCAATACTGCGATTTCTAAACAAATGAATAAAGCGCGGAATAAACTCTATGACATCATTTAGATGTTTATTGCATGTTCTGGAAAAAACTTTATATACTTCTGCAGAAGTAATCATTATTTACAATGATTCTTTCACACGAAGCAATCCTAAAAGAGATAAAAGCAAAACGAATCAAGATAAGCCCGTTTAGCAAGGACTCAGTCGGGCCTGCCTCAATTGACCTGACCCTTGGCAATAAGATAAGAGTTTTTGAAAACATTGACAGGGCAATCCGCGTTACAGGGCGCTCAGACTACAAGAAGATAACAAGGGCATTCAATGTGAAAAAGAGGTTCAGGATGAAGCCGGGGCAGCTCATCCTTGGGATAACCAAAGAGAAAATAACGCTTCCCAATGATATTTGCGGCTGGCTTAATTCAAGGTCCAGGTTTGCACGCCTGGGATTAATGGTCCATATAACTGCGCCTTTTATACAGCCGGGAGTGTCAAATAAGCAGGTGCTTGAAATTTATAATGCTGGGCCGAATAACCTTGATATTTTCCCTGGAGAAAAGCTCTGCCAGCTAATTCTTGAGCGCTGCGAGGGCTCTGCAACTTACTCCGGAAAGTTCAAAAAGCAGACACTGTAAGAATTAAGGAAGAAAAACGAATTTTCAGGCATTTTCCCTGATATTTTCATCTGTTAAGGCCGTATTTTCCTTTTAGGGGCACAAAAACAAAATATCCCAAGCTCTTTGTCTCCAGCGAAGTTTCGTGCTTTCTCACTTTAAGCATTTCCTGGCCGAACATAGTTGCAACTGGCGCAACTATTATGCCTTCTAATTTCAATTGCTCAATCAGTGGCTGAGGAATTCTTGGGCATGCTGCTGTGACAATTATCCTGTCATAAGGCGCTTCTTTTTCATATCCTGTGCTGCCGTCGTAGCAGATTACTTCTGTGTTTTTTATTCCCGCGTTTCTAATGTTTTCCCTTGCAAATTCGCAAACTTCAGATATTATGTCTGTTGTGATGACTTTTCCCTTTTCTCCAGCCAGTTCTGCCAGAATTGCTGCCTGATAGCCAGAGCCAGCTCCAACTTCAAGAATCTTCTGCCCTTCTTTCACTTCCAGGGCATCAGTCATCATCATGACAGTTGTCGGCTGCGATATTGTCTGCTCGTCTAAAATTGGCAGCGGAGCATCTTCATAGCTGTATTGCAGGAATTCCTTTAAAACAAAATTCTCTCTTTTAACCTTCATAAAGGCATCTATGACTCTCTTGTCAATAAAAGAGCTTCATTGTTTTGCCAGAAATTCCTTCTCCCTCAAAAACCTTTTCTTCAATTCATCATCCATTATTTCATCCAGCTTTTTTTCCATGTGCTTTTTATATAGCCCTATATCTTGCCTTAATTCTATGAACTATTAAATGCTTATTGTTTTTAATTTTTATTCTTTAATCCTTGCAATGATAAGGAAATCCTCTAAGAAGGGATAAAACAAAAGCCAGGTTAGGAATACAACTGCAAAAATAATTAGAAGAGAACTTTAGCAGTGTCAAACAACAAGATTTAAAAACTACATGTTCCACATTTTAGATGGAAAGGGTGCTTAGATGATTTTAACAAAAGAAGAGGCAATATGTTTAGTGTTAGGGCTTTCTTCAAATAACGAGGTTTCTTCAACAACAAAATTGAACAAACTTTTAGCACGGCTGAACCTTTTTTTTATACCTGTTGACATTCAGTTTAAACTAAACAGAAATGGCTCTTATAATGCAGAATTATCTTCATTAAAATCCAATGAGTATTTTGATGTTTCAACATATACTTATAAAGGAACAACACCTCAAAAATACATTCTGAAGACGCAAGGAAAGCAACTTTTCAAGAGCGTCATTGAGGAAAAAATCCCAAAAATCCTTACAAAAGAAGACTTTGAAGATTTGAAGAACACAATATTTGAATTGAGCAAGCTAAATGCAAATCTTATTGCAGAAAATGAACACTCAATACTGCTTGTTGATGTAGATGACCAGTTCAAATTAGAACAGAAACTGAATGAAGTGCTTGTTGAAATGACTGACTTATTTAGAGAGAAAGATTTGATAAAAGAGGATAGTATCACCAATATAACATTGAAAGCACTCATCGAGTATTCATATTACCTTGTCAAATATTTAAAAGAAAAAAAATTTAAAAATGTGAGAGAAGGGATATATGACTTTGAAGCGAATATGTTTGATTACTATTTCTTGCATAACGTATTTAAGATGATTTCTTTCATTAAAAAACAGATTTCTGCAAAAACAAAAGATACTGTAAGAATTAATAAGTTCTATCAATATTTGATAAATGCGGTTAGAGATTATCCTTTCTCTATTTATAATAAAGACTTAAAAGAAATTATGGCAAAATGACATCTCAAAACAACATTTATGCCTTTGATGATTGCTCAATCTTGCATTTGTGTGAATTTGAAGTTCCTAATGGATTTGAAGTCTTCTTTGGAAGGAAGCTGTTATGTGATAGGAATTGCTCAAAAATTCAGGAGCTAATTGGAAAACTCAACCATAAAGTTATTCCAAAATACCGCTTTGAACCCTCTAACGTTGAACAGAATATCATAAGGTCTGCAAATCAGATTCTTGAAAAACAAGGAAATCAAGTTATGATGTTAGCGGTCTTAAAAAAGACATTCATTGAACAGGCAGAGGAATTCAGAAAGAAAGTCATTTCTGAATTCAACCTAATTTCAAAAGATGACAACATAGGAAACGTTAAAAAAGTCTTTGTTGAGAATGAAAGACAACTGAAAAAAGAAAAAAATATTCCCGAAGATGATGATTTCAAAATAATAGCCGGCTATATTAACGCATTCGATGAAAACTGTAAATTATTTATCACAGAAGATGAGCACTTTTGGGGTTATTCTGATTTGATTTCATCTAATTTCAAAATCAACGTAATTAAGGAATGGGAGTGTCATAAAATAAAAGTGATATGACTTCAGTGCTCATATAATTGCCTTAATTATTGCGTATATCAGCGCTGCTATGATTATTACTTGAATTGCTCTCAATATCGTTTTTTGTATTTTGTCTTTATTCCAATTTTTAGACAGAACCATTATATCTCCCTCTTCTCTTTGAACCAATTAACGCTGTCTGTTATGCTTTCATAGGCGTCTCTTGTTCTGCCGAAATATTTTTAAACTGATTCCCTTTAAATATATTAGATATCTAAAAAATTGGGGGTGTATTTAATGAGTTTAATTAATGAATTTAAGGACTTTCTGATAGAATACAAGGTTATTGCGCTGGCCATCGCCTTCATCATGGGCGCTGCGATAACTGCTCTTGTGCAGTCCCTTGTAGCCAACATCATAATGCCGCTTATAACGCCTTTCATTCCAGGAGGCGCCTGGCAGACAGCAAAGCTCACGCTCGGGCCCATTGTCCTCAGCTGGGGCGCGTTCATCGGTGCGCTGATAAATTTCATAATAATAGCGCTTGTAATCTTTCTCATTGCTAAGTATTTCTTCAAGGAGAAGAAGGTTACAAAGAAGTAAACTATTTTTTTTATTTATTTTCTTAATTCCAGAATCAGGGTTTTTCCGCCTTCCCTGTCATCTATCTCTGTTGTATTTCTGATTTCAAGCCCATGTTTGAATTTTGGGGCGTTTAGGACAAATGTCTCATATTCGCCGCCTTCTCCAGACGGGTTTATCATGTATTTATCATAAACCTTTCTTATGTCAGAAATGAATTTTTTGTCTATTTTCCTTCCGAGAAAATTCTCAAGCCCCAGCGCAAACACTCCAACTACAATAACTTCAAATTTTTTTTCAACAAGCTCCTGCAGCAGCTGGAACTGCTCTTTCCCCCAAAGCGGGTTTATGCATTCAATCCCGAGTTTTTCGCATATTGCGCCAATCCTCTCCTTTTGGTAATTGCTCGCAATCGCCCCTGTTACAATCCCTTTAATATGATATTTCTCAACTGCCTTTTTTATTGCGTTCTTAAGGTCAAAGAGCTCTTTTTCCTTTTCTCCCTCTGTCTCTTCAATTAGAAGGGGAATCCCAAGCGCCTCTGCCTGCCTTTTCACGAGCTCAATGTTTGCAGTGTGAAACATGTAGCTTTCAGTGTTTTTTGAGAATATGGAAATCAGGCAGGCAATCTCGTGCTTCTCAGCAGCGATGTGCATTGCATAGCAGGAATCCTTTCCTCCTGAAAACAGCACTCCAAGTTTCATAGAATCAAATAATCCGGGTTTTTATTTAAAGATTATGAAAAAAAAGAAAATGAACTTATTTTAATCTAATCGCTTCTAGGTTTCTCGGCGCAGCTGTCTCAATGTGGTACATCTTGTGGATGCTGCTGGCCAGGTCCAGGCACCTTGAGTTTTCTCCGTGGTGGACAATTATCTTCTTGGGCCTCGGGCTGCACTTGTAGATGAAGTTCAGCAGTTCCTTCCTGCTTGAGTGCCCTGAGAATCCCTCGATTGTCTCAACCTGCATGCTGATTTTGACAAGCTCCTGGTTGCCCTTGTCGTTGCTCATGGTGAACTCTCTTTCGCCGCGCTGTATGCGCCTTCCCAGCGAGCCCTCTCCCTGGTATGAGACAAATATCAGCAGGTTTTTGGGGTTGTCTGCGAGCTCTTTAAGGTATTCAACTGAGGGCCCTCCCACGAGCATTCCGGATGTCGCGAGTATTATGCACGGCCCTGTCTCCTCAAGGAGCTGGCTCCTCTCCTTTGCAGAGCCGACCCTCTTGAATATCTCTGAAAGGAATGGGTTCTGGTTCTCCCTGAATATCTGCTTCCTGACTGTGCTGTTAAGGAATTCCGGATAGGCAGTGTGTATTGCTGTTATGTCCCAGACAATCCCTTCAATAAAGACAGGTATCTGCGGTATCTCGTTGTTCCTTGACATCTGCTCGACAGTCAGCATGATTTCCTGGGCCCTTCCTGTCCCGAGAACCGGGATTAGCACCTTTCCGCCCCTTGCTATTGTCTCTGTTATGAGCTGCCTGAAGAAGTCATCGCACTCCTTCCTTGATGGCATGATATAGTCCTTTCCGCCGTATGTTGACTCTATTATCATGCTTTCCAATCTGGGGAACTCTGTTGTTGCTGCTTCCAAAAGCTCTGTCTTCATGTATTTCATGTCTGCTGTGTAGAGCATGTTGTGGAGTCCGTTTCCTATGTGAAGATGAACCATTGAGCTTCCGAGTATGTGCCCTGCGTTGTAAAGCGTTATCCTTATGTCAGGAGTTATGTCTGTCACTTCATCATACTCAAGGGTTATTGTGTGCTTGACCATCTCCTGAACATCTTCTGATGAGTATATTGGTTCTCTTCCGTTTGAGCGCATTATCTTTACATAATCCAGAAGAGTCAGCGCTGCGACATCCCTTGTGGGTGCTGTGCAGTAGACAGGTCCCCTGTATCCATATTTGAAGAGGTAGGGTATGAATCCGGAGTGGTCTAAGTGCGCATGCGTGAGTATTATTGCGTCTATCTGTCCTATTTCAAGTTCAGGCGCCTCTATGTGAGGATATGCATGGGCCTCATCTGCAGCAACGTCCACTCCGCAGTCGAGCAGAACCCTTGACTCAGGTGTCTGAAGGAAAAGGCACGACCTTCCCACCTGCCTTCCTGCCCCGAGAATTGAGATCCTTACCCATTCCTGCCTTCTCTCCCTTATCCAGCCGTCGTAAATCCTGTGCCCTGTCTCGTTCAGGAATTTTCTCCTGAAGTCAGAGTTCTGGTAGAGCACCCCCCTGATGCTCTCTATTATCTTTGACCTTATCGCGGGCTTTCTCCTTATTATCGGCACCCAGAGTGTTTTCTCCCTTATCTCCTTGAGCGTGCTTCCCTGCTTCCCTATTGCAACTCCAGGCTTTTCCGCCTCTATTGTCAGCTGCGACCTCTGGGGGTCAAACAGCAGGTTTCCCATTCCTGCCTCTTCAGGTATTAGCTGCTTGACTATGTCTTCGGTGTCGTCCTGGTTGAGGGTTATCGCCGGGTCTGCCCTGAGCTCAACCCTCTTCTTTATGTCGTTGACCGCCTTCTTTATTGAGCCCTGGTTGTCCAGGAAGAAATCCTTGTCCTTTGTATAGAGAACGATGTTTGCGCCTTCAAACCCTGCGTCGCTTATCTTCTCCGCAGGAAGCATCTTCAAAACTTCATTGAGTATTTTTGTCTTGCTTCCAATCATTTAGAATCCCCTTTCCACATTCAATTGAATAGAAAATTAAAAAATTCCAGCAAAATCAGCCCTGTATTATCGGGCTTATGTCTTTTTCAAGCACTTTCTTTATGCCTTCTGAAGTGATAGTAATCACATCAAAGCCGCTTCCTGATGCAGCATCCCTCTGGATTGCCGCGTTCAGGCACTTCACTGCAAGCTTTATCCCCTCGTCGGTTGTAATTCCCTTTTTGTAGAGAGTCTCAAGCACTCCGAAGACCATCACGCTTCCCGAGCCAGATGAGATGTAATCATCGCACTGCTCGATTGTCCCATCTGGGAAAATGTCATACAGGGCAAATCCAGTTGAGTCCTTTCCCGCAAGTATGAAGTGTGAGATTCCCGGTATTGCTGAGAACTTCCTTATGTTGTCATACACCAGGCGCGAGACAAGGTTTGCAGCTTCCTTCACACTCACATCCTGCCCTGTCCTGAGTATCTTCAGCTGGAGCTCTGCCTTGGATATTTTCACGAGCAGCTGGGCATCTGATGCTGTTCCGGCCATTGTAACTGCGATATTGTCGCTTATCTGATGTATCTTTTCAGTGCTCTTGCTGGCTATCATGTAGCCCGATATGGCCCTCTTGTCTGCTGCCAGAACTATCCCATCCTTGCACACAAGCCCTAGTGTTGTGGTGCCAGTTTTTATAATGTCATTATTTTCCATTTCAACCACTTCCTCAGAAGCCTTTGGTAACCTCAAAAGAACTATTTCTTCTTTAGAGTGGACAACTCTTATTTAAAACTTGCGATTTTGCCCTTTTACTCATATCTCAATGCATCAACAGGGTTGAGTTTTGATGCGTTGTAAGCTGGGACCGCGCCTGCAATCATTCCAATCACAACAGCAATCAGAAGTGCTCCAATTATAAGGGGGATGTTGATGGCAGATGTGCCCATGAACCTGAGTATGCCATTTCCCTGGTTTGTGCCGATTCCTGCCAAATCATTTATGAGAATTGAGGCAATTGAGCCGAGGATAGCCCCGCCAATCCCGCCGACCAGCCCAATCAGGGCTGAGTTAATCAGGAATATTGAGAGAATGTCTCTGTTCTTTGCCCCGAGGGCTTTCAGAACGCCAATTTCGCGGGTCTTCTCAAGGGTTGCTGTGAACATGGTGTTGGCAATCCCTATCGCGCCTACAAGAAGTGAGATGGCTGCTATTGCTCCTAAGAAAAGGGTCATTGTGTTCATGGTTGACTGCAGTGTTGCCTGCATTGCAGCCGGATTTGAAACACCGAAATCCTTTTTGCTCTCCTGCAGGATTCCATGACTCATCATGAGCTTATTTGTTATCACATTTATTGTCTCATTGGATATGCTTGTATCTGCTATTTTCACAAGTATTGAATCAAAAAATGGGTTGTTCTTGTCCTCCAGAATTAATCTTGCAGAATCTATTGGCATATAGATTGTGGAGCCCTCGCTGAGTATTCCCACTACTGTGAATGACTTTCCTCCGATTGTGATTTTGCTGTTAATCGGAATTTCCTTGCTGAAAACTGAAGTCGCCAATTGGCTTCCTATAACCACTGAGGATGAATCCCCGTTTGTCAGAAGCCTTCCTGAGCTGCTTGAGAAGGGTTTTGTGAGGGAACTTCAAGGCAAGGATGGAAAATCAATAGTCCTGACAGACAAGGGATTCAAGTTTCTGGAAAGGTATCAGACCATAGTTGATTTCATAACCGAATTTGAGTTATAAGCCCATAAGCCATTAGGCCTGCTCAACATTCATTATCTCCTGCTGCTTCGCCTTCAGCTTCTCCACCATTTCCCTCAGCTTGGGCAGTTCTGAGAAGCCGCCCTTCTCATTTATGAACTGCCTCGCCTTTGGAAGCGCTGCTGCAAATGAGATGTTTGAGGCAATATGCACTATGCCAAAGGGCAGCGCTGTTATGAAAGCCACAATGCCAAAAAATGGTATTGAAGCCGCATTCATTATAATCTCGTAGATGATTGTGGAAACTGCGGCTATTCCAACTGCAGCTCCGATGAAAGCAATGGTTTTTACTCTGCTGTTCTCATGTTTTTTCAGATTTATCCTTGAGAGCATCCCCCCAAGGAAGCCGGCAATCCCGAATCCAAGCGCCTGAAAGATGGTCCAGGGACCCTGCCCCCCGAGGCAGATGAAGTTTGAAAGGTATAACGATGACGCTCCGACAATGAAGCCTTTTTTCCAGCCGAAGAGCCAGCCTGCCAGCATTGCAATGAATGTTATTGGCTCTACGCTC
>PEXD01000060.1 GCA_002779235.1 Candidatus Woesearchaeota archaeon CG07_land_8_20_14_0_80_44_23 | reverse complement strand
AAGAGAGCGTCCGGTCAAACTCCGGACTTTAGTCCGGAGTAGGACGCTCTCAGCGGATTTTTATGATAATGGTTATCCTTTATTCTTCATGGTAATATCATGTTCGTAGTTGACAAGAAAAAGAATGAAGTTCTCTCACTTCCTGCAAAGGAGATACTTCCCGGAGATGCCAAGCACCTCTCATCAGGGCTCGCAGTGAAAATCCTAAGGATTCTTTCAGAGGAGCCGGCATACACCATAGAAATCGCAAAGAGGCTTAAAGTAAATGAGCAGAAGATTTACTACCACATCAGGCAGCTGGAGAAGGCAGGGCTTGTGAGATTTGTGAAGAGCGAGGGAATAAAGGGCGCAACAGCAAAATATTATGCGCTCGAAAAGCCCGCCTTTGTGGTGAGGTTCGGGGATTTTGAGGTGACAAACAAGATTACCCACATGGGGAATGAGAGCACATTCCTCGAGCCATTCATAAAGGACGGGCAGCTTGACGCCTTTTTCATTGTTGGAAGCCCTGACCCCCACGGCCCTGACAAGGCGCGCTCGAGGGACGGCTACTATGCAGTTGACTTTGCCCTCTTCCTCGGCACATTCCTGAACTATGTGCCGTCATTCACAGTCAAGCTTGACACAGAAGTGAAAGGTAAGGACCTCAGGCATAACCTGATACTGATAGGCGGGCCTGTCACCAACAAAATTGTGGAGCAGGTCAATCCTCGGCTTCCCATCAGGTTTGAGAAGACAGACGCCTGGAACATACATTCCTCGCTCTCAGGGAACATCTACACCACCGACGAAACCGGGCTTATAGTCAAGGCAAAGAACCCCTTCAATCCCGAGAAAAGCATCCTCCTTCTCGCTGGCAGGAGATATTCAGGCACAAGGGCTGCCATAATCGCCTTTCTCAAGAACTTCAAGGAAATTGCAAAGGGAAATATCCATGACAAGAATGTTTATGCAAAGGTTGTGGAAGGCACAGACCTTGACTCAGACGGCATTGTAGATAATGTGGAATTCAGGGAGTAATAATATCACATCCTTTCAAGAACTTCTATCCCGCATAATTCCAGCCCTTTCTTGAATACAGTTCTTGCGCTTTCAAGAAGGAGTATCCTTGCTTTTCTGGTCTCCTTTTCCGCTTTTATTATCGGGCACTCATTATAAAAAGCGCTGAAATCCTTTGAAAGCTCGAGCAGGTATTTCGGAAGCAGGAACGGCTTGTATTCTGCTGCTGCCTTTTCGCAAACAGCAGGGAAATCTGACAGCTTCTTGCAGAGCTCCTTCTCTGATTCGCTTGAAAGTGCTGAGAAGTCAGCATCTTTCGCATCCTCAAGTGTTATTTTCTCCTTGTTTTCCTCGTAATTCTTCCTTATTATTGAGGACGCCCTTGTGTAGGCGTACTGCACATATGCTGCTGTGTCGCCCTCGAAGTCCAGCGCCTTTTCTATGTTGAATATTATCGGCTTGTTATTGTCCTGGCTGAGCATTCCAAACTTCATTGCAGCTATTGAGATTTTCCTTGCCGCCTCTTCCTTCTCCTTCTTGCCCCAGTCAGGATGCCTCTTCTCAATCTCCTTTCCCGCCTTTTTGAAAACCTCATCAAAGAGCGTCCTGTACTTTACAACATTGCCCTGCCTCGAGGACATCTTCCCCTCCTCAAGCATTACAAGCCCGTATGCAAGATGGTAGCAGTTTTTCGCCTTGGCAAAGCCCATTAATTCAAGTGTTTTGAAGAGCTGCTGGAAATACATCTTCTGCTCTGAGCCCACGACATAGATGCTCTTGTCTATCTTGTATTTTGTGAACTTTTCCTCTGCAAGCGCCAGATCCTTTGTGGCATAGAGCGCTGTCCCGTCGCTCCTCAGTATCAGAAACACGTCAAGCCCGTATTTTTTCAGGTCAACTATCACTGCGCCCTCGCTTCTCTTCATGATTCCCTTTTTGAGGAGCTCTTCTGCTATTTTCTTCCCCTTCTTTTCAACCTCGCTCTCATAGAAAAAGACATCAAACTTCACTCCGAGCTCATCATAAATCCTCATGAACTCCTCAATGCTCCACTCCCTCGTCTCCTTCCAGAGCTTTGTGAGCTTGGCATCGCCCTCTTCAAGCTTTTTTGAAACCAAAGCAGCCTCTTCCTTCAGCGACTTGTCGCCCTTCTCAAGCGCCTCCTCTATCCTCCTTGACGCCTCTGAATAAATCTCTCCCAAAAACTCTCCCTTTTTTTCCTTTGGTATCTTCTCTATCTCGCCTTTGTGGTACTTCTCAAGGCACCAGAGGCACTTCCCGACATGCGCGCCCACATCTCCCATGTAGTTTGCTGCGACAACAGAATATCCGTTAAACTTTGATATTCTCACAAGCGAGTCGCCTAAAACCACATTCCTGAGATGCCCTATGTGGAATGCCTTGTGCGTGTTGGGCTGGGAGAACTCAACCATTACAACCTCTTTTTTCTTCCTCGCCGAGCCGAATTTTTCAGGGGCTTCTGCTATTGCAGAGATGATTGATTGTGCAATGTGCCTCTTTTTTATGAAGAAGTTAAGATAAGGACCAACTGCTTCAGTTTTTTCTATGAAAAGATAGGAACCCGCTGTTTCAGTTTTTTCTATGATTTTTTTATTCAAGGAATCGATTTTCTTTTTCACTTCAGATGCGATTGCCGCCGGGCTCTTTTTCATATCTTTTGAAAGGGTGAAGCAGGGAAATGCATAGTCGCCCATCTTCGGATCTTTTGGAGTTTCTAATGCCGAGAGAATTTCTTTCTCTTCTTTTCCAGTTGCAAGAGCAAGGGCTTTTGCAACCTGTTCCTTTCCGAAACTTTCGCCTGCCATTTTTTTTATTGCTGATTCCTTTTGCTGTTTATTACAAAGAAATTGTGCAAGGTATAAAGTTTTGCATTTTAATGCGCAATTTCTTGTTCAAAGAAATGCTCTGCATTTCTTGAACAAAAAATCTCCAAGAGATTTTTTTGTTCCAAAAATTTGCCTGACAAATTTTTGTTATTTTTTGCTTTTCATCCTCTCATCCCGGAGGATGTTCTGCATCTTCTCAAACCTGTCCTTCATCTTTTCCATCACAAACTGCGACTCCTGCCTCTTCTCTGCCTCCTTCATCGCCGAGGACATAAAGAGGGCCTTTTCCCGCTCCAGCTCCTCAATCCTCCTGTCCCTCTTTTTTATTTCCACTGAGAACCATTCCTCAAGCTCTGAGATTCTCTTCTCAAGCTCGCCGGATTTTTTCTTGTAATCCTTTTTTTCTTTCATTTAATCATCCATTTTCTTATATTCTCTTCTTCGACAAAATGCATTTTTGCAGGGATAATTATGCAGTGCAGGGGATTCCCGAAATCCTCACTGAGGAGCTTTCCCGCTTTCCCTGCTTTGATGGTGGGGCTCCTTGAGCCAATTCTTGCGCAGCCTATTACCAGGGTGTCTTTTGTGAATATTCCCGCCTTCTTTTTCTCCTCAAGCGAGAGCATGTATTCTATCGCTTCGTTGGCAGTCATGAACTTCCCGTCCTTCGGGCTCAGGTCAAGGAGGAGGAGCGTGTGTGCGTTTATTGAGAGGTTTTCCTTGAGGATGTTATAAGGAGTCTCTGGCATGTACCCGCCCTGAGGGTAGGGGATGCTTGTGATTTTCCCGAACTTGTATGGCTGCAGCCCGGTGATTCCGATTGCGTTTATTATTGATGCGTTGTTGACAATCTCTGCCTTTACTCCAGCTTCCCTTGCCTCATTCAGTAAGTCAATGTGCGTTGTTGCAGAAAGCGGGTCGCCTATCACAAGAATTCCGACATTCTTTTTCTTTGCGAGTGCAATAATGCTTTTTGAGCCCTGCTCAAAGAATTCCCTTTCCTTCTTCTCTATTTTTTTTCCTGTTTTCTTCTCGAGCCCTTCAATTGTAGCTGACGAGAGCGAAGTGTAGCCCTCTAAATATATGTAATCAGAATCTTTTGCAAGCGAGAGGCCGCGGAGTGTTATGTCCTCTTCGTCGTAAAGCCCGATTCCAATAAGGTATAATGCCATTTTTTTCCCAGCATTTCAGAATCAGTGGATTGTTATTTAAATATTGTTTAAATCCGTATATCAAGATGTTCGCATAACTCTTTCAAGGTGGCTAAATGTATACTAAATCCTGCTTTGCTGTGTTTAGGGAATCAATATAGCGATATACTATATGAATATAGATTTCTGAAAATATATATCACAAGTCGGAAATGTTTAAATACTTAGCAACTCTCGGAGAATTAAAAATTTTATTTTAAAAAAAGATCAAACAAAGGTTTTTGGCGAAACCTTGTTTGAAGCAATTATTCTCGAATTTGGCGTCGGGGTAGTTGAACCCTTCCAAAAACACCTGTTGGCGCAGGCATCTTTTTCAAAAGGATAAAAAACCATACTAGGATATAAATATTATGGTTTTGTATTATATTTTTTCCAGCATATAAGATGTGTGGGATTTTTTTGTTACAAACCATAAAAAAAAGGGGGCAAAAAAAGATGGATTATATCATACAAAATGCATTGGAAAGCGGTCGCAGCAACGACAGGCGGGTCGAGGGGCTCGAGGGCCAAGCCAACATAAAGGTCATAGGTGTTGGCGGGGCAGGCAACAACATGGTCTCCTGGCTTTACCAGAAGGGAATCAGGGGAGCAGAGATAATTGCATGCAACACAGACACTCAGCACCTTAACATCACCGAGGCGGACAAGAAGTTCATAATCGGAAAGGATGTGAGCCGAGGACTCGGTTGCGGCGGATATCCCGAGAAGGGAGCAGAAGCAGCAAAAGAGAGCCTGCAGGAGATAAAGGAAGCCCTGAAGGATGCCGACATGGTATTTGTCTGCGCAGGAATGGGAGGCGGAACAGGGACAGGAGCATCTCCGGTCATCGCAAAGCTCGCCAAGGATGGCAATGCAATCGTAATCGGCACAGTTACAATGCCTTTCAAGATTGAAAGGGTAAGGGTAGACAAGGCAGAGTTCGGGCTTCAGCAGCTCAGGACAGTTTCAGACACAGTTGTAGTCATAGACAACAACAGGCTAGTCCAGATAGCAGGAGGGCTGCCGATACAGCAGGCCTTCGCAGTCGCCAATGAGCTAGTCGCGACAATGATAAAGGGAATTGTGGAGACAATTGCAGTGCCAAGCCTGGTTAACCTGGACTACGCAGATGTCAAGGCGATAATGGCAAACGGCGGAGTTGCGGCAATCGGAGTCGGCTCATCAGACACCAACAACAAGGTTGAGGAGGCAGTCAACGGCGCGCTTTCAAATCCGCTTCTGGACATCAACTACAAGGGAGCAACAGGGGCGCTGATACACGTCACAGGCGGGCCCGACATGACCCTTGAAGAGGTCAGCAGGATAGGAGAGCTTGTGACAGAGTCCATGGACGCCGATGCAAACGTCATCTGGGGAGCTAGGATACAGGAAGACATGAAGGGTAAGCTGACAGTGATGACCATCATCACAGGAGTCAAGTCAGCATGGCTCTTGGGAAAAGGAGAGAACAGGTCCTCAATGCCCAAGGCGGCCCATGTTAGCGACGAGCTGGGCATAGAGATAATACAGTAAGAAAAATCGCTATCGGCGATTTTTGAACTTCAAAAAGCTTCGGCTTATTTGAAGTAAGGCAATAGAAAAAAGAGGCAGATCAACTTTCGCCCCCCGGCAATGGGGGGCTTTATCAATTATTCATGGTCACCTTCGGGTGCAGTTTTTCTGCCTTCATTTTTCCACCCCCACACGAAAGAAGATGAAGGCAAGTTTGGTCTCCTTGCCGAAAGGCAATGGAGATTTTATTTTTTTTAATTTTTTTTATGAACTACTAATAAGTTCAGAACACGTTTTCTTCCAATGCCAACTTCTCTAATACCGCCCTGGCGCTTTCTATGAATCTATCCTCACTTTCAGTGGGTATCACTGCGCCTGCAGCATTCCTGTGCCCGCCTGCCTCCCCGCCTGAAATCTTGGTTATGCTCTTCACAATCGCCCTCATGTCAAGGGCATTCTTTTCCCTTCCTGCAACCCTCGCAGAGACCTTTGTGCTGCCGTCAAAATTCTGCGCAAGGGATATTATTATTGTGCCGGCTGAAATCCCGCTTGATTTTGAGATTATCGAGGCCATTGTGCCTATTATCGTGGCTGGGACGCTTGAGCCGGCATTTATTATGAGATAGCTGTTTCCCCTTATGACATTCTTTGAGCCGGAGTTCTCATCATACCACTTCAGCGACTTCATTATCTCCTTCTTGTAGTCCGCAAGGGTGTTCAGCGCCTGCTGCTTTGCCCTTAAGTCGCCAAGGCATGCGCCTATGCCGAATGAGGCCCTTCCCATCCTGCCGCAGGCATTCAGCAGGGTTGAGAATTCCTTGGCATCCCGCAGCGGGGAGTCCTGCTTCTCGTTTACCAGCGTGTAGACCGCTCCGATTATCTCTTCCGGCTTCTTTTCCTGGCCCCGCATTATTATTATTCCCGCGACGAGCTTCTTCATCTCCTCGTCTGATAATGCAGAGAGTTTTTTCCAGCCCCCGTCAGCAGCCCTTGGGCTTATTCCCAGGTTCTGCATGAACTGTATCGCGCCGCTCTCTGAGCCGGTCACTCCGGGTATGAAGAAATCAGAGCTCTGCTCGAGCAGCTTGTGTATTGGCTTTGTCTGGGCGCCGAAGAGCTTCAGTCCCTTTTCAGCCTTCACCTTTCCCTTCCTCTCAGCAATTTCAATTATTTTCCTGTTTATCTCCGAGAAGCCGTGCTCTTCCTGGACGTCTCCTATTGCCCCGATGAGCGCAATGTGGGCCATCTCCTCATTTTTTGGGTCCAGCTCCCTTGCAAAAAAGAAGACCACCCCTGCTCCTGATATCTCTGTTGAGCCCTCTATGCCAAACTTGTGGGGATTTATGTGGAATATGCTGCTGTCCTCATTGGATGCTGCCCTGTCTATCTCGTGGTGGTCGAGTATGAATATTTTCCTGCCGGGCAGGCGCTTTTGTATTCCCGAGAGCTGCCCTGAGCCGATGTCAGTGAATATCAGCGTCTTGTACTGCTCCTTTGAAAGCGAGATAAGCTGCTTGTCGTCAAGCTGTTGCAGGATTGAGAGGGCATATTTCCTGTTCATCCTGTTCAGCGCCCTTATCATTATCGCTGCGGCGCTTATTCCATCTGAGTCAAGATGCGAGATGAGCCTTATTGTCTCGCATGCGGGAACCTTTCTGAGCTCCTCAGCGGGCTCCTTCATGCTTGAAAGAAAATCTTCAAAATTTTTTCCACTGCCTTCCAACTTATGCACCTGATGCTCATTTGCAGTTAATTAATAATTAAATAAAAAATAAAAAGATTGTGTTCACTCGAGGTAAAGCCTTATCTTTTCCGGCTCATACTTCCAGTCCAGCGGGAGCCTGCCCGTGTTCTTGTAATACTTTACAATCCGTCTTATTTTTGACTCTGTGAGAACCAGCCCGTGCTTTGCCGTCTGGTCCTTCCTGTTACTTTTCATGTGCTTCCTTATCTCAACAACTCTCCTCAGGAGCCCAGTAAGGTCTTCCGGAAGCTTTGGGAGCATTTTCTTCTTTGCCAGTATAGCAGAAACGCTCTCGCCGCATGAGGCCTTCACGCTCGGAATGCCGTAGGAATCCCTTAGTATCATTCCTATTGCCGAGGCCGAGTTGCCCTCCTTTGCCAGCTTTGCAACTAAAATTTCTGTCTCATTGGCGTCGTATATTGTCCAGCTCTTCTTCACAACCTTCGCCGGCTTGTTGCTTCCCGCTTTTCCCTTTCTCCTGGAATGCATTCTTGCCATTTTCTTTTTTCCTCTCATTCAGCCATGCAGTTTAATCACGGCCATTTATCGATGTTAATGTCGGAGAATGAAGTTCTCCAGCGCAGACAAGCGTCGCCGGTCTGCCTATCGATACTGCTGGAGATTTGCAGCTTCTTTATAAATTTTTAGGTTTTGGATTAATTAGAAATGATTGAAAAAGAATCAATTAGAAAAAGGAGCTTATATGAGCTCAACTTTCTTGGACCTTTTTCCGACGCGCTGCACAGAGCTCTTCTTGCAGACAGTGCACTGGTATCTCAGGTCTGTCTTCTTGGACTGCTTCTTTCCAGCCATGCTCCATGAAGTGATGGCCGGCTTGGAATATCTTCCGTGGCCCCCCTGCCCTCTTGCCCGCCCTCTCTTCTTGGCCCTGTACTTAGAGCCGTAAGTTAGGGAGCTGGGCTGCTTCTTCTTTGACTGCATAACCTTGTGAGGCGTATGCTTCTTGCAGAAGCGGCAATACCTGTTGATTGTCTTCGGGATTTTCATAAAGCAAAAGGGTTTGAGGGTTATTTAAAAACTTTTCTATAAGATTTTATGGGCGCTAAATTTTAAATAAATAATCAGCCGACGTAGTTGAGCTTCTTTTTCTCCTGCTCGTCCTCTATTGCCTTGCTCTTCTCCATCACCTGCTTCAGCTTTGCCTCGAATTTCTTGGCTGTCTCGTAAAGCGGGGTGTAGTCCACCTTAAGGCTGAATTTCCTGTCGAGAAGCTTTATCAGCTCCGCCGAGGTTTTGCTGTCAGGAAGCTCCGACTGGGTCTCTGCGAAGAGGCAGCTCACACTTTTCAGCTCCGAAAGGAGCACTGCTGTCGCGCCTATTATTATGCCCTCCTTCAGCGGCTTAAGCCCCAGCACCTCATATTCCTTCTCCTTCGCCTGCTCCTTGCAGAAGAAGAATATCTCAGAGCTGCCTGTGGGCGAGTTCACCCCGTCCAGGCTCACGAACTCCTTCGGCGAGAGCTCTTTTTCCATCTTCTTGAAATCAGAAGATATCTCTGAAAAATTTTTTGTTATCTTGTTGACGCTCCTGACAAGCACTATGTTGTATTCCTTGCTGTAATGCACAGAAATCGGCTCCACAAGCTTTCCGTCATGTATTGCTACAACAGGGACATCATCTTTTAAGGAAATTTTACCTATTTTTTCTGTCTTCAGGTGCTCAATGAGAAATTCTACTGCTATTGTCCCGACAAGCCCTAATCCCGGGAAGGCGGTTATGACAATAGGGTTTTTTGGCTTTTTTGTCAGAGTCAGCATTTTGTAATACAAAAAAGGCGCTAAAACTCATTACAAAGAAATTCCAAAGGAATTTCTTGTACAAAGAAATGCTTTGCATTTCTTGCACTGAAAATCTTTG
>PEXD01000083.1 GCA_002779235.1 Candidatus Woesearchaeota archaeon CG07_land_8_20_14_0_80_44_23 | reverse complement strand
TTTTCAGAATACAGGTTTACCCGCTGCCTTGAAATTCCTCTCATCTCAAAGTCAGAATATACCTCAAGAGAGGCAAACTGCTTCTGGTAATAGCTGCTGCTGAATGCAAACATCTCAAAGTTTGCAAGCAGCACAATAACTATCGTGCTTATCGAGAAAATTATTGAAAGAGAGTTTACAATTGCAGCATTCCCCTTTGATTTTTGCTTTTTTCCCATAGTCCTGCTATTTTATCATGGCAAAGTATTAAAACCTGCTGGGGCTAATCTGCCGCATGTTCAAGAGAATCGCCGAGCTGATAGCCATCGCCTCGAGGGCAGGCACCTTCGAGGATTGCGCATTTTTTCCAGACAGGCGCTACAGGGCTGTGCCCATCAATCAGAAGAACTTTTTGCCGCCAGAAGTTATATTAGGCAATTTTCCCAGAATTTCTTTCTGCGATGGCGGAAATGCAGAGCTCTTCTCATCCCCAAACATTTCCCTCCAGCTTGTGCGCGGCTATTTCTCGGTTTTCAGGGAACAGCAGAAGGTGGCATTCGGGCTCAAAAGCTTTTATCTCCTGATTTCAGCAGGTGAAAAGGAGGGCTCTCTCAGGTATTCCTGCAACTTTTTCTCAAAAAGCGGCGATGAGCTTTCAGGCAGGGAAATCTGCGGGCTTTTTGGAGTTGAAGAGGCAGATTCACAGGCATTTTTCTCAGAGGCAGGAAGCTTTTCCTTTGACCCGCTTGAGAAAAGCATAATGTCAGGAAAAGAGCGGGCAAGCCCCTCACGGATTGCCGACATAATAAGGCGCTACTTTGAGCTTTCAATTGCAAGGGCATCTCTCCAGAAGCTAGAGAAAGGGGATTTTATATTGCTTGACGGCACCCTTCAGTGCATGTTTCCGGGCGAGCAGTATTTCCTCGAAAAGCTTTATTCAGATGCTTCATCAAAGGGAATTTCTGTATGCGCCCTTGCAAAGACATCAGGGCTGATAACCAAAAAGGGAAAACCCCTGATACCACTGCTTGCTGAGATTTCCCCAATTTCAGAATGGTATTATCATCCAATTGTTGAAATTGAGAGCCCTGAGCACCAGGCAGAAATGTACATAATCAAGCTGAACTCAAACTCAAACTATGCGTTCAGGTTTGAGGTCTATCGAAACGGGCTTTATGACATTCAAAAAATAATAGACGCCCTGCAGAAGAATTCGAGGGATTACTCATTTCCAGGATATCCATATGGCTTGATTGATGCAGACAAGTTCGCCCAGGTTACAAATGAAGAGAAGTCCAGCCTCAGGGCAATGCTTTTCTCTGAATCAGGAATGCTCTTTCCAAAGTTGAGGAGCATTGCATCCAGCACAGACGCGCATGATATCCTCAACAGGATATGAGATTATTCTGCCCCATTTTTCAGTAATAACAAACCTTTATAAAAAGGCTTTCTGATATCTCCTCTGTAATAATTATAAGTTAATGTGGAAAAAGAGGTTTGCTATCATGGAAAAGAAGGACAGGTTTATTCTCTGGTTTGACGAGATAGGCATTGAGGATGTTTCTCTTGTTGGGGGCAAGAATGCATCCCTTGGAGAGATGTACCGCTTCTTGAAAGGAAAAGTCCCTGTCCCAAACGGCTTTGCAATAACTGCAACTGCCTACAATTTCTTTATAGAGCGCACGAAGCTCAAGGACAAGATAGCAGAGACGCTTAAGAGGCTGAACACCAAGAACATGAACTCCCTTGCAGACAAGGGGCACAGGATAAGGTCCATGATAAGGAATGCCGAGATTCCATATGAGCTCAGGACAGAGATAATTGCCTCATATGAGAGGCTTTGCAAGGAATACGGTCCGAACGCGGATGTTGCAGTCAGGAGCAGCGCCACTGCAGAGGACCTTCCTGATGCAAGCTTCGCAGGGCAGCAGGAGTCATACCTCAACATCAGGGGAGCAGACGACCTTATCGATGCATGTCTCAAGTGCTTCTCATCATTATTTACAAACAGGGCAATTTCCTATCGTGCTGACAAGAAGTTTGACCAGTTTTCAATAGCATTGAGCATTGTAGTCCAGAAGATGGTGCGCTCTGACAAGGCATGCTCTGGAGTGATGTTCACAATAGACACAGAGTCAGGATTCAGGGATGCAGTGGTGATAAATGCGGGATACGGGCTGGGTGAGAACATTGTCAAGGGCTTCATAAACCCTGACCAGTACATAGTTTTCAAGCCGACGCTGAAGCAGGGCTTCAAGCCCTTAATCTCAAAGAAGCTTGGCGCAAAAGAGATGCGCCTGGTTTACACTGTGGAGGGAAATGCCTTCACAAAGAACAGCTCAGTTCCGCAGGAGGAGCGCGAAAAGTTCTGCCTTTTGGACAGCGAAATTCTCACGCTCGCAAAGTGGGGCTGTGAAATTGAGGATTATTATACTGCAAAAAAAGGGCATTCTGTTCCGATGGATATTGAGTGGGCGAAGGACGGCGTTTCCGGAAAGCTCTGCATTGTCCAGGCAAGGCCTGAGACAGTTGTCTCAAGAAGAGACCCGAACATTATACATAGATATGTCCTGAAAAAGAGGGGGCGCGTCATAGTGAAGGGAGCCAGCGTTGGAGACAGGATTGGTTCTGGAAGCGCAAATGTGATTAAGAGTGTCCACGAGATAGGCAAATTCAAGCCAGGGCAGGTGCTCGTCACAGAGATGACTGACCCTGACTGGGAGCCGATAATGAAAATGGCTTCAGCAATTGTCACAAACAAGGGCGGAAGGACCTGCCATGCTGCAATTGTCTCAAGGGAGCTTGGCATACCCTGTGTTGTCGGAACCATTGATGCCACAAAGAAGATAGCTGACAGGCAGCCAGTTACAGTAAGCTGCGCCGAGGGCGAGGTCGGCTACGTCTATTCCGGAATCCTCAAGTATTCTGTGATGGACATAAATCTTAAGGAGCTCCCAAGGCCCAGGACAAAGATTATGATGAATATTGGAAATCCCGACGAAGCATTCTCATTATCATTTATACCCAATGACGGCGTAGGGCTGGCCAGGGAGGAATTTATAATAAGCTCATACATAAAGGTGCATCCGAAGGCGCTTCTTGATTTTAAAAACATCAAGGACAAAGCAGTTAAGGAAGAGATAGAAAAGCTGACCCAGGGCTACCCTGACAAGAAGATGTTCTTCATAGACAAGCTCGCCCAGGGAATAGCCATGATTGCAGCTGCATTCTATCCAAAGGATGTTATAGTCAGGCTGAGCGACTTCAAGACCAACGAGTATGCAGGGCTTCTCGGCGGCTCTGAGTTCGAGCCCAAGGAGGGCAACCCCATGCTAGGATGGCGCGGCGCTTCCCGCTACTATGACGAAAAATACAAGGCGGCATTTGCCCTTGAATGCAAGGCATTAGTCAAGGTGAGAAGGGAATACGGCTTGACAAATGTGAAAGTCATGGTGCCCTTCTGCAGGACAGTTGAAGAGGGGCAGAAGGTCCTTGAGGAAATGAGGAAGAACGGGCTCGAGCGCGGCAGGGACAACCTGCAGGTGTATGTCATGTGCGAGATACCCTCAAATGTAATCCTCGCAGATGAGTTCTGCAAGATATTCGACGGCTTCAGCATAGGCAGCAACGACCTCACCCAGCTTACCCTCGGCGTTGACAGGGATTCAGAGCTCGTGAGCAGGATTTACGACGAGAAAAACCCGGCGGTCAAGCGCCTCATTGAAAGCGTGATAAGGACTGCAAGGCAGTTCAACAGGAAGGCGGGAATCTGCGGGCAGGCCCCCTCTGACTTTCCCGAATTTGCAGAATTCCTTGTTGACTGCGGCATTGATTCAATCTCCCTGAATCCTGACACTATAATCAAGACAACTGTCAGGATTGCAGAAAAGGAGAAGAATGTCTCAAAGCTTCTCATGCCGCACAAAATCTGATTTTTTTTAATATTTCAGAATTCAGTTAATTTAGCGTCTGAGGAGTCCTTCACTATTGTTGTCTTGCCCTCCTTGCCTCCTGCTACTTTCTCAAGATTCACAAATTTTCCCTGCTCAAGTTTTGATATTCTTCTCTGGAATGTCTTGTAAGTGTACTTTCCGCCCTGCTCAGTGTAAATCCTGTAGAGCTCCCCAATTTTTTCACCTGAGTGCTCCTTTATTATCCTCATGATTATCTGCTCGTCCTCTCCCAGGTCGTCCCTCTCCTTTATGTAGAACTCATCAAGCTTCGCTATTGCCGCCTTCACATTCTCGGCCCGTATTTCCTTGATGCTCATGTCCTCTGCGGAGTTGCCTGCCTCTCTCATCAGATAAAGCCCTGTCCTTATGTCGCCAAGCTCGTATGTCTTTGCAACAACTATCTCAAATGCATCATCCTTCCACACTCCAGGGTAGAATGCAGAATCGCGCCTCTGCTTCAGTATCTCTTTCACCTCATCCAGAGCGTACTGCCTGAATTCCAGCAGCTCTGCAGTCAGCCGCGACTTTATCCTCATATCAATTCCTGAAAGGTTTTCCTTGAGGTTTGTTATGAGTATTATGCTCTTCCTGTAAATCTCTTCAAGCAGCATGTAAAGAAAGTCCGTCTCTTCTGCTTTGTCTATCTCATCAAATACAAAAACAGCCGACTTCTTGTTTATTATGTCCCTTGCAATGTCAAAGAGCTCCTCTGTCTTCTTGTTCTGGGTGAACTTGTAGCCGAGCTCGTCGCAAATCTTTAGCACCACCTTGTATGTGGTGTTGTGCTTCCAGCAGTTGACATAGACCAGGAAAATGTCGTCAGTGGTCTCTTCCAGCTCGGAGAGCACGTGCCTGCAGGCTGCTGTCTTCCCTATTCCCGGCTCGCCGTAGATGAACAGGTTCCTGCCATTCCTATTCTGGAACAGCGGCTTTATGCAGGCTGCAATCCTCATCTGCTCCTGCTCCCTGAATGGCATGAGCTTCGGCATGTAGTCATAGTCAAGTGCCACAGAATTCTTGAAAAGGGTCTCGCTTCCAGACAGCATGTCCTTGAATATTCCCATGGCTTAAAGTGACTCCAACGCATTTATATATCTTTTCTTGGAAAAGCCCGAATTTTTCCGGAATGATTATTATAAAAATTTATAAATAACCTTCTTATCGCAAAAAGATTAAGACTTTAGAGGTGTTTAAATGCCAAAAACTGGAAAATTATCTTTCATGTCTGGAAAAAAATATGTCTATTTTTTCGGAGATGCAAAGACAGACAAGAATCTCCTTGGAGGAAAGGGCGCAGGGCTTAATGAGATGACTAAGATTGGAGTCCCTGTGCCGATAGGATTCACAATAACAACCGAGGCGTGCAAGGAATTCTTCAGAAGCGGCTCTGTGCCAGGGCTCAGCATGGAAGTTGACGGTGCAATAGCAGAGCTTGAAAGGCGCACAGGCAAGAGGTTCGGTGATGCAGCCAATCCCCTTCTTGTTTCAGTCAGGTCAGGGGCTGTG
The DNA here is from genome assembly GCA_002779235.1 of Candidatus Woesearchaeota archaeon CG07_land_8_20_14_0_80_44_23. Taxonomy (GTDB): domain Archaea; phylum Nanobdellota; class Nanobdellia; order Woesearchaeales; family 0-14-0-80-44-23; genus 0-14-0-80-44-23. Next base: position 5,508 of record PEXD01000083.1, on the reverse strand, counting down.
ATTTCAATGCCTGGAATGATGGACACTATACTGAACCTTGGGCTGAACGAGGACACTGCAGCAGGGCTTGCCAGGCTCTCAAATAATGAGAGATTTGCCTATGACTGCTACAGAAGGTTCATACAGATGTTCGGCAATGTCGTGCTGGGAATAAAGCACGAGAGTTTTGAGAGAATAATTGAAAAAGTAAAAGCAAAGAGGAATATAAAGGAAGACATGATGCTTTCTGCTGAGGACTGGAAGGAGATAATCTCAAAATACAAGCAGCTTATCAGGGCAGAGACCGGCTCATATTTCCCAGAGGAGCCGAGAAAACAGCTTTCAATGGCAATTGACGCTGTTTTTGACTCCTGGAACAATGAGAGGGCAGTAACCTACAGGAAGCTGAATAGCATCTCAGCAGAACTCGGGACAGCAGTGAATGTCCAGCAGATGGTCTTTGGAAACCTGGGCAACGACAGCGCAACCGGAGTTGCATTCACAAGGAATCCTGCAACAGGAGAGAACAGGTTTTATGGCGAATATCTGGTAAATGCCCAGGGCGAGGATGTTGTTGCGGGCATAAGGACTCCAAAGCCGATTTCCGAGATGGAAAAGGAGATGCCGAATTCATACAGGCAGCTTATTGAGATAAGGAAAAAGCTTGAAGAGCACTACAAGGACATGCAGGACATAGAATTCACAATAGAGCATGGAAAGCTCTTTATGCTCCAGACCAGGACTGGAAAGAGGACTGCTCAGGCAGCTGTAAAGGCGGCAGTTGACATGATTGATGAGAAGCTGATTTCAGAAGAGGAGGCGATAATGAGGATAGACCCAATGCAGCTCAACCATCTCATGCACAAAAGGATTGACCCTAATGCAAAAGTCAATGTTATCGCAAAGGGGCTTGCAGGAAGCCCGGGAGCTGCATGCGGCGCCGTGGTCTTTGATGCTGATGAAGCAGAAGAACTTGGAAAGGAAGGCAAAAAAGTGATTCTTGTAAGGGCAGAGACCTCGCCCGATGACATACATGGGATGGCTGCTGCTCAGGGGATGCTGACTGCGAGGGGAGGGCTCACAAGCCACGCTGCAGTTGTCGCAAGGGGAATGGGCAAGTGCTGCGTTGTCGGCTGCGAGGAGATAAAGCTGGATGAGAAGAAAAAGACATTCACAACCTCAAGCGGCATTACAGTAGGGCACCTTGACACCATAACAATAAACGGAAACACAGGCGAAGTGCTGCTTGGAGAGGCAAAGCTTGTGGAGCCGGAACTTGGAAGTGACTTCAAAAAAATACTTGAAATTGCAGACAGGTTCAGGAAGCTTGGAGTCAGGGCAAATGCAGACATTCCCCGGGACGCAATTGCAGCCAAGAATTTTGGGGCAGAGGGCATCGGGCTGTGCAGGACAGAGCACATGTTCTTTGCAGAGGAGCGCCTGCCTATAATGCAGCAGATGATTCTTGCAAATAACGAGGCAGACAGGAGGAAGGAGCTAAATAAACTTCTTCCCCTGCAGAAATCCGACTTTTACGGCTTGCTCAAGGAGATGCAGGGCTTCCCGGTAATCATACGCCTCCTTGACCCGCCGCTGCATGAATTCCTTCCAAAGAGGGAGGAGCTTATGGTTGAGATTGCAGTGATGAAAGAGAAAAAAGGGGATGCAAGGAAGATTGCAGAGAAGGAAAAACTGCTATCAAGGGTTGAAGAATTGCATGAGTTCAACCCAATGCTTGGACACCGCGGATGCAGGTTGGGAATAACATATCCTGAAATAACCGAGATGCAGGCAAGGGCGGCCTTTGAGGCGGCATGCGAGCTTGTGAAGGAGAAAATAAATGTGCTGCCGGAAATAATGATACCAATTGTAGGAGATGTCAAGGAGCTGAAAAACCAGAAGGAAATAGTGAAAAAGACAGCAGAGGAGACAATCAAAAAGTATGGAGTCAAGCTCAGCTACAAGATTGGGACAATGATAGAGCTGCCCCGCGCAGCACTTCTTGCAGACGAGATTGCAGAAGAAGCAGAGTTTTTCTCCTTCGGGACAAACGACCTTACCCAGGCCACATTTGGCTTCAGCAGGGATGATGCAGGAAAGTTCATAAGATACTACATCGAGCACGGACTCATGAGCCATGACCCATTTGCAACACTTGACCAGAAGGGCGTGGGCAAGCTTGTTAAAATGGCTGTTGAGCTGGGGCGGGGCGCTAACAGGAATCTTGAAGTTGGAATCTGTGGGGAGCACGGCGGAGACCCTGAAAGCATTGACTTCTGCCACAGGGCAGGGCTCGACTATGTCTCCTGCTCGCCATACAGGGTCCCGATTGCGCGGCTTGCAGCAGCCCAGGCAGCCATAAGGAACAGGGCAAAGAACTGATTTCAAATTTTCAATGCTTTTTCTTTTATTCTGATTTATTCTATTTTTTTATCCCTGATTCTTTAAGCGCATACAGGAACATTCCTGCTGCCCAGGCGAACGGGAACTCGCTCCTGTAAAAAATCCTTCTTACAGGGCTTCCGCTTTTCTTCTCATAAACCTCGTATGTCCCGCCGTATTTCATTATTATCTCAGATACCTTTTCTGCGAGGAACATGGCATTCTTCTTTTTTCCAGCAATTGCCTTTGCGAGAATTCCTGCGCACCCTATCCAGAGCCAGCTCATTCCATTATGATAATCTGGAATTCCCGTAATATAAAGCAAAAGGTCTATCTGATGCCATTTGTATTTTGGATAGTTTGTTCTGTAGGGCACTCCATTCTCAAGCCCAAGCTCTGAGAGCTTTCCAATGATGCTTCCCGCTTTTTCTTCGTCAGCTATTCCAAACACTATTGCCAGAATGTTTCCGTCTGTAGAGAAATACTCATGCTTTCTGCCACCGGATGATATCCAGTCAGTGTAGTAGCTCCCATTCCACATTAATGAATTTATTCTCTGCTTTATCTTCTCTGCCAAATGCGAATATTTCTTGTAATCCTTCCATTTTCTAAGAGCCTTTGCTATCTGCGCAAAGGATTTGCATGCATAGTAATGGCAGGCCTCTGTGTATATGATTTTTCCGGATTTTTTTATGCCATCCAGCCAGCTTGAATAATAACCCTCCTCAATAAGCAGGTCTGAATCAGCGTCAAGGGTAAAATTCCAGTCAAGCGCCTTTTTTATCTTCTCATAATTTTTTCTTGCGAATTCCACATCTCGCGATTTTCTTGTGTAATATTCAGATGCAATCACGAAAAGAGAGTTCTGGTCAGCAGGCCACTTTGGCATGCCATTTGGATAAACCCTGTCTATTTCATACCTGACTGACTCTGTTTTGTTTTCTTTGCTTCTCCAAATCTTTAGCAGCTTTGGCAGAATTAATTCTGAGCCAATTCTAAGCGGCAGCTGCCCATTTTCCTTTTGCTTTGAGAGAAAGAGCAGGAGCTCTTTTTTTGAAATCTTGTAGTCGCCAATCGCTGTTGCTCCGAGCGATGCAAAGAAGCCGTCTCTCGCCCAGTAGTCATCAAAATGCATCTTTCCAGCATATATCCCAAGTTCAGAATAGCACTCCCTTAAGCATTCTTTCGCTTTGTTATAGGCATGCTCTACCCGGCTTTTCATTTGAATTATACAAAAAAATGGCACTAAAATTCATTACTTTAGTTGCGAGATACGCGCCATTTTTTGTATCCTAAAAATTTGCTCAGCGAATTTTTATGCAGAAAAGCGGCAAAACTCCAATCTTCAGATTGGAGATAAGCCGCTTTTAGCATCCTAAAAATCCGCGATTAAGAGAGCGTCCGGTCAAACTCCGGACTTTAGTCCGGAGTAGGACGCTCTCAGCGGATTTTTATGATGATTTCCTGCTGAATCCAACAATTGCAGTTCCAGTGATATTTTCCTGTGTCGCATCCCAGGGTATCGCAGCTACGAAATGAACAATAGCGCTCTTTCCAGGATTTATCGTTATGTTATTCTCAGAAGATGTTACAAACCTTGAGGCATCGCCTTCTATCATGACTGATATTCTCAGCGGGAACCCTTCATTGTTTGTGATGTTGATTTCCCTGTATCCGCTGCCCCCCGGCGGTATCGAGCCGAAGAAAAGCACATTTTCGCCCTTGATTGAGCCGATTCCAACATACATTGGAGGTCCGACAGTGAGGTTTATTGGTACCTCTCTTTTGGCATAATAAACATTTGGAGTTTTTATGATAAAAAATGCGGCAATTGTTGCAAATATGAAGATTACAGCCACTATTGAAAATAATATGGCTAATTTCTTTTTTGCATGCCCCTGGCTCTTTTTTTCAGCCCTTTTTTTTCCGCGCAGTTTTCTGGAAGAATTTTTTTTACTTGGCATTTGAGTCACGCTTCTTTTTTGAAATCATTATCCATATTATTATGTTAATCAGGAGGAGAGTCATTCCAACAATTGTTGCAATTGCCGAGCCAGGAAACACCTTTGGCTTTTCCGGCTCTGGCTTCGGCTCCTCCACTGCCTCAAAGTTTCCTGAGACAAAGTCCGTCTTTCCGGCATAGTTGAGAGTTATTTCCACAGTGTAATTGCCTATGGGCACATTTGAGAGTTCTATATAGCCGCCGAGATTCTTCTTCTCCCATGGCGAAAGGGTATCTGCAAGGGTCCTGAAGCTGTTAAGAACCTGCGTGTCATTTTTAAGCGTCACATCTGCATACACATTATTAATGGGGTCGTTCCAGCTGCTTTCTGCCTCAACATTGAACCTGTTTATCTTTCCAAAGTATCCCTGCTGCGTATAATTAGTTATTTGCGCCTTAAGCTCTCCAATCCTGAATTCTATCCTGTCTGTTCTCTTCGTGGCGCCGTCATAATACATGTCAGCGTCTGCCCAGTATCTCCCGGGCATTATGCCAGTGCTTGACATGAGTGTAGAAAGCTCCTGCTGGGTATTGCTCTCCAGGTTTGAGGCAGAGTCAGTGCTTGCGCTGCCTATTGTGACATTGTCGCTATTATAAGCATACACTGTCCCATATACTGAGTTTATTGTCTCATCTCCAAGGTTTGCGACAGAAACTTTAAATGTTATCGGCTGGTTCTGCTTTGCGCCATCTGTTGACAGGGATGCATCCAGGTATTTTCCAGAATAAGGCACATGTATGCGGAGGGGCTGGTTCACCTGTGCAAAAACCACGATTGTTCCTTTCTGGTTATACCTGTCCTCTTTTATGCTTATTGTCTCGGAATGAGTTCCCGGCTTTTCAATCTTTTCAGGAAAATTTATTATGACAGTGAATTTTTTTGTCTTACCCGCCCCAAGCGGAAAATTAGCCGGCTCCGCGCTCATGTACTGGGCAAGGTCCCCTGTGAAGAATACAGAAATTCCCATGTCCTCATTATTTCCGTTTTGCGCAGCATATTCTATTTCAAGCCGCTGATTTGGAACGAAATTCACATCTTTTGTGGTGAAGAATACATTTACGGCTAATGCATTTTCGCAAATTAAGCAGGCAATAAGCAGCAGAACTATTAAAAATGAGAGTTTTTTCATATTTTTTGCCTCTTT
>PEXD01000026.1 GCA_002779235.1 Candidatus Woesearchaeota archaeon CG07_land_8_20_14_0_80_44_23 | reverse complement strand
TTAAGCCAAGGAACGGCACCCTTACTGCAGACATTGCTGACGGGGCAGAAATAAGATAGGTAGTATTATCAAATCTCACCACCTTCTATCACTTTTTGCCCTTTTTATTTCTCTGCCTAAAACTTTAAAACTTGGGCAAGTTCTCTATAATATCCTACTTTTGTTAGCAGTTTCGCTTTTTCTTCTGGCACCACTTCCAGCTCTGCCAATTTTTCAGTGAAGCTAACAGCAGGCATAAAATCATTTTCTTTTTCAGAATATTCAATACCTTTGAGACATGCCTGCTTTGCCTCGTCTAAAAATCCCAATTCTTCGGCACATGTAATATTAGAAACAAGCTCATCAACGGTTAAATTGATGATTCCAAATCGTTCAACATTTTTCAATACGTGACTATAACTTTTTAAATACAAGCGCTTCGCTTCGTCTAACATTCCTAATCGTTTAGCATATCCAGCACCTATGTCAAAATAACCACAACTTGTGGAGTGTTCAAGCTGCATAAGACGTATTTGCTTGACATCCTTTTCCAATCCTGCTCTTTCAGCAAGATCCGCAGCATCATCATAATTTGCTGTGCCTCCCTTTAAATAGTATCTAATTACTTCTTTATAATAAGGTATTTTTGCTTTTTGTGGTATTTCAACTTCTTCAACAAGTTCAATCATCTTATTGGCAAGAGATCTTTTGAACCATTTTTCTTTTCTTATCCCTTTTTTATAATCCTCAAGCGCTCTTATATACGATTGGTTTGATACATCTGTTAATCCTGCTTCTTTAGCACCTTCAGCTTTTGCTTTAAGAAGCGTAGCAGCAACTACAAAATTTCCCAATTTCTCTGAAAGTTCTACATGTTTGTCTGTCATTTTTGCTCTTGCAGCGATTTCATCAGCATTAATCAGATTTTTTATTTTATTCTTATGATGCGTAAGCAAACCTTTTATTTCATTCTCATTATTTGCTCTATTCTCATAAAACTCAATTGCTTTAAGGATATATTCATCAGGAATGTTTGCTTTTCCAACTAAATTAAGCACTACCCCGGCTCTACCCTCTTCTGTTTGTAATGCGGAAAGCATTTCTTCCAAATTTGGTTTGTTTTCTTCCATGCTGTCTTTCATGTTTCCACCCAGGTGATGTTGGGCAGGCGTTATTTATAAATCTTTCCAAAATTTAACTACTCCACAATGCTAAAAATAATTATAAGAATAAAGAATTAAAAATTAAAACTTTATTTTAACATCTTTCTTTGCTTCTTCCTCTGCCTTAAAGAGCTCTTTTTTGGTGTACTTCATCATGTTCGCAATAATTACATAAGGAATCTGCTCTATTCTTGTGTTGAATGTGTACACCGAATCATTGTAGAATTCCCTTCTGTCTGCCAGCATGTTTTCTATCTCGCTTATTCTCTGCTGCAGCTGCATTGTGTTCTCATTTGCCTTCAATGTTGGATAGCTTTCCACAACTGCGAAGAGCGACTTCAGCGCTGACTCCATCATGTTGTCTGCCTTTGCCTTCTGTCCTATTGTCTTTGCGCTTGCATAAGCGTTCCTCGCCTGGGTTACAAGCGTCAATGTCTCTCTTTCATGCTTCATAGCCCCTTTCACAGTTTCAAAGAGCTTTATTATCTCGTCGTGCCTCTGCTGAAGCATGGTGTCAATGTTGCTCCACGCCTTCTCTATCTGGTTCTTGAGCCTTACCAGGCTGTTGTAGATTGCAAAAAAATATCCAATCAAAATAAAAACAGCCAAAAGCAGCCCGATTCCAATTATAATTTCTAACATCTTCTTTTTCCTCCTTTTTTATTTTTGATTACATTGAAATCCTGATTTAAAAAAAGTAGTGCACTCCCCAAAGGAACAGTGCAACTCCTGCAGCAAATCCCCCAATCATTTGCCATCTTATCGCCTTCAGGAGCTCTTTTTCGCTTCTTGTCGATATTATGAAATTTTTGTCATTCTGCCCCTGGTGTATGAATGCTTTTCCTGAATAGCTGTCTGCTGTTCCCAATATATAAATATTCTCGTTTGGCGAGAGGTAGCTCTCGAAATATTTTCTGTCTCCAACCTTGTTTAAAAATGTTATTTTATTCACTGGTATTTCAGCAAGGGAGTGGTTTCCTTCTCTGCTGTAAGCCCTTTTGAAGAGCCCTGCTTTTTCTATGAATTCCTTTTTTATAGGCACATTGAATTCTGCGTTTTCCGGATTTACATAGATTGTTCCGGTTTCATCAGCTATGAAGAATGGCATTCGCTTTTCGCCTGAATCAATTGTGTCCCAGCTGTATGAGCGGGTTGTTCTCCCTTTTGAGACAGAAGTGTGCTCCCTGTATTCTTTCACCTCATACTTGTAATAGACGCATTCATTGTTTGAGAACGGGGTTTTCAAGTATTCTTTTGATACTGCAGCCCCGCCTATTTCAACAAGCCCCATTGCAACTGCCCTTATCTTTGAGGTTGGCGTATCATTTATCAGCATATACTTCTTCATCCTTGAAAAGCCGTAAAAAAGAAGCGCCCCACCAGCAATGCATGATAATATTCCTAAAAATAAATCAGGCGGCATGTGTAACCATTCACTTAATTATATTTATAAATGTTTCTTTCAGCCGTTGAGCAGGAATTTTACGGCAATCATGAAGCCCACGCCCACCAGGAAGAACAGGAAGGCCTTTATTGACACCTTCAGGTTTGCCTCCTTGTGCAGTTCAGGTATGAGGTCAGAAGCCGCTATGTAGAGGAATCCGCCTGCTGCAAATGGCATCAGGAGGTTCCTGAACAGGTCCATCTGCCTGAACAGGTAGCCAACTATCCCGCCGAGCACGCAGGTGAGCTGCGCCAGGAAGTTGAACCAGAGTGCTTTTCCCTTTAGCATCTTGTTGTGCACAAGCACAGCGAAGTTCCCAAGCTCCTGCGGAATCTCGTGGGCATACATCATCAGCGAGGTTATTATTCCGAACGGGACTCCGACAATGAAGCTCGCCGCCATCACGAGCCCGTCTATGAAGTTGTGAAGCCCGTCCCCGAGGAGTATCAGCGAGTTCACAGGATGCACCTTGCAGTGCCCCTCATGGCAGTGATGCCACCTGAGTATCCTTTCCATCAGAAAAAAGAATATGAAGCCGACGAGCAGCATCAGTATTGCTGTCTGGGCTTTGATGTAATTCAGGGATTCAAGAAACAGGTGAAACAGCCCTCCTGCCAGCAGGGCTCCTGCTGAGAATGCGACAAGCGCGAAGATTACGCTTTCAAACGTCTTCTTTTTCAATCCGAGTGTTAAAACTCCTGAGAATGCGATAAGCCCGTCAATTACTGTGGCTGCCAGTATCCAGAGCAGAGTGTTCATGCCTTTTTGTTGGAACAAGCTCATATTTAAAATTATGGATTTTGTGCAATTTTTTCATGCCTCTGCGCTTTTCTGCGCTTCAGCGAACCTTATTATCCTCAGCGCCTCTTCCAGCTCGTCAGCATTCATTTTTATTGACTCTGCAGTCCTTTTCTTGAAATCAGAGAGCCCACCCCTCAGTGCGCAGTTAAAGAGGGTGGCTGACTTCAGCTGCGTCCTCTTTTTTTCTATCTTGGATGCAAGCTGCTCTGCCCTGTATCTGGCAATCTCAAGCGCATGTGAGCACGCCCGTTCATAAAATGAAGCGGCTTTCTTATATCCTGCGCTCTCAAGATATTCCCTTTCATTTTTTTCAGCAGCAGCGTAATCACTATTTATTGCAGCTGCACTTCCTGCCATCTCATCAAAAATTGAAAGCGTCTCCTCTGTCAGCCCTTCCTTCATTGAAAGCACTGCCTGCTCATACTTGCTGCTGCTTGCGAGGAATCCTGAAATCCTGGTGCATTTATTCCTTGTTTTTTTGCAAAAATCAATGCGCCCGTCAATCCTCCCCAGGAGCGAGCTTATCTCCGAGCGCCTGCTTCTCACCCTTGCAGAAATCTCATTGCTGCAGCAGGGCATTTCTTCAATCCTTTTGTAGCTTTCATCTGCGCTTGAGAGCAGCTCCCTGCTCATGCCTGCTGAAGTTATCCTTTCATCCAGCGAGCCCGATTCAGAATAAAGGACATTTTTTGCCGTCGCCACCATTTTTTCCTTGCCTGCAATTATTGCCTCAAGCATTCTTGCTGCGGTATAATCCAGTTTTTTCCTGGCAGATGCAAGCTCGCCTGCCTTTCCTGAAAATTCAGCTTCCTTATCGTTTTTTCCTGCAGAGGAGGCGTATGCCTGCCTTATCATCAAAAAGGCCTTCTCCTCTTCAGAGGGGCTTTGCATTGAGAGTTCCCTTTCTGCATCCTCAATCTCCTTTATGGCTGCATCTGCCTTTTCCCCTGCCTTTACAAGTGCGCATCCCCTGAAAAAATCCAGGCAGAACCCCTCTGCATCAGAATTATTTTTTGCTCTTACTGAGCTGAACACCTGCTTTGCGCCTTCATAACTTGTGAGCGCCTCGTCAGCGAGAAGTATTAAGCCAAGGGACGCCGGCTGCTTTGCAGTCTCAAGAAGCGACTTTGCCTCATCTGTGCCGAGCATTGAAACATATGCCGATGCCGCGACTATCTTTGCAGGGTCGCTCTCAAAATTTCCCTCTTGAAACTTGCTCTTTTCAGCCTTTGCCATATTATAGATTGCATCTTCAAGCGGGTATTCGCCTCCTGAGATTTTTCTCAGCATCACGCTCCTGACTCTCTGCTTGTCCCTTGTTAGCCCTTCAATGTCCTTTGAGAGCAGGATTTTGCTTATGCCTTCTTCAGAATTGTATGAGCATAATATCCTGTAGACGTTTCTCAGCCCCGGCTCAATTGAGGTTCTCCCATCTTCTCCGGAAAATGCTTTCAAGTGCCCTTCAATGCCTGCCATTTGCGTCAAGCCCGTATTTTTCAGCCATTGCCCTTGCGAATGCGTTTTCAGGGAACCTCTTTTTCAGCTCCCTTGCAGCTGCCTCAATCTCCCCTTTGAAGCCCGACTTTTCAATCGCCCTCGCCCGAATCTCAAGCAGGGAGCCGCTCTCTGCAATAGATATTATTGCAGAGCAGAGCTTCTCTGTTTCAGGATAGTCGGCTTCTTTCAGGAAATAGTTTGAAAGCCCCTCTGCCGAGTCCAGCTCCCTTGTGTAAAGCACTGCCCTCTTGCTGTTTATCCAGGAAGAAATTTCCTCTGAAACAGCCCTTGCCCTCCCATAATCTGACTGCCTCGCCATTGACAGCCCTTCTTCCAATAGGGCATCAAGGTCAAGGTAGCTCTTGTCCTGCAGCGAGCTGCAGAGCAGCAGCCCCTCTTTTCTGATTTTCTCATCTGCTGAGAGAAGCATGGCGTGTGCCCTCAGGATTTTTATGCTGCGCTCCTGCCACCTGTCTTTTGCCTGATAGCTTCCAAGCCGCTCTGCTGCTATATCAGGATAGCCCGAGCTTATGTAGGCAAAGGCGAGCTTTTTGAGAATTTCATATGACGGCTTTTCTGATGCAGCCATCTCATAATTTGCTATCGCCTCGCCTGGCTTTCCGCCTGCCATAAGCCCGTCTGCAATTTCTTCAAGATTCTTTTTCGGCCCTTCCCCTTGTTCTTTCCCTTTTTTTCCTTCTGTCCATTTTTCTTTTTCTTCTTCAATATTTTCTTTCTTTTCTTCTGTTTCATTCTCTTCTATTCTCTCATATTTTTCTTCTGCCTTTTTTATTTTTGAGATTATGCCTGACTGCCCTGACTGCTCTGCACGCTGTTCTAACTGCTGCCCGGCTGCCGAAGCAGCCCTTATCATTCCTATTATCTTTTCTTTTGAGATGCCCCTCACCCCTTCACCGGAAGCCGGATTTTTATGTCGAGATATTCCCTGCCAGGCGGGCTTATCTCCAGGTGCGAGCCGTTCTTTTCTGCAATGTATTCTGCCAGCAGGAGCCGCCATTCGTTTTTTATAAGAGCTGGAATGCTCTCATAGCTTATCGCCCTCCTGCTGCACCACGCCTCTGTTGTCACAAACCTGTCCTGCTTTTCTGCTGAGAATATTATCCTTGAGCCGCTTTCGCAGGAATCCCTCATTAAATATGCGATTTTTTCAAGAGCCAGCCGCCCTGATTCTGTCGCATATGCCTTTTCAGAGTCAAGGGCGCAGCTTTCAATCCCGATGCCATTGAAGTCGCAGCCGGCAATCCTGGCAATCACCCCTGAAACATCTATCTCGCATGGCTTGTCATTTCCTGCAAAATTGTCAAAGGCAGAGTATGCATTAAGCAGCTCCTTCAGCGGCTCTTCTCTCTTCTCTTGGCTGCCAGGGCTTATCTTTGACACCTTTCTTATAATCTCTCTTGATTTTTCAGCTGAATACCTCGTGCTTGCATCCAGCGATGTGCTTGATGCATATGATTCAAGAAAATCTGCCATCCTCTGCATCAGCGAATCCTGTTCCCCTACATTGTATATTATTGAGGGCATGCTGAATGATTCGCCTATGCTGTCGCATATATGCTTCATCTCCTCTGCAATTCCCGAAATCTGCATCATCACTGTGCCGTTTGACTCGTATGTTTCTGAGAGCAGCGCGTCTATGCTCGAGAACCTGCACTTCCTTCCTGCCTCTTCCCTCGCCTTCCTTGCAGCCATGCTCCAGTATTCGTCCATTTATTTCACCCTGCCCTCTGCAAGCTTCATTGCCTCATACTGCCTCTCAATCTCGCCTGCGCGCCTTTTTATCTCCGCTTTCTGGGATATCTCGTGCTGGCTGACCTCGTTCCTGTATCTTGCCTCTATCGCCGTCTCAAGCTCGCCTATCCCAATTTTTGAGAATGATTTTTGTATGCTTTCCTGCTGCTGCTCAGGCGGAAGCAGATATATCTCGCTGAAGGGTATCCTCTCTGCAGCGCCCTGCTGGAGCATCCTTATTGCCTTTGTCAGGTCCCTGGGACTGAGGGTTTCCTGGTATTTCATGCATAATTTTGAAGCGCAAATCCACTCATCATCGCTTATGCTCACATATCCTGCCTTTATTCCCTTCTCAAGCTTTGACCTGAGGAATTCAGAATACTCTTCAACTGTTGCAGGGCCAGGCACGTTCAGGGATGCCTCGCCTATCCTCTCTATCAGCGCCTCATCCAAATCATCCGGCTTGTTGCTCGCCGATAGTATTATGTAGTTTCCGAAATAGGGAGTGTCTATGCCCTCAATCAGCTGCATCAGGTACATTGTCATGCTCTTGTCAGGGGCGTTTGTGTATGAGTCGTCCCTGCTCACCACGAACCCGTCTATGTCGTCAATGAATATCACCCCGATTCCATCAGGGCTCATCGCAGCGTCTGCCTTTGCCTTGAGTATCTCCTCTGTCTCGCCGTACCACTTCTTCTTTATTGAGGAGTCCACTGTCACCCATGAGAATTTCTTGCCTGTCTTCTCGGAAAGCTCCTGCATGTAATTTCTCACTGCAGCTGCAAGGCTGGTCTTTCCTGTGCCAGGCCTTGCATACAGGAAAGCGGTCCTCGGTATGTATGTGACTTCTGCTATTGAGTTCTTCCTTGTTTCAGGGTTGTAAAGGAAAAGCATTTCAGCGTATTTCTTGAGGGCATGCTTTGCCTCGCTGTTGCCGATTACCCTGTCAAAGGTAAGGTACTGCTCTGATGTTTTGTCAATTTCAACATGATTTCTCTCCTCTGCTTTTCCATTGTGCGATGAGAATCCCTTGAGCTTTATGCTGTCCACAGCAAGCACGATATCAGAGACAGCTGATTCAAGCATCGGATACCTGGATTTTTCTGCCATCAGCTTGTCCTCAAGCGAGTTGTAGAGCACCAGCAGGAGCTTTTTCATCTGTTTGCCTGTTCCTGTATTCTTCTTCACTGACTCTGCGTATGAGGATATTATCACGTCGAGGTATGCATTTGGGTTTCCGAGCCCCTCCTTAAAATCAATGAACCCAAGGGGATATTTGCTGTTCTCCTTCTCAGCAAGATTAAGGGAAATCTCTGCCTCGGCAATTCCAGCATAAGTTGAAAACATGTTGAGGAATGCCGAGAACTCATCCCTGGGCATCGCCCTGTCCAGCCCCTTTGATGAGAGATAGCGCTCTGTGCACTCCCTGACTGCTGAGAATGTTGCGAGAAAATCCTCCAGCGACTCTGCTGTTTCGTATGCATCCCTTGATAGCATGCCTATTGATTCCCTGTCCTTTATCTTGAGTGTAGTGTAAAAGTCATACTTGGATGAGAGAATTCTCTTGAACTCCGCCTTTGCCTTTTTCAGGCTCTCCTCGTCAACCCTAAGGATTTCTTCCACTCCAGACGCCCCCCGTTGTTATTATCCAGCTGATGAAATTAAGCATGAACTAAAAGATAAAAAAACAAAAAATCAGTTGTTCTGCTTTGAGGAATACTTGCCGGGTCTCGCCCTTATGTCATTTATCTTTGTGGAGAGGTCATCTGTGCCTTCATAGACAATCTCCTGCCCCTTCTGGCTCCTCGCTGAAATCCCGTTGATTGTATTCTCCTTGTAGAGATTCGGCTCTTCGCTTCCGATTGACTTGACTATTATGTCAAGGTTCTGCGAGAGCAGGGAAAGTCCCTGGTTGAGGGCGTTCTGTATCTGGGCAGAGTATTTCTGCATTTCAGTTGTGGACTTTATTATTCCTGAAAGCTTGACTATTGAGTCCTTCATCTGCTTTGCCTCTGTGATGTAATCCTCTGCCTTGCTCTTCATGATAACTACCCTGTCCACTGCTGTCTCCACCTGGTTTGAGAGGGCGTCCAGCACAAGCGATGTGTTGTCCACAAATATGTATTTGTTTGAGGCTATCTCAAGCTGCCTCTCCACAGTGCGCTTGTCTTTCGCCATCTTGTCTATTTCCATTTCAAGGGTATCCCTCATTGAGAGCTCCCCTTTTGTCTCAAGCTTGTCATAGTCGTGCTGGTATTTCATTATCTCTGCGTCCAGCTGGCTGATTATGCCCTTATAGTCATCAATGCTGTCGCTCAGCTCTGCTTTCATCTCTTTCTTCTCAATGTAATACTGGTTAAGCTGCTCTTTTGTTGTTATGAAGTTGGAAAGCTTTGAGCCCAGGTCTGAGACAGCATTCTCTGCGTTCCTTACCATTGCGTCTATGAGCCTTTCTTTTTCGGTATATTCCCTGCCGGTTATCCTCGCCCAGTATATCACTATTGTGTCCCAAAGCGTCTTCTTTCCCTCAAACAGCTCCTTCATCTTCTTCTCGTTGCTGTCTATCTGCTTTACATATTCCTCAAGCTTGCTTGAGGTGGCGCTTGTGGTGAGCTCGTCGAAGTTTCTCTTGTACAGGTCTGCCTTTTTCACCCTTTCAAAGAGCTTCTTGTCCTTGTTCTTCACCATTGTCTTTACAAAGTCCGTCTCGTATTCCACTTTGTTTGGAGCCTCCTCTGCTGAAACAGCAGCAGGCTGCTCTATCTTGAGGCCATCGTCAAGCCTCTCCTCAATTGATTGGTTTTCAGTCATTTTTTACCCCCTGATTCTTTTTCATAATTTTTTTCCCTCTTTATCTTTCCAATCTCATCCCTCTGCTTTTCAATAAGCTCTGATGCCATGTCAACAGATGACTGCCGGCTTCTCTTTCCCTCCTCTTCTGCTGACTCGGCGTTCCTCCTTATCCTAGAGCTGAGCGAGTCGTCAAAAAGCGGTTCCTGATTCTCCATGCAGCCACCTTTTATCCCCTCTGCCTCTGATGAAATCGCATCTCTCATGGGATAGAGCAAGTTAACAAGCCGGTCCAGTTTCTCTGAAATTTCATTTATCGCTTTCATGTATGAATCATATCTTTTCCTTGTCTCTGCATCGGCCATTTTGTAGTCAGATTCTATTGCCTTTTTTGCGTTATCAAAGTTTTTCCTCACTTCTGCCGCCTCTGATTCTATGTTCTTCACGCCTGACTGCATCTGCTGCACAAGCTTTTCTATTCCCGAGGCGTCAAGCCCGAGCTTTTCCCTCATGAATTTTGAGAGGTATTTGTCCATGGCAGCACCTTCAGGGATTCTGGAAATAATCCTTCAGCTTGTCGTAAAGGTCCTTCAGCCAGTTCTTGCCCTGTTCAACTCCCTCACCAACTTTTTCCTTGAAATACTGCCCTACTATCGTCTTCTGCTCCTGGTCGGAAAAACCCTGGAATATCTGTTCCTGCTGCCCCTCTGTCAGGTTCTTTGCAATGTCGTCAATGCTTCCCACAAGCACGTCCTGCGCTCCCTGCATTACCGGGTATCTCTGCTCTTTTGTTATGAGGTAACTCTCAACCTTTCCAGAGTCGTTTTTCTCAACTACTATGCTAAGGTCATAGGGCTTCTGGTAAAAGCCCTGCTCTACAACATAGCTCTCGGGAGAAATCTTTGCAGCTGTCCTGTTGAAAATCCTGTTGAACCCGACTGCATCCCCAAAAGCCATTGTGCCTGCAATAGCGGTCACGACAGCTATTGTTCCTATTACCCTTTTTGCGTTCTTAGCTGACATTTTTCTGCCTCCAAACAATTAATTTTGTATGAGAACTAATACGCAGGCATTTTTAATAAGGGTTTGCGGCTGAAAATGAAAGGTTTTTCAGGTTTTATGGAAGAATTCCGGATTTGCATGAAAATAATGCGAATTAGGTTTTTTTCTTTGAAAAGATTTCAGGCATTCCCTCTGTAGAATTAATGCAACTTCTCTTAATCGCATATGTTATGTGCAATCTGCCTCTGCCCG